>CAYING010000038.1:0-17895 GCA_964364715.1 uncultured Planctomycetales bacterium
ATAATACGCACGATTGTTTACCGGAAGACCCGGGTTCTCCGTGGGCGATCGGCAATCGTAACGGCGGGCATAAATCCGTTCATCCTGAATTGGGGACCATGGATGATTTTATGAATTTTATCAAGAGAGCAGAAGGGTTGGGTCTGGAAGTGGCTATGGATTTAGCCCTTCAATGTTCATTTGATCATCCTTACGTGAAACAGCATCCGGAATGGTTTATTTGGCGCCCCGACGGGACATTGCAGTACGGCGAAAATCCTCCTCAAAAATATGAAGATATTCTTCCTTTTAATTTTGCGACACCCGATCAAAAAGCCCTCTGGGAAGAGTTGAAAAGCATTGTTGTCTTTTGGGCCAAGCGCGGGATCAAAATATTCTGCGCGGATAATCCGGATACAAAGCCGTTCGCTTTTTGGAAATGGCTTTTGTCGCAGATCAAGAATGAATATCCAGATGTGATATTTCTGTCCGCGGCGTTCACTCGGCCTAAAGTTATGAAACAGTTAGCGAAGATCGGATTTTCCCAATCCATGACGTATTTTCCGTGGCGAACGACGAAGTGGGAGATAAAACAGTATTTGACTGAACTGACCCAGACACCGATGCGGGAATATTTCCGCCCGAATTTTTGGCCCAATACGCACGATATCCTGCCGTATCATCTGCAGCAGGGGGGAACGTGTGTTTTTATTACCCGGCTGATCTTGGCGGCGACTTTGGGGTCGAATTATGGAATTTACGGCCCGGCCTATGAGTTGTGTAATTCAGAAGCGATCCCCTGCCGGGAGGAATATTTGAATTCCGAGAAATATGAACTGAAGCAATGGGATTGGGACCAGAACGGCAATCTCAAAGGGATCATCGCCCGTTTGAATAAGATCCGCAAAAATAACCCTGCACTGCATGCGACCTGGAATCTTAAGTTTTCCGATGTGGATAATGAAAATCTGCTGGTCTATTATAAAAAATCCGAGGATTCTTCCAATGTTATCCTGGTCGTGATCAATTTGGACCCGCTTCATACCCAATCCGGCTGGGTGAAGGTGCCGCTGGCGGATTTTGGGGTCGGTTTTGACCAGCCGTATAAATTAGTTGACCTGATGACCGGGAGCGAGTATATTTGGCAGGGAGATTGGAACTACGTTGAGCTGAATCCTTACATATTGCCAGTACACATCTTACGATTACAGAGAAATTAGGAATGGCTAAGCACATATCTAAAACTCAGACTACCCGCCAGGCGCGGAATTCAGACCCGGTGATCCACGGCAAAAGTTTGATCACTGACCACGATGTTTATCTTTTCAAGGAAGGAAATCATTTCCATTTATACAACAAATTAGGCGCGCACATCGCCGAATTTGACGGTGTGAAGGGAACGTATTTTGCTGTTTGGGCGCCGAATGCCGAGAGTGTTTCGGTCATCGGGAATTTTAACGGCTGGAACCGCGAGTCGCATAAACTGGCGGTGCGCTGGGATTCTTCAGGGATCTTTGAGGGATTTGTTCCCGGCATAACCAAGGGCGAGATCTATAAATATTATATTGTCTCAAAGCACAACGGTTTTGCCGCCGAGAAAACTGATCCGTTCGCCAATTATTTTGAAATCCCTCCGAAAACCGCTTCCGTTGTTTGGGACCTCGATTATAAGTGGAATGATGAATCCTGGATGAAGCAGCGTCGGCAGCACAATAATTTAAATGCCCCGATCGCTATTTACGAAATTCATCTCGGCTCCTGGCGGCGTGTCGTCGAGGAACATAACCGCTCGTTGACGTACCGTGAGATGGCGCAGCAGCTGGCCAATTATGTGCGGGATATTGGGTTTACCCACGTGGAATTTCTGCCGGTGATGGAACATCCGTTCTACGGGTCTTGGGGATATCAAAGCGTCGGTTATTTTGCGCCGACGAGCCGTTACGGCACGCCGCAGGATTTTATGTATCTGGTCGATTGCCTGCATCAGAGCGGGATCGGCGTGATCCTGGATTGGGTGCCGTCGCATTTTCCGTCGGATGAGCACGGGTTGGCGTATTTTGACGGGACGCATCTTTTTGAACATGATGACCCGAGAAAAGGATTCCATCCGGATTGGCGCAGTTATATTTTTAACCACGGTCGGCACGAGATACGCGAGTTTTTGATCTCAAGCGCGCTGTACTGGCTGGACAAATATCATGTCGACGGGCTGCGGGTGGACGCGGTCGCTTCAATGATTTATCTTGATTATTCCCGCAAGGACGGCGAATGGATACCCAATGAATACGGCGGGAAAGAAAATCTTGAATCCATTGAATTTTTGAAGCGTTTTAATCAGGTCGTCTATGAATATTTTCCGGATGTGCAAACCTTCGCCGAGGAATCGACGGCTTGGACAGGTGTTTCGCGGCCGGTGTATTTGGGCGGGCTCGGATTCGGGATGAAATGGAACATGGGGTGGATGCACGATACGCTCGTGTATATTTCCAAAGATTCCGTTTACCGTAAATATCATCAGAATGACCTTACTTTCAGTTTGCTGTATGCTTTTACGGAAAATTTTGTCCTGTCTTTGTCCCACGATGAAGTGGTTCACGGAAAAGGTTCACTCTTCGGGAGAATGCCCGGGAACGATTGGCAGAAGTTCGCCAACCTGCGGTTGCTTCTGGGTTATATGTACGCTCATCCTGGCAAGAAACTGCTTTTTATGGGCAACGAATTCGGCCAATGGATCGAATGGAACCATGAAACCAGCCTGGAATGGCATGCGCTGAACTATCCGACCCATCGAGGGGTCCTTCAATGGATGAAGGACCTGAACCGGCTTTACCGGAAGGAAAAGGCTTTATTTGAGATCGATTTTTCACACGAAGGTTTTCAGTGGGTCGATATCAGCCATTACGATCAAAGTATCTTGATCTTTATGCGCAAAGGGTACAGGCCGGAAGACAAGATCGTTGTTGTTTGTAACTTTACGCCCACGACACACTTTGATTACCGCGCCGGCGTTCCGGAAGGTGGATATTGGGAAGAGATACTGAACAGCGACGCCAAAGAATACGGCGGCAGCGGGCATGGGAATTTGGGCGGCAAACAGAGCGAGAATGTCGGCTATCACGGCCAACCGCATTCAGTGCTGGTGAATCTTCCACCCCTGGGGATCCTTTTCTTAAAGAAGCAATAAGCCCACCCCGGGACCTGCTTGCCGGTCACCGCTTTGCGGGATCCCGCCAGAGGCGGTGACAGGCAGGGTGGAAAAAAGTCGGGTCAGTCTGAGCGTGCAAACATCTTGACTAGTTGTGCTTGCGGTATTAGAATAAATTTCACTTTATTCTAAAATTCTATTATTCCAATCTTAAATCATGGAGGAGGCTCAAAATGAAAGAACAGATCATTGAAACAGCAGGAAGAACATGGCAATACTTGGGTAAGAACGGTGAAACTTGCGTTTCCGATCTGGCCCGTCTTTTGAGGGAAAAGGACGCAGTGGTTTTCCAGGCCTTGGGATGGCTGGCCCGTGAAGACAAGATCAATTATTCTTCAAAGAATAAAAAAGAATTTGTCGGATTGGCCGAAAGTGAATTGGACGCTTTTCGCAGCACCATTCAGAACATTGAAAACGGTGCGCAAGAAGAAGCATCCGCAGCTCAGGCCAAAGCCAGAACCCGCGGCAGAGCCGCAAGCCGTATATAATTTTACATTAAGCAAGCGATTTTTATGGCTCAGGCAATGTAATTGTCTGAGCCATTTTTTCAGAAATCGGAGTTCTCCCCTTGGGCGAAAAGTATATTTGTATCCATGGTCATTTCTATCAGCCTCCCCGTGAGAACCCCTGGTTAGGAGAGGTTGAGGTTCAGGAATCCGCTCAGCCGTATCATGACTGGAACCATCGCATCACGGCGGAGTGTTACGCCCGCAATGCCGCCTCCCGCATTTTGGATGCCAACAAACGCATCATCGACATTATCAATAATTATTCCAAGATCAGTTTTAATTTCGGGCCGACCCTTTTATCCTGGATGGAACGAAAAGATCCGGAAACGTACGCGGCGATCCTGGAGGCTGACCGGATGAGCCTGCAGAATTTTAAGGGGCATGGTTCGGCGATGGCACAGGTTTATAGCCATATGATTATGCCGCTCGCGAATTCCCGGGATAAACGCACTCAGGTGATCTGGGGGATCAAGGATTTTGAATCGCGTTTCCGCCGCAAACCGGAAGGGATGTGGTTGGCGGAAACCGCGGTCGATCTTGAAACGCTTGATATCATGGCTGAGTGTGGGATTAAATTTACCATCCTAGCTCCGCATCAAGCCAAACGTGTCAGCAAGGTCAATGACCACGGCCGCTGGCGGACCATTACGCCTGAACATCCGTTCGACCCCAAAACACCTTATATCTGCACCTTGCCGTCGGGGCGTACGATAAGCATATTTTTCTACGACGGGCCGATCTCCCAAGCAGTCGCTTTTGAGGGACTTTTAAGTAGCGGAGAGAATTTTGCCAGCCGGCTGATGAACGGGTTTGTCCAGCATTCGGATGAGAATCAACTTGTGCATATTGCGACCGATGGCGAAACTTATGGGCATCATCATAAGTTCGGGGATATGGGTTTGGCTTATTGCCTTTATTTCATTGATGTTAATGATTTAGTGAATGTGACGATCTATGGGGATTATTTGGAAAAATATCCCCCTACCCAGGAAGCTGAGATCCATGAGGCGACATCCTGGAGCTGCGCGCATGGTGTTGAACGTTGGCGGAGCAATTGCGGATGCCGGATCGGTTCGCAGGCTGCCTGGCATCAGGAGTGGCGCAAGCCGTTGCGGGATGCTTTGAATTGGTTGAGGGACCAAAGTAGCGCTGTTTATGAAAACTATATGCGAGATTTGCTCAAGGACCCCTGGGAGGCGCGGAACGCTTATATCAAGGTGATTCTGGACCGCAGCCGCAGCAACGTCGAGGAATTTTTTACGGCACAGGCGTCAAAGGTCTTGACGGATGCCGAAAAGGTTAAAGTCCTGCGTCTCCTGGAAGTTCAACACAACGCCCAACTGATGTATACCAGCTGCGGATGGTTTTTCGATGACATTTCCGGGATTGAGACAGTGCAGATTCTCAAGTACGCCGCACGCGTAATCCAGTTGGTCAAGGACATTGACGGCAATGATTTTGAACCGGTGTTCGTGAATATCCTCGAAAAGGCCAAGAGCAATATTTCTGAATACAAAAACGGAGCCGCGATTTACCGCACGATGGTCAAGCCGTCGGTCGTTGACCTGTTGCGTGTCGGCGGGCATTATGCGCTAACGTCCCTTTTTGAAGAATACCCGCAGCATCAGCAATTATATTGTTATTCCATCGACAGTGAACAATACGAGCGGAAAGAGTCCGGGCGAAACCGTTTGGCTATCGGACGGGGCGTTGTCACATCGGATATCACGTGGGAAAAAATTCCTGTTTGTTTTGCCGTTATTCATTTGGGCGATCATAATCTTTTGGGCGGTGTGGAGGTCTTTAAATCCGAGTCGGATTTTTTTCCGGTTTACAGCGAGATCCTGAAGGTTTTTATGGGCAGCAATATCCCGGAAGCGATCAATTTGATTAATACTTATTTCGGCCTGCATAATTATTCACTGTGGCATTTGTTTAAATTGGAACAGCAAAAAGTTCTCCTGGAGGTTTTAAAATTTGCGACGGATGAGATCGAAACGTCGTTCCGGCAGATCTACGAGAATCAATATTCTTTATTGCAGATCAAGGAGGACATTCAGCTGCAGCTGCCGAAAACGTTGGCGACGGTCGTCGAGTATGTCTTGAACCGCGACCTGTGCGAAGCGCTTGAACAGGAACCGGTGGACCTCGAGAGCGTTAAAAAGCTCATCGCGGAAATGAAGCGCTGGTCGTTTGAACGCGACCGGTCCGGTTTAAGTTTTGTCGCCGGCCGCCGGGTCGCGGGATTGATGAACCAATTCATCGACCGGCCGGATGATATTCCGCTGATGGAAACGATTGTGATCCTGCTCAGGAATTTTAACCTGCTGAACCTGGAACTGGATCTTTGGAAGGCGCAGAATATTTATTTCTCGATGGGTAAAAAATTTTATATAGGAAAACAAAGAAGCTCTCTCAGTGATCATATGGCCCAGCGCTGGATTTCGACCTTCGACAGCCTCGGGCAGATCCTGCAGGTCAAAGTCGTGTGATAATCTATGAAAAGAGGAAGCGGTATATTGCTGCACGTCACATCGCTCCCGTCCCGTTTCGGGATCGGAGATTTCGGCCCTGACGCCTGCCGGTTCGCCGATTTTCTTGCCGACTCCCGTCAGAAATATTGGCAGATCCTGCCCTTGAATCCCACCGACGCGGTGAACCATCATTCGCCGTACAGCTGTTTATCGGCTTTTGCCGGCAATGAATTCTTCATCAGTCCTGAACTGTTGGTGCGGGATGGATGGCTTGTTCCGGCGGACATTAAGAATATTCCGCTATTTTCCCGCAGTAAGGTCGATTATGCGGAAGTGATCGCGTATAAGAAGAAACTCTTTACCATTGCGTATAAGAATGCCAAGTCAAAGGTTTTTGAGAATGCCGAGTATCAAATTTTTTGTCAAAAGGAGAAATATTGGCTGGACGATTTCGCGCTTTTTATTACCCTGAAGACCCATCTGAAAGGTCAATCGTGGACACAGTGGCCGGCGCAGTTGCGGGACCGTAACAGTGATGACCTCCGGCAGGCTGAACGGAAATTTTCTTCAGAAATTGAGCCGGTAAAATTCTTGCAGTTTCTATTTTTTAAACAATGGCGGAATCTGCGAGATTATTGCCGGGGAAAAGGGGTCGAGATCATCGGCGATATCCCGATCTATGTGAACCATGACAGCGCCGAGGTTTGGACGAACCGGCAGTTCTTTAAACTGGATGCTGACGGGGAACCAAAATTCGTCGCCGGTGTTCCGCCGGATTATTTCAGCGAAACCGGGCAGCGGTGGGGCAATCCCGTCTACGATTGGGCGCAGCTGAAGAATTCCGGTTATGAATGGTGGATCCGGCGGATCGCGCATAATCTGGAATTGTTCGGCCATGTCAGGGTGGATCATTTTCGCGGTTTTGCGGCGTATTGGGAGATCCCGGTCGCGGAGAAAACAGCGGTCAACGGATATTGGGCGGAAGGGCCGCGGGAGGATTTTTTTCATGTCCTTCTCGGTAAGTTCCCGATGATCCCGATCATCGCCGAGGACCTGGGGATCATTACCCAGGATGTCAGGGATCTGATGAACCGCTTCGGTTTTCCGGGGATGAAGATCCTGCAGTTCGCCTTCGGTGATGATATGCAGAACAATCCGTATCTGCCGCACAATTACGTTCAAAATTGTTTGGTTTATACGGGAACACATGATAATAATACGACCCGGGGCTGGTTTGAATACGATGCCCGTGAGGAAGAAAAAGTCAATGTTGCTGGATATTTAGGAAAAGAGACATCTTCGAAAACGGTTCATTGGGATTTGATCCGGCTGGCGATGAGTTCAGCCGCGGATGTCGCGATCCTTCCGGTTCAGGATGTTTTGGGTTTGGGAAAACCGGCGCGGATGAATGTCCCCGGCACTTTAAAGGGAAATTGGCGCTGGCGTTTGCCGGCGCAGGCCCTTAAAAAGAGTATCGTCGACGAGCTCGCGGCCTTGACTTTGGAGGCGCGCCGAGTATAAAAAAGTCGCAGTTGCAAAAGTGTAAATTATGGTAAAATAGTTGCCTCAGTATTTAAATTTCGGATTAACGAAAGGAGTTTTTTAATGAAACGCTATTTTTATTTATTAACCGTCACCGCATCTTTAATTTTTACCGCAGCCGGACAGTTATCGGCTCAAGAGGCTGTTAACGGGGAAGCCGAGACCATTAATGTGGAAGGCGATAACGCCGCCCAAGCTGTTCCAGCGCCCGAGGCAGCTGAAGATGTCAATTATTCCTACGGAACGGTCGCAAGCATTTCTGGCGATCAATTGGCCGTTTTGGAATATGATTACGATAAAGATGCTGAAGTGGAAGTGACCTATCAGGTCCCGGCGACGGCGGAATTTAATAATGTGCAAGCTTTGGCTGATCTGAAAAAGGACGATAATATCGAGATCTATTATAAGGAAGCTGAAGGAAAAAAGGTCGCCGAGATCATCGCGCTTGAAATTTTGACCCCGGAAGGCGAAGTGGAAGAAGAAGGGGCTGAAGCGATGCCGGCTGAAACTATGGAAGCTCCGGTCGATGCCTTGCCTGAGGGTGAAGCCGCTCCGGCGCCTGTTTCGCAATAAGGCTTTTTGTGAAGTTTTGCCTGTAGTTTTGCCATTGACAATTTCCTGAATTTGCGTATTATTGTATTTCAATACCAGGTCAATGGTTAAGACAGGAATCGTCCTTACGGCGGTTCCTTTTTCACATATTGGGGCGGTTGGGTTGCTACGGTATTTTGAAATGAAGCAGGGGAAGTTTTCCTTTGGAAATAGGGCCTAATAATATGAAACCGGAAGAGCGCTTCAGCCGGACCGTGGTGGGGATCTTAATGATCGTTGCCGCGTTCGTCAGCTGGGGCAAATGGCTTTCGCTGGTTTTAGGATGTTTATTCCTGATCTCCGCATGGTTGGGATATTGTTTTACCTGCGAGATGTATAAAAAATTGAATAAGTCAAATCAGGGAATTTGACCATCAACAACAAACCAAAGAAGGAGGAGTAAAATGAAGTCGAAGTTGTTAATCTTGGTGGCTGTCGTCGGCCTTTTTGCCGGCTATGTCATCGCTGCCGAACAAGGCAGTATGAAAATGGATGAGACCAGGGACGCTGCTGTGGTAGAGGGAACTGATGCCGCAATGGACATGGGTGAAACCTTGAACGTTGCTGCTGAAGAAGCGGTTGAAGCTGTTGCCGAACAGGCAGCAGAAGTGGTTGTGGTCGACAATAAGATCTGCCCTATCAGCGGAGAGAAGATCGGTGAAATGGGTGAAGGGAAAGTTGTCGAGTATGACGGCAAGCAATATAAACTGTGCTGCCCAGCGTGTGAAAAGGATTTTTTGAAGGATCCTGCCGCAGCTGTCCAAAAGATCGAAGCGTCGATGGCAGCCGAGGCCAAGTAAGCCTTTTTGATGAATAGCGTTCTTCATATTCATCCTGCAGTTGTACATTTTCCCATAGCCTTGTTTGTCACGGCGTTCGTGTTTGAGGCGATCAGCCTAGGCGGAAAGAAGGAAAGCTTCCACCAGGCGGCAAAATATGTTTTTATTTTTGCTTCGCTCATGACACTGCTCGCGGTGCAGACCGGGCTATGGGAACTTCAAAAATACAAATTACATCACCCGGTTGCGCGAACTCACCAGAATTTTGCCTTTTTGACGTTAGGCCTCTCGCTTGCCGCAGTAAGTCTTCTTTTTCTTGAGAGGAGATTCTCTGTCAAGTTCAGCCGTTTTACTTTTTTGATTTTATCGGGGATTATTGTAGTATTTGTTCTGACCGCTGCGTATAATGGCGGCCGATTGGTTTATGAATACGGTATCGGCGTTGAATAAAAAAAGGGAGGGTCATATGAAAGCATTAGCGAAGATATTGGTGATCAGTATTTTTGTGCTGGGTCTTTCAACCATGTCGCATGCGGAAGAAAAAGCGATGATGTGTCCTTTGACCGGCAAGATGACGGGCAAAGGCGGCAAGGGGATGTGTCCCATGCACGGGATGATGATGTCAAAGTGCAGGACGTCCCATTCCATCGTCGCTACCAGTGACGGCGGCATTGTCGTGAGCAGCTGTGGAAAGCTGGCCAAATATGACAAAAATCTTAATTTGGTCAAAGAGGTCGAGCGCATTGATCAAAAAGAATGTATGGCAAAGATGGCAGAGATGAAAGAAAAATGCGCTATGTGCGCGATGAAGGGGCAGAAGGAAGGGGCAGAAGGCCATGACCATGGTTCAGCGGAACATTCAGCTGACGCTGCGGCTCCGGAAGCCCCGGCTGCCGAAACTCAAGCCGCCGATCCTGCTCCGCAGCAATAATGTGATTCATTGTGCGTCAACGAAAACCCTGCACTGCCGAAGGTGGTGCAGGGTTTTTTGTCTTTTAGCTTGTCTGTCGGTACCCGGAGAGTTACAATAACTTTTATATTTAACTCCACAAAACTTCTATGGCCAGACTGATAAAAAAAGTTTCCAAAATGGTTGGTCTCCCTCCCGGGACGGTGATTCATATCGGTGATTCCAGCCCGCTCGCTACCAAGATTACTGTCTTTGATTATGATCAGAATAATTATCAGGAAAAAGAATTAAAAACCCTGGAAGAATGTTTCCCTTTCCGCGATAGCCCGACGATCACCTGGATCAATGTCGATGGCATTCAGGACGTGGATATCATTGAACGGATCGATCAGCACTTCGGCATCCATCCCCTGGTCCTCGAAGATATTGTTAATACCGCCCAGCGTCCTAAGATTGAGGATTACGCTGAATATATTTTCATTGTTTTTAAAATGCTTTATGTAAAACCCGATTCAGACGAAATTCTTTCTGAACATGTGAGCTTGATCTTGGGGACAAATTATGTGATCTCATTTCAAGAAACTGCCGGGTATGATGTCTTTAATACGATCCGCGATAGGATCCGCAACTATAAAGGCCGTGTCCGGAAAATGGGCGCGGATTATCTGGCGTACGCGCTTTTGGACTGTATCGTGGATCAGTATTTTGTGATCCTAGAAAAGGTGGATGAGCGGATCGAGAAATTGGAAGAGCGGTTGGCGCAAAAGATCACTCCGGAGATGTCGACGAATATTCATGCGTTAAAACGGGATATGATTTTTTTGCGTAAGCAGATCTGGCCGTTGCGGGAAGTGATCAGCGGATTCCAGCGTCTCGAGTCCAAACTGATCAAAAAAATCACCGATGCCTATATGCGCGACCTGTATGATCATACGATCCAGGTCATTGATACGGTTGAGTCCTTCCGGGATATGCTGTCCAGCATGCAGGACGTGTATCTTTCTTATACGAGCAACCGGCTGAACGAAATTATGAAAGTTTTAACCATCATCTCAACGGTCTTTATGCCGTTGAACTTTATCGTCGGCGTATATGGAATGAATTTTAAATATATGCCGGAACTGGAATGGCGGTGGGGATATTACGATATCCTGGCTGTGATATGTATTATATCGATCGCTATGCTGGTGTATTTTAGAAGACAGAAGTGGCTTTAATACAAGCGTGTTCTCCGCATTCCCGAAGCCCTGTTTCTTTTTAAAGAAACAGGGCTTTTTTTATTAAGTGCGTGACTTACGGAACGCAGTGAACGTAAGTCACTGCACGAAATAATCCCGCCTCTTGCATTCGCAAGAATGCGGCGGGATCAATTCGCGCAAGTGCCTTACGTCGCTAAAGCTTCCCTGCCTGCCGGTCACCGCTTTTGCGGGATCCCGCCAGAGGCGGTGACAGGCAGACGTAAGTCAAGCGCTCATTGAGTTTAACAAAAACTTAATCTTCCCTTAACCAGTCAATAACATTCCCGTTGTAAACTTTACTCGTTGTTGAGATTTTTTAAATGAGCTGCTTAACAGAAAATTCATAACTGCTTAATTTTTTCTTCATCATTCCCGGGTATATTAGCGCCATAGATAGTGAATTTGCTAAAGGGAGGAGGTGGTTATGAATAATGAGGGCACATTGAGTTTGCAGGAGGACATCATCGTAACTCTGTTGCGTTCTCAGATCGGCTCACTGAGTAATGTGCTTCATTATATTGAAGAAGGCAACAGCGTGAACGGGTATGTCGATGAGACTATCAAGTGCGTTGAACGGGAGTTGCATTGGTTGAGAAGAGATCTTTTAACCAATGATTAGATTAATTAAGCCCCGCCATGTCGGGGCAGGGAGGTTTTTATGAAAAGAAATGTTTTAATTGTTGTGATCACTGCAGTTCTTATGGGTTTTGCCCAGATGTGTTTTGCCGGGACGACCCAAGTGGACGCTTTGATCGAAAAACTCGTTGAGAAAAATATTCTTACCAAAACTGAAGCGATCAAATTAAAGGGTGAGATCGCGGCTGATGAAAAACTCGCTCGTGAAGAAGGGATGAAGCAAAGCCTTCCCGGCTGGGTTCAAAATCTGAAGATTAAAGGGGACTTGCGTTTGCGTACGCAGTGGGAGCAGAGACAGCATGCCGCTGAAGAACGGTACCGAGGACGTATCCGTTATCGTTTGGGTTTGGAATCCAAGATCAGTGACAGTGTCGTTGTAGGCGCCGGTTTGGCCAGTGGAGGTGCTGATCAAAGATCCACTAATCAAACATTTGAAAATTCCTTTCAACATCCGGATATCCGGTTGGATTATGCCTATGCTGAATTTGCCCCGCCGGAAGTCAATGGCCTTAAAATGGCAGGCGGTAAATTCCTGATGAAGGATTATCTGTGGACACCGACTGATCTTCTCTGGGATACGGACATCAATCCGGAAGGCGGCAGCTTGCATTATGAGCACGATATCGTTAAAGGGCTCACCGGGTATGTTAATACCGGCGTTTGGATCATTGATGAGAACGGTGCGACTGACCGCTCTGATCCCTTTTTGCACAATATTCAGGGTGGTGTGAAGGTTAAGAATGAAAACCTTGGTGTGGATGCCAATTTAGCCGGCGTCTATTATGGTTTTCATGGCGCTAAGGCGGTTGACCTTGATAATGACATCAATACCAACACCCAACGCGGTGGAGTTGCTGATGGTGTTTTACTTTATGATTACGATTCTGTCGGCGGGTCAGCCGAGGTAAGCCTAAACAAACCATTGGGCTTTATAGGAGTGGACCAAATCGAGCATGCCGCTATTTTCGGTGATTATATTTACAACGTCGATAGCGGCGAAGATTTAAATGAGGTTGATGATGGTTACGGTTGGGCTTTGGGTGCCCGTTTTGGTGATAAAAAAGTCACGAATTGGGGCCAGTGGCAGATGAAATATATTTATGCTCATCTGGAAAAAGATGCCTTTCCGGATATTTTTCCGGATTCAGACCGTTACACCGGTGCGACTGATATGAGAGGCCATGAAGTCATTGCCGAACTTGGTATCAATAAAAATACCACGGTTGGCTTGGATTATTATCAGACTAAGCGGCTCCGTGCTTCGGAAGCAACCGAACATCTTTTTCAGGGTGACATCGTATTTAAGTTTTAAGTAAGAGTTTAATAATCTAAGCCCCGCCTGTGGCGGGGCAGGGAGGAAACAATGAGAAATTTAATGTTAGTTTTGAGTGTGTTGAGTTTGATCTTTACGCCGCTGCAAAGTTTTGCAGCCGGGGAATTGATCCGGGTGGATGGTTCCAGCACCGTGTTTCCGATCACGGAAGCTGTTGCGGAAGAATTTCAGAAATCTTCCGGCGGGGTTAAAGTTATGGTCGGAATTTCCGGGACCGGCGGCGGTTTTAAACGCTTTTGCCGAGGAGAAACCGATATCAGCGATGCCTCTCGTCCCATCAAGGCAACCGAAGTTCAAGCGTGTAAAGAAGCTAATATTCAGTACATTGAACTGCCGGTGGCTTACGATGGTTTGGCAGTCCTTGTCAGCCCTTCGAACACGTGGGTCGATCATTTGACGGTCGCAGATCTGAAGAAAATTTGGGAACCTGCTGCCCAGGGAACGATCACAAAATGGAGCCAGGTCCGAGATGGTTTTCCGGATAAAGAAATTCACCTCTTTGGGCCCGGGACCGATTCCGGGACGTTTGATTATTTCACCGAGGCTATTAACGGCAAATCCGCTGCCAGCCGCGGCGACTATACCGCCAGCGAGGATGATAACGTTCTCGTCGAGGGGATCGCTTCAGATCCGGGCGGGCTCGGTTATTTCGGCCTTGCCTATTATGAACAAAATAAAGACCGTTTGAAATTGGTTCCGGTCGATGATGAAAAGAGCGGCAACGGCGAAGGCCCTATTGCGCCGTCCATGGCAACGGTCATGAATTCCACGTATCAGCCGTTGGCCCGGCCGATCTTCATCTATGTGAATGCCGAAGCTGCGAAGAAGCCGTACATCAAGAGCTTCATTGAATACTATTTGAAGAACGCCGCTCCGTTGGTCGAGGAAGTCGGTTATATTCCGCTTCAGCCGGAATCTTATGACGCTGCCCTATTTCGTTTTAATAGCGGCATCCAGGGTTCTGTTTTTGGAGGTAAAGGATCTCAAGTCGGCGTGAACATGCCTGATCTTCTTAAAATGGAAAAATAATGTCGATTATCAGGAAGCGAACAGGAAAGTTGAAAGAATTGCTGATCGAGAGGCTGCTGTTTCTATGCAGCCTCTTGTCAGTCTTTACGACCGCGGCGATCATTTATATCCTTCTTTCCGAAACGTTCGGCTTTTTCAAGGAAGTCTCAATAGTAGAATTCTTAACTGGGAAAGAATGGACCCCGATGTTCACGAACAAACATTTCGGGATCCTGCCGTTAGTATGCGGAACGCTGTTAACAACATTTATCGCGATCGCGGTGGCTGTCCCGACGGGATTGATCAGCGCTATTTATTTGAGCGAATACGCTTCCCCCAAGGCGCGCAATATTGTTAAACCTCTTATGGAAATATTGGCGGCGGTCCCGACGGTTGTGTATGGGTATTTTGCCCTGCTATTTATTACGCCGTTTTTAAAGAAATTTATTCCCGGTTTGGCCGGGTTCAACGCTCTTTCTCCCGGGCTGGTAATGGGGATTATGATTATCCCTCTGGTTTCCTCTCTTAGTGAAGACGCGATGCATGCGGTGCCGATGGGCTTGAGGGAAGGGGCGTATGCTTTGGGATCGCAGAAGATCCAGGCGGCGTTCAGGATCGTCTTGCCGGCCGCTCTTTCAGGGATCACCGCCGCCGTTATCCTGGCTGTGTCGCGCGCGATCGGGGAAACGATGATCGTCGCCATCGCCGCCGGATTACAGCCGAGGTTTACTTTAAATCCGCTTGTGCCCATTGAGACCATCACCGCTTATATCGTCCAGATCAGTTTAGGCGACACCCCGCACGGAACGATCGAATATAAAACGATCTTCGCGTGCGGGATGGTCTTGTTCTTAATGACCTTTGCCTTGAATATCGTGAGTTTTAAATTGAAGAAAAAGTTCCAGGAAATTTATGAATAGAGTTCAGTGGAATAAAACTATCGACTAGCTTTTTAATGTCCTTGGGATCGGCGCGACGAGCTTCGGGCTGCTGGTGCTTGCGGTGCTTTTGTTCGATGTGGTAACGGACGGATGGCCGAGGCTGAGCTGGGATTTTTTGACCAGTTTTCCTTCAAGAAAACCGGAACAGGCCGGGATTTTGTCCGCGTGGGCGGGGACGATCTGGATCATGGTCACGACCGCTTTTTTCGCGATCCCGATCGGCGTGGGCGCCGGGATTTATCTGGAAGAATACGCGCAGAAAAATAAATTTACGGATTTTATTGAGATCAACATTGCCAATTTGGCCGGCGTGCCTTCGGTGATTTACGGAATTTTGGGGCTGGGATTGTTTGTCCGGGCAATGCATTTGGATCGAAGTGTTTTAGCCGGCGGATTAACGCTTGCGCTTTTGATCCTGCCGGTTGTGATTTTATCGACGAGAGAAGCTTTGCGGGCTGTGCCGTTCTCGATTCGTGAGGCGGCGTATGCATTAGGGGCGACGAAGTGGCAGGCGGTCTGTTACCAGGTCTTGCCCGCCGCGTTAGGAAATATTATGACGGGAATAATCTTGGCGATGTCCCGCGCGATCGGGGAAACCGCGCCGTTGATCACCTTAGGCGCGTTGACGTACATTCCGTTCTTGCCCCAAAATCCCGTGTCATTTTCTTCACGATCGCCGTTTGTGCATTTCAGCCTTAAAGGTTTTATGGACCCGTTTACGGTTTTGCCGATCCAGATTTTTAACTGGGTGTCCCGGCCACAAAAAGGTTTTTTGATCGATGCGGCTGCCGGGATTGTTGTACTGTTGGCGATCACGCTCTTGATGAACGGCGCTGCGATCTATTTGCGGCATAAAAATCAGAAGAGGTGGTAATGATGCAACCGAGAACAGTTTTTTATGTCGAGAACGTGAATTCATTTTACGGAGCCAAGCAGGTCCTGAAAAATGTTTCGCTCACTATCCCGCAAAAGTCGGTCACGTCCCTGATGGGCCCCTCCGGCTGCGGAAAGAGCACTCTGATCCGCTGTTTCAACCGGATGAACGATCTGGTCAAGAATTTCAAACTCGAAGGAAAGATTTCCTACAACGGCACCGACCTTTATTCCAAAGAGGTCGATGTAACCGAATTGCGCCGTGAGATCGGGATGGTCTTTCAAAAACCGAACCCGTTCCCTAAGAATATTTATGAAAATATTGCGTACGGGTTAAGGATTCACGGCTTCAGCAACCGCACTTATCTTGACGGGATCGTCGAGGAGAGCCTTAAAAAAGCGGCGCTGTGGGAAGAAGTGAAAGAGCGTCTTTTGGATTCCGCCAATTCATTGTCCGGCGGGCAGCAGCAGCGTTTATGTATCGCCCGCGCGCTGGCGGTTAAACCGCAGGTGATCCTTTTTGATGAGCCTTGTTCAGCCTTGGACCCGATCGCGACCTCGAAGATTGAAGAACTTATTGCCGAGTTGAAAAAAAATTATACGATCGCGATCGTCACTCACAATACCGCTCAGGCCGCGCGGGTCTCGGATTATACGGCGTTTTTGTACCTGGGGGAGTTGATCGAGTACGGCCACACGGAAAGACTATTTACAGTCCCAAAAGATAAACGCACCGAACAGTATTTAACAGGAAAGTTCGGTTAAACACGAGAGGGAAAAATGTTAGAAGAAAAATTGAATCACCTAAAACATGAATTGATCAACTATTCCAACCTTGTCGAAGGGATGATCGGCAAAAGCATTCAGGGGCTTTTGAAAAAAGAGAAGAATTTACTGAATGCTGTCATTGAACAGGAAGAGAAACGTTCCAATACCTACGAACTCGAGCTGGATGAATTATGCACGCACCTGATCGCGCAGCATGAACCTAAGGCGAAAGACCTGCGTGCGGTTTTAATGATTTACAAAATCAACAAGGATCTGGAGCGGATGGCTGACCATGCGGTCAATATCGCGGAAAGCGGATTATTCCTGATCGTGAAACCTTCCTTGAAACCATTGATCGATATCCCCCGTATGGCGGCGTTGACGGCCAAGATGGTTAAAGACAGCATTGATTCGTTCGTCCGGGAAGATGTGACGTTGGCGCGCAATGTCTGCCTGCGAGACAATGACGTGGACCAGTTGACGGAACAGATCTTCCGTGAGCTGGTGACTTTTATGATCGCTGACGTGACGTCCATTGAGCGGTCGCTTAATTTGATCCGTATCTCGCATAATCTGGAGCGCATTGCGGACCTTTCGACCAATATCGGCGAGGATGTCATTTTTATGGTTGAAGGAAAAGTTATCAAGCATCACAAAGAGGAGATGGATTCGGCCGAAAGCCCGTAGGAATTTGGTTATGTTGGATTAAATCATTTAGGGTATAATAGGCGCGTCACGTACTTGTTTTCCATAATAAATATGAGAGGTAACAAGTACTTGTCCCAATTTTATCTAAATGATTAATAAGATTTAATAAGGAAAATTGGGACGAAAGGACATTGTGCGATATGCGTAAGGCAAAAGTTTTAATTATCGAAGATGAAAAAGATATCATTGAACTGGTTGAATATAACCTCGAGCGGGAAGGCTACCATGTTTCAGCGGCGAAAAGCGGCGAGGAAGCGCTCAATTTATTGAAAACAGAAAAGCCGGACCTTGTGATTTTGGACCTGATGCTCCCGGGAATGGACGGCTTGGAGATCTGTCGCATTATTAAGCAGGACCCTAAAGGAATGGAGATCCCGATCATCATGCTGACCGCTAAAAGT
>CAYING010000039.1:0-17469 GCA_964364715.1 uncultured Planctomycetales bacterium
CATTCTTCCGGGCCGCTGCATAAAAAAGGCCGAAAAAAAATATCATCGGCAGCATCAAAAAAAGCGTATAAAGCGCCATCCCGAAAAACGCGGTAAAAAATTTTCCCGGTATGTATAGGTGATAGAACAATGTTGCCAGGTCATAATCCGGGGGCCAGATCGATTGAACGACCGTCAAAAGCAGCCCGGAGGCAACCGCGAGAAGCTTTAAAACATTGCCGGAAACTTCTCTTTGCGACGGATACGGGATAAAGGCCCGGGTCTTTCCTTGCCCGGCCTTCCAACACCACCAGTCATACAAATGAACTCCCCCCAGGAATATCAGTACATATCCCAAAGGCAGCTGCGCGGCCCGCAGGATATTCTGCGCCTTAAACGTCCCCAAAAAGAAATCCGTCCACCCGAGCAATATCCCCACGGTGATCAAAAAGGCCGTCGTCAGAAAATACCCGCCGAAGACCGCGACCGCGCGGCATGATTTTCCCGACACCAAAAGAGCGAGCCCAAATAAAGACGCGGTCGCCAAGGCGCAGGGGTTCACACTGTCCTTTATTCCGGCGGCAATAGCTTGAAAGAAGTCCATCCCAATTTTCCCTGCCTGCCGGCAGGCAGGCTCTATAAAATCCCAAATATCATCAGATGAAATTGGGATAAGTACATATCAATCAAACGTTAATGAATTTAACGAACAAGATGTTCTTGGTCTTGCGCAGCTTCTCGAGCGTTTCTTCCGGGACCTTGCTGTCGACGTTCACAACGCTGATGGCCAGCCCGCCTTCGTTCTCGCGGCCAAGCGTAATACTGGCGATATTGACCTTGCCTTCGCCCAAAATGGTCCCGAGCGCTCCGACGAACCCCGGCTTATCATTATTCTTAATGAAAAGCATATATCCGTCGGGAATAGTTTCCATATAAATATTATTGACCTTCACGATGCGCGGTTTGTTATTGGTCGACAATGTCCCCCAGACTGCAAAGGTTTCTTTGTCTGTTTTAATTTCCACGCTGACGCGGTTGACAAATTCCTGCTCCTGAATGGATTGAATTTCCTGAACATTGATCCCGCGCTCTCTCGCCAAATCCAGCGCGTTGATGCGATTCACTGTTTCACCCAGGATCGGCGAAAGCGCGCCGTTGATGAGCGCCATGGTCAATGGTGCCGTCTTATACTGAGTAACAACGCCGCTGTAGGTGATCTTCACTTCGGCGATGCGGCCGGCAACAAGCTGGCCGGCAAATTTTCCGACACGCTCGGCGAGATCGATATACGGCTCGATCGCCTTATATTCTTCGGCGCTGACCGAGGGAAAATTAGCCGCGTTGACGATCCCCTTCCCTAATAAAGCGTCGCGCACGGTCTTGGCGATCTCGATCGCGACGTTGACCTGCGCCTCCGATGTCGAAGCGCCCAAGTGCGGGGTCAAAATACAATTATCAAATTTCAACAGCGGAGAATTCGGGTTCAACGGTTCTTCTTCAAAAACATCCAGCGCGCATCCGGCGATCCGGCCTTTCTGCAAGGCCTCGACCAGCGCCGCTTCATCGACGATCCCGCCGCGGGCGCAGTTGATCACGCGCGCGCTCTTTTTCATCTTGGCGAATTCTTCCGTCGAGATCAAACGATCGGTCTCCTCGCTTTTCGGAATATGGATCGTGATGTAATCCGACTGGCGGATCAGGGTGTCGAGTTCAACCACGTCGACCCCCATTTTGGAAGCGATCTCGATCGACAAAAACGGATCGTACGCCAGGACATTCATCCCGAAGGCTTTGGCGAATCTTCCGACGGTCGAGCCGATCCGGCCCAAGCCGATGACGCCGAGCGTTTTATCGAAGAGCTCGACCCCGTTAAATTTATTGCGGTCCCATTTACCGGCCTTCATCGACGCGCACGCCTGCGGGATATTGCGCGAAAGCGCGAGGATCAGGCTCATCGTATGCTCGGCCGTCGAGGTCGTGTTGCCGCCGGGGGTATTCATGGCAACGATCCCCTTTTTCGTGGCGGCCTTCAAGTCCACGTTATCCAAACCGACGCCGGCGCGGCCGATCACTTTCAGATTCTGCGCAGCTCCGATAATATCGGCGGTCACGGCGGTGCCGCTGCGAACGATCAGGGCGTCATAATCTTTGATGATGGATTTGAGCTCTTCCGGTTTAAGGCCGTATTTGCAATCGATCTGAAAATTTTTGACCTCTTTGAGAACCGCAATGCCTTCTTCGGCAAGCTTGTCACTGATAAGGATTTTCATAATACTTCTCCAGGATAATTTATTTTGTATTATAAACTTTTTGAGCGGCGGCCAATCCGGCGCCGATGGTGAATTTATACCCCAGTTCGTTCAAAACTTTTTCCAAGCAGGCGATACCGGCAAGGACATCATATTCATCCAGGCATCCCATATGGGACATACGGATGATCTTGCCTTTCAACACATCCTGTCCTCCGGCAACCGTGATCCCGTACGTATCGCGCATGACCTTGACTAATTTTTCCCCGTCGACACCGGCCGGAAGGTTGATCGCGGTCAAGACATTGGAGATACAGGAATCATCGGCAAACAAGGTCAGCCCTAATGCCTTGGCAGCGGCGCGCACACCCAACGCGAGCCTTGCGTAATGGGCAAACAATTTTTCCATGCCCGCTTCTTTGATAAGCCGGATGCTTTCATTCAGCGCCAAAATAATTCCGATCGCCGGAGTATACGGCGTGTCGGTCTTTTCAGCGGCCTTCCTGGCGGCCTTCAAACTGAAATAATATTTCGGATTGGTCGACTTTTCCACCAAGCCCCAGGCCTTCGCGCTTAAGCTGATGAATCCCAAGCCCGGCGGGAGCATCAACCCCTTTTGCGAACCGGCGACGACCACGTCGACACCCCAGTTATCCGTTTCTAAATTTTCGACACCGAGGCCGCTGATCGCGTCGACGACCATGACCGCGTTGGTATTTTTAACAACTTCGGCGATCGCCTTAATATCGGTCAGGATCCCGGTGGATGTTTCGGAAAACGTCACGAAGACCGCTTTAATATCTTTGTCGGCGTCCAAGGCCTGCTTGACCTCGGCGGCGGTCACGGCGCGCCCCCACTTCACCTTGATCACTTTTGTCTCGACACCGTACACCTTGCACAGCTCGGTCCAGCGCTCGCCGAATTTTCCGCTTTCCCCGACGATCGCTTTGTCTTTCGGCGACAAAAGATTACAGACCGCCGCTTCCATCGCGCCGGTGCCGGACGAGGTCAGGATCAAAACGTCATTTTGAGTTTGAAAAATATACTTCAGGCCTTCGTTGGCCTCTTTCAGGCTTGCCTGGAACTGCGGAGTGCGGTGGTGGATGATCGGCCGCGCCAGGACTTCGGCGACCGACGGCGGGATCTGCGTTGGGCCGGGGGTGAGCAATAAATTTCGTTTCATAGAATGTTCCTTTTTGTACGGTCATATGTCATATGAACGACCTGTGACTTTTGACTTTTGACTTTTGACCTGTGACCTGTGACTTTACTTATTCGGTTTAATCGTTTCCAAAACTTCATCGACGAGGCCGTAATCCTTGGCCTCTTTCGCCGACATAAAAAAATCCCGGTCCGAGTCGCTGACAACTTTTTCCAGCGGCTGTCCGGAATGTTTCGACAAGATACCGTTCAATTCATCTTTCATTCTTAAAATCTCCTTAGCTTGAATGTGGATGTCGCTGGCGGTCCCTTGCGTTCCTCCCCACGGCTGGTGGATCATGATCCGCGAATACGGAAGGGCGAAACGCTTTCCCTTCGCCCCAGCGGTTAAAAGAATAGCGCCCATACTGGCCGCCTGCCCCATACAGTACGTCGACACTTGCGGCTTGATAAATTGAATCGTATCGTAAATAGCCAGCCCGGCGCTGACCGACCCGCCCGGCGAGTTGATATAAAGACTGATATCTTTCGCGCTGTCTTCCGACTGCAGGAATAACAGCTGGGCGATGATGAGATTCGCCACGTTGTCATCGATCGGCATGCCGAGAAAGATGATCCGCTCTTTCAAAAGACGGGAAAAAATATCATACGCGCGTTCCCCGTGGCCGGATTTTTCGACAACGATAGGGACTAATTGAGAATTTATATTCATTGTGAGCCTCCTCAATGAGCGCCTAACTTACGGAAGCCGAAGGCGACGTAAGTTATAGCGCGAATTGATCCCGCGAAGCGGGATTTCCTTGGTTATTATGATTTATTCTCCCAGGCGGCTTCTTTCAGCAAAAATTCCATCACCTTCCCCGGCATATGACCGGGTTCATCGAACTTCATATTCTCGGCTTCCGCGATCTTATCAAAAATCAAGTAGACCTTGATATCTTTTTCAACCGCCGGAACGAGGTCATTGCGCAGTTCCGCTTCTTTTTTGTCCATTTCCTCAGCCGTCATCTGTTTATGCTGCGACTGCCAGTGACGGCGGGCTTCCTGCAGACGGCGTTCGATTTGACGGCTGACCAAGGTCTGCGGGACATCGAATTTCACTTGTTTGAGTATTTCCTCGACGATCTGGTTCTCGACATCGGCGCGGTTCTGCCGATCCTTGTCGATCTCCATCTGCCGCTTCAAAGAATTCTTGAACTCTTCCAAACTCGCGTACCCGACGCCGTGCGCGAAGGCGTCATCGATCGTGACCTCTTTATCCCCTTGGCCTTTTTTGAAAAAGTCCAAGGTCTTAGTGATCTCTTCATCAGTGACCTCAGAACTTTTTCTGACCACTTTGATGCCTTTATATTCCTTTAATTTAATTTCCGGCTTAACGTCGAGCTTAGCGGTGAATCGGACCATCCCGTCCTTGAACAGCACATCCTCGATCTCCGGAAGGTCGAGCGGATTGATCTGTTCCTTTTCAATGGCTTCACGGTAAACTTCCGGGATCAATTTTTTTAACGCTTCTTCCTCGGCCAATTTCCCGTGCTGTTTTTCGAGCATATGGCGCGGCGCTTTCCCGGGACGGAATCCTTTGACCTTCGATACCTTGCTGATATCTTCATAGACCTCACTCAACGCCTGCGACACGCGGTCTTTAGGAATTTCGAACTTAATTTCTCGCTTTAATCCATCTTTTTTTATTTCTACTTTCATAACAACTTCCATTTTTTTATTTAACATTAGTCACACGGTCACACGTCACAAAGTCACACGCAAGATTAAACATCTTGTGACCTTGTGACTCGGTGACGTTACATTGAAAACTTCTCCCCCAAATAGATCTTCCTTGCCGTCGGATCGTTGATCAGATCCTGCGCGGTGCCGGAGATCAATATTTTTCCGTCCGCGATCAGATACGCCCGGTCGGTGATCGACAAAGTTTCACGCACATTATGATCGGTCAGCAGGATCCCGAGCCCGCGTTTTTTCAGATCACGGATAATTTCCTGCGCCTCCGCGACGACGATCGGATCGATCCCCGAGAACGGCTCATCCAGCAATAAAAATGACGGGTTGGTCACCAGCGACCGCGTGATCTCCAGGCGCCTTCGTTCTCCGCCGGAAAGCGTGTACGCCTTGCTCTTGGCCAAGTGCCCGATGTTCAACTCTTCGAGCAATGACTTCAGGCGTTTCTTGCGTTCGCGAGGGCTGATGTTCAATGTCTCCAGGATCGCCAGTATATTTTCCTCGACGGTCAATTTGCGGAAGATCGACGATTCCTGGGACAGATATCCCATCCCCAAACGGGAACGCTCGTGAATAGCCTTCCGGGTCACATCTTCCTGGTCAAAGATCACCTTGCCTTCATCCGGCGCGATGATCCCGACGGCCATATAAAACGTGGTCGTCTTGCCGGCGCCGTTGGGCCCCAACAACCCGACGATCTCCGACCGTCCGACGGAAATACTGACTCCGTCGACCACCCGGCGGCCGCCGTAGGTCTTGACCAAATTTCTGGACTCGAGAAGGTTCATCTTATTTCTGCGACATCGGACCGAGGGCATCAAATCCGGTACCACCGCCCTCTTCATTTTCATTTATGATCAAGATCAATTTTGGCCGTCCGGACAGGATCATTTTTTTATCATCCGCGGTATATACCGCGGTCTCGGAAAAACTTTTATTTTCTCCCTGGGTCACTTCCACATTGCCGGTGCAGATGATCCGGCTGATCCTCTTTCCGGCCGGGTCGAAAAGAACTTCCATCTTGTCCGCCTTCAGTTCCCGTCCGGGCTGAATCGCTACAACATTTTCATTAAAGATCGCGGTGTTTTTCAGCTGGTCGATCTCCATCGGCCCGTCGGAAGTGATCGTAACGGTCGCTTCTTCTTTTGTCTTGGCCTGCGGATCCTTGAAATCGACTTTCACGTCCTCATTGAGCTGGGCGATCTTTAAATTCGGATGCGCCGTCATTCCCTGGCCGACCGCTTGCAATTTTTCATTCGTGATCGTGACCAGGTCATTGGTCGTGACCAGATCTTTATTGCGGTTCCAATCCAATGACTCGGTGTTCATCCGGTCGCCGGCTTCCGAGGTAATCACGACATCTTTTTCCAAATGGATATTGCCGCTCTCTTTATCGAGGATCCCTTTTTCCGCCTTTAAATTGGCCGGCGTTTCACCGTACATATTGGCATCGATGTTCGTCAGATGGATAATGCTTCCCATAATATTCGCGGTATCGCCGCTCACGTCCCAGGACTTATTGCCGCCGTCGGTGTAACCCTGCAGGTTGAATCCTTCAAATTGCTGACCGGCCGTGCCTTCCGGCAGCAATGAAGCTTCCTCGGCTGACCCGGTTCCGGCGAAAAAAAGAACCGCACAACATACCAACAAAAATCCTGCGTTTAACTTCATTAAATGACGTCCCATTTATTTTGATTCTTGAGGATCAATTCCACGACTTCCCTCACCGCGCCCTTGCCGCCTTCTTTCTGCGTGACGTAATCGCAGACACCTTTGACTTCGACCGGGGCGCCGGGCACCGTAACCGCAAATCCGACCCGTTTCAACACCGGAACATCCGGCAGATCGTCGCCGATGAAGCACACCTCATCAGCCGAAACTTTAAAACTTTTCAGCAGCGCTTCATAAGCCTCTGTTTTCGGATAAGCGTCCTGATAAACTTTATGGATCTTCAGGTCCTTGGCGCGGGCCGTAACCGCCTTGGAAGAACGGGCCGAGATGATCGCGGTCTTCAGCCCTTTTTTCATCAAAAGCACCAGGCCGAACCCGTCTTTAACATCGAAATTCTTGAGCTCCTTACCGGTGTCGTCGACAATGATCCGCCCGTCGGTCAGAACACCGTCGACATCGAGGATCAAAACTTTTATTTTCTCTAGTTTCTGTTTCATATCTGGCCATCAGCTATCAGCTATCAGCTATCAGCAACTGAAAGCTGACAGCTGACGACTGAAAGCGCATTTTACACCAATCCCGCTTTCAAAAGGTCCTGAACATCGAGCAAACCGACCAACCGGCCATTGGGATCCACGACCGGAAGCTCGTCGATCTTTTTATCCTGCAATATACGGAGGGCTTCCATCGCCAATTTATCCTTCGAAATCACCGTCGCCTTCGTCGTCATGACCTCTTTGACCTTTTTCATCAATAAGTTGGAATCAGTTTTCAAACGGCGGCGCAAATCGCCGTCCGTAAAGATCCCGACGAACCTTCCTTTTCCGTCCACAACGCCGGCGGAACCGCAGCGGGCCCGGGTGATCGCGAACAAAACATTTTTAACGACCGTATTCTCTCTGACCTTGGCATAATGACTTCCTTTGCGCATAATGTCTTCAACCTTCAGCAATAATTTTCTCCCGAGCGAACCGCCCGGATGATAAAACGCGAAATCTTCTTTGCGAAAACCTTTCCGGTCGATCAGGCACGCGGCTAAAGCATCGCCCAAGACCAGCGTTGCCGTCGTCGAGGCCATCGGAGCCAGCCCGAGCGGACATCCCTCTTTCTCGACGGAAACATCCAGCGCCACATCACTGTGCTTAGCCAAGCTGGATCGAGGGTTCCCGGTAACGGCAATAATTTTTATACCGATCTTTTTGATCAAAGGCAAAAGCTGCTTCGTTTCTTCCGTCTCACCGCTGCTGGAAATTAAAATGATAATATCGCTCGACGTGACCTGTCCCAAATCCCCGTGCACGGCCTCGGCGCTGTGCATCCATAAACTCGGAGTCCCGGTCGAAGACAACGTCGCCGCAATCTTACGGCCGATGATCCCGGTCTTGCCCATACCGGTCACGACGACGCGCCCGCGGCATTTGGCGATCAGATCAACGGCCCGGAGAAATTCCTTCCCGATCCGCCGGGACAACGCCTTAACGGCCTGGGCTTCGATGGCGATAACTTCTTTTGCGCGTGCGATGGACATTTTATTAAAGCTTTCAGTTATCAGCTATCAGCCATCAGTGAAAGCCTTTGCTAACAGCTGAAAGCTGATAGCTGTGAGCTATTTTTTAATAATGGCATCAATGGCCTTCAAATCTTTTAAAACCTTTTCCACTTTACTGAGCGCCAGCATATTCGGCCCGTCGGATAGAGCATTTTTCGGGTCCGGATGGACTTCCATAAAAATAGCGTCCACTCCGGCAGCAACAGCACAGCGCGCCAACAGCGGAATAAATTCACTCTGCCCGCCGGAAACTTTTCCTAATCCCCCAGGCTGCTGCACACTGTGCGACGCGTCAAAGACGACCGGATATCCGGTCTGACGCATCACGGCCAAGGAGCGGAAATCACTGACCAGCGTGTTATACCCAAAGCTTACTCCCCGCTCGGTCAAAAGAATATTGCGGTTGCCGGTTGATTCAATTTTCTTAACAATCTGCCCGACATCCCACGGCGCCAGGAATTGTCCCTTTTTAACGTTAACAACTTTCCCGGTCTTGCCAGCCGCAATAAGCAAATCCGTCTGCCGGCACAAAAACGCGGGGATCTGTAAAATGTCGATCGATCGCGCCGCCAAGCCGACTTCCCCGGCGGAATGGATATCGCTTAAGACCGGAACCCCGAAATCTTCCCGGACTTCCTTCAAGACTTCCAGCCCCGGCCCCAGGCCAAGCCCGCGGAACGATTCAATCGACGTCCGGTTCGCTTTATCGTAACTGGATTTGAAAATGAACGGCACGCCGAGTTTCCGCGTAATTTTTTTAAGCGCGCGGGCGGTATCGAAAATCAGCTTGCGGCTTTCAATAACGCACGGCCCGGCGATCAGGACAAAAGGCGCCCCGCCTCCGAATTTCACTTTTCCGACTTTAACTGTTCTATACATATTCAGAATTACTTTAGATTGATGACCCTGACCAGATCTTCCGGTGTGTCCACGCCGATCGTGTCGACCGTTGTCTCAATTGTTTTAATTTTATACCCGGCTTCCAAAACACGAAGCTGTTCGAGCCGCTCGGCCGTTTCCAACGCCGACTTCGGCAGGTCCATAAACTTCATCAAAAAACTTTTCCGGTAAGCATAAAGCCCTAAATGCTTATAATACTTAACATTTTTCCACGCCTGTGCGCCGCGGTTGAACGGAATACAGGATCGGGAAAAGTACAGCGCGACATTATTTTTATCAACGACCGCTTTAACGACATTCGGATTATTGAGATCACTCTCATCCGTGACCGCCTTGATCGTCGTCGCCATCACACACGATTTATCTTTCTGCAGTGCCTTCACCAGATCATTGATCACCTTTGGCTGGATCAACGGTTCATCGCCTTGGATGTTAACAACAATATCGACTTTCAGCGAGCGTACCGCTTCAGCGATCCGGTCGGTTCCTGAAGGATGCTTCGGCGAAGTCATCACCGCCTTGGCGCCGAAGGCGTTTGCCGCTTTTAATATCCGTTCATCGTCGCAGGCAATGATCACATCGTTAAGCGCCCGGCTCTTCTTCGCACGCTCAAAAACATGCTGCAGCATCGGTTTGCCGTGGATCTCAGCGAGAACTTTTCCCTCGAACCTTGTCGAACCCCAGCGGGCGGGAATGACACCAATAATTTTCATAAGGTCAAATGTCAAATGGTCAAATGGTCAAATATGGTCTCGTCCCAACTTTTGACTTTTTGACCTTTTTACTTTTAAACGTTTTACGTATGTTCCGTCTTTTCTTCGTGTATTGCGTGTAAAAGTTCTTCCCGGGTGACCGTGGCCGTGCCCATCTTTCCGACGACAACACCAGCCGCGTAATTGGCCAGATCCGCGGATTGAAGCTTGCTCGCTCCGGCGGAAAGGCTTAAAGTAAACACGGAAATGACCGTATCTCCGGCCCCGGTGACATCAAAAACTTCCTTGGCCCGCGTATGAATGTGCACCGCTTTCTTCCCGTGCTCAAACAAACACATCCCGTTTTCGCCCAATGTGATCACCAATGATTCCAATCTTAAATACTTTATTAGCTGCTCACCGGCCTTGGCCACGTCGTCCAAATTGGATAAACGGTCGGTATTCAGCGACAGGTCCCGCCAATCCGGCTGGGTGATCAAAAGATTCCGGATCGCGTTCTCGGTTTCCTTCTTATTCGGCGTGATCGCCGTCACTTCGCGGTAATATCCGAAATGGTCATCCTTGGGATCGACGGTGATGATCTTCTTCTTGGCCTTGGCAAGGCAACAAACTTCCTCCAGGAGAGGCGCGTTGATCATCCCCTTCCCGTAATCCGAAATAATGACGGCGTCAAAAACATTGATATTGTTGTGAATAAAAGAGAGGATCTTTTTATAAACTTTCTGGCCGGAAACCGGCAGGATTTTTTCCCGGTCCAAACGGACGACTTGCTGCTGATGGGCCACGATACGGGTCTTCAGGATCGTTGGAACACTTTCATCGGTAAAAACCGCTCGGGTTGAAATCTTTTTCTTGCGGAGTTCGCTGAGCAGAATCCCGCTTTCGGCATCAGCGCCTACCCGGCCTACGAGCGCGACTTGCGCGCCTAAAGTACGCAAATTATTTGCCACATTAGCCGCTCCGCCGGGGGCGTAGCTGGGATGACCTTCCTGCAAAACAACCGGGACCGGCGCTTCCGGAGAAATCCGCGAGACACTCCCCTTCACGTGCTGATCCAGGATAATGTCCCCGATAACAAGGATATTTTTATTCTTAAATTTGCCTATAATTTCCTTTAAAGAACTCATTTAGGACTCGTCCTTAAGTTAAATTATATTAATATCTTATAAAGATTACGCAGGGAATCCGGTCAAAAAACAAAGCTGATTCTAACACAGTTTAAAAAGGGCGTCAACAGCTTCTAAAACATCCTGGACAGGAACATTCTCCGGCGGGGCTCCGGCCTTCTGAAGCGCAGGGCTCAGGACCCTGCCCCGTCCGCTGAGCGGCCTCCAGCGGACTGAATTGATCCCCGGCTGGTTGCGGGTAAAGATCGAAATGACCGGCGTTCCAACAGCGTCCGCCACATGAACAGGCCCGGAATCGTTGGAGACAAGGAATTTACAGCGTTTGAGCAAGCTGGTTAATTGGCCGATCGTTGTTTTACCGGTCAAATCCCAGACCGGACGCTGGGCCAGCATCTGGATCTCCCGGGCGACCGGCTGAATTTCGGGTGCGCCGATCAAAACAACTTTGGCGGAATATTTATCCGTTAAATGCTGAATGACCTGGGCGAAGCCTGATTTCACCCATTGCTTTTCCGGCCCGCTGGCGCCTGGATGAATGGCAATTAATTTATCACTAAGGAGCAGGATCTTTTGTTCTTTCAGCCAATGCTCAGCCCACTCCTCTGATCCCTTTTGCAGCGGCAGGAATAATTCGCCGGAACCAACAGTCACCCCTAAGTGCCGCACGACATCCAGGCAATACTGTGATTCGTGTTTTATCCCTTCATGCCGCCTGTCCGCCGCCGGATCGGTCAGAAGGAATCCCCACTTGTTATTCCGGTATCCGGCGCGGTAAGGGATGCCCGCCAAAAAACACAGCGCATTGGCGCGCCGTTTAGTGTGAAAAATAATCGCGCAATCAAAACGCTTTTCGCGCAAAATACTTACCAGCCGCCAAAACCCAAGGATCCCTTTATGATCATTTTTCCGGTCATCGACCAAAACTTGATCGATATTCGGGTTGCCTTCGACCAGCTCTTTTGTCGACGGAACGACCAGGGCAGTGATCTTGGCGTACGGAAACGCGCCGCGCAGCTCTTTAAAAGCGGGGCTCGTCAAAACAACATCGCCGATGCGGTCGGTCCGGACAACTAAAATATTTTTAAAACTTTTCATGATCTTATGAAAGTAAATCGGCCATTCTGAAAAATGATCGCGTTAAAAATTTCATCGCTCGTGATGGATTTCATACAGTGGTGTTCGAGATCTTCCCTGCCGGAGTCACACGCCTTACAGTTGCCGTCCTTCTTAATAAAATACCCTGTCTTTCCCCACGGAGCCGACACAGCCGGGTCGGTCGGGCCAAAGAGCGTCATCACCGGCACATCCAGATAACTGGCGATGTGCATCGGCCCGCTGTCGTTGACGATCGCAAGCGACGAGCGGCGCAAGAGCTCCGACAATTGCTTTAAATTCGTCTGGCCGGACAAATCGACCGCCGGCTGTTTCATCTTGGCGATGATACGTCCGACGACTTCACTCCCCTCGCCCTTGTCGCCCAAAAAAACGGCCGCGACTCCGTAGGACTTTGTCAAACGGTCAGCCAATTCAGCAAAACCCTCTTCGCTGTAACGTTTCCGGTGATCGGCTGCCGACGGGCAAATGATGACAAATTTCTTCGCGCTGCCGATTTGAGTACGGATGATCTCATCGACATATTTTTTATCCTGATCTGAAATGTATAACGCCGTTTTAGGGTATGCCTGATCTTCAAATTCAACGACTGAACGCAGACGGTTCAAATGCCGCGCCTTCATATGGACCGCAGGATCATTACGCAAAAATGGCGGCGTGACATATCTCGCCCCAATGAGGAACGGGATCGCGGTGTTGCGCAGGTCGACGGCAAGGTCAAAACGATATTTCCTTAACCGGTTCACAAACGCAATCGTCTGCCCCATCGACTGCTGTTTATCAAAAACAAAAACCTCTTCAAGCTCGGGGTTTCCCTGAAAGATAGATTCCCCCTTTGGCCCGACAACGACCGCGAGCGCGGCATCCGGAAATTTCTTCTGTAAAATATCCAACACTAAAAAGGAAACAATGATATCGCCAATATTACTTAACGTGATGACGACGATCCTTTTGACCTTTGCGGGATCTGCTTTGGAAAAAAACATAGCTATTTTAGCGGGTGGCGGTTTTAATTTTAAACTGCCGGACAGCGTCGAGCACCTGTTCAACATTAATGGATTTCATACATACATTGTCCGGACATTCCAAATGGTAGCACGGCTCACGGTTACAGCCGACGTCGTTTTGGAGGAGAATATTTTTCCCCTTGCCGCGCGGGCCAGTCATCTCCGGACGGGTGGGCCCGAACAAAGCGACCGTATTGGCGCCGACGCTGTCCGCCACATGCAACGGGCCTGAGTCCGCCGATATGACCAGGCAGACTTTTTTCATCAACGCGGCGAGCTGTTTTAAATTTGTCTGTCCGGCCGCATTGATGATCGGAACACCGCTTTTTCCGGCAATATCTTCGACCATCTCTATATCCTGTTTTCCGCCGGGAAGAATAATTTTTGCCTGAAGGTCTTGGGCCAGACGCCCGATCAATCGGACAAAATTTTCCTGCGGCCAGCGCTTGAGGCCCCAATTCCCGCCGGTATTCACAACGACCGTAAAATCCGCTGGACCTATTCCCTTTTCCTGAAAAAGCCGCGCGATATATTCCTCGGCTTCTTGGTCGGCCTTAAGTTCACACACGCGGTCATCAACCTTAACACCGAAACTCTCAATAACCTTTAAATAATGGTCGGAGCGGTGGATCAGATTGTCCGTCGCTGGAACCCGGTGCGTCAACAGCGGTCCCTTGGCTTTAATATCATACCCGATCCGCTGCGGGATCCCGGCCAAATAAACCAACAAAGCCCGGGTCATGGATCGGTGCAGTAAAAAAACCGCGTCAAATTTTTCTTTACGCAGCTTTAAGATCAACCCCAGCTTTGCGAAAAGATTCCAATCCCTTCCCTTTTCATCATAGACAAGGACATGGTCGACGCCGGGGGCGCATTCCAAAACCTCACGGACACGCGGCACACCTAAACAGGTAATCGCGGCCTGCGGATATTGCCGCTTAAGCGCTTTAAAGACCGGGGTGGAAAAAATAATATCCCCCAGCCAATTCACATTAATGATCAGGATCTTTTTCATTTTTTACCGTCGATGACCTTGCGATAAACCTCCAAGGTATCTTCCACCATCAGGTCTGAATTAAATTCTTTCAGGATAAACTCCCTGGCCTGTGCGCCTAAACGCCGCGCCAATTCTTTATCGCTTACAACTTTAATGATCGCCTCAGCCAATGCGTCGGCGTCATTAGGAGGAACCAATAATCCGGGCTGGCCATCTTTAACCAAGGAGGGGATCCCGCCGACATTGGTCGCGATCACCGGAACGCTCATGATCTGCGCCTCCATAATCGAGATCCCCAGGCCTTCATCTAAAGAAGGTAAAACGGAAACATCAAACAGAGGCAGGATCTCGGCGGTCCGGTTCACCATCGACATAAATGTGACATATTCTCCGAGATCAAGCTGCTGCACAAGACGCCGTAAATTTTCCTCTTCCTTCCCTTTCCCGACGATCAAGAGTTTAGCATTAGAAAATTTCCTGAGCACTTTCGGCAGGGCGCGGACCAGGACACTGTGTCCTTTGACGTCGGCCAGACGAGCGATGATCCCGATGACAAGATGACCGGAAAGGCCATGCTGACGCCGCTTTTCTTCCCGGCTCCTCTCATCCGGGACCGGGAAACGGCTGACATCGATCCCATTATGGACAAGAAAAATCTTTTTCTCTGGGACACCGAAATCCTTGATCAAATGTTTCTGCACCGGCGGGCTGATAGCAATCGCGGCATCGCCCCAGCACGGCCACCATCTACGAGAAAGGCGCAATTTATAAAACCCGTGACACGTTGCGACATAGGGAATTTTTGTTAAAAAGCTCAAGACTTGGCCCAGCACCTGTGTGACGCGCGTGTGGCTGTGGATCACATCAATATTTTTTTCCTTCACTATCTTCCTAAGTTTAAACGCTGTCAGATAGATCTTCGGATCAAGTTCTGATTTTGTGAGGATGTCCATTTTCATATGGGCCCCTCCCATTTGTTGCAGGCAGTCCACCAATTCCCCGCCGCTGCTGACAACAATGACTTTATGCCCGCGCTGGATAAACCCTTTCACCAACGTGAGAATGTACGTTGTGATACCGCCGGTATTAAAATGTGTCGAAACCAAGAGAATGTTCATACATGCACTTCCAGAAAATCTTTGATCTGGGCCGCGATCTCTTCAGGGCTGATCCCCCGCATACAAATGTGCGTTGTGACACGGCATTTGGTGCTGTAGCAAGGAGCGCAGACCGGCTTTTTTTCAATGATACGCAATTGCTTAGCGGGCGGGACGTGTCTTAACGACGATGTCGGCCCGAAGAGCGCGATCACCGGTGTGCGCATCGCCGCGGCCACATGCAGCGGCGCTGAATCCGGCGTAACATAAACACGGCAGCGCTTGATCAAGGCCGCCAGCTGCAGGATATCAGTTTTCCCGGTAAAATCCGCCGGTTTTGTTTTGGTCATGGACATTAATTGACGCGCCGCCGTTTTGTCTTTGTCCACGCCGGTTAGAAGGACACGGATATTCTGACCGGCGAGAATATCACACAGCTTAGCCATATATTCCACCGGCCAATTCTTGGTCTCCCATTTTTCCGAAGCGGCCATATTGATCCCGACAATATTCGTTACATTCCCCAACCATTCGCTCTCCATCAGCCCATCCGCATACTTTTGGTCATGCACCGAAGGCCACATTTCAAGGTAATTGTCTTCTTTGGCGGGGATCCCCAGCAATTCAAGAATTTGAAACTGATGCGCGACCGGCGGCAGCTGGGAATTGGGGTTCTTAACCGGGCTTGAGATCGCAAATCCTAACAGCCCGCGGCGGAAACCGTAACTATCCTTTGGAAAACTCAAAAATGACATCAAATGGCTTTTGCGGTTGTTCTGAAAATCAATGGCCATATCAAAACGGTATTTGCGCAGTTTGCGGCCCAGGCGCAGAATCCGCCAAAACCCTTTATGGTCATACTGCGGATCATAGACGATGATCCCATCGAGATACGGGCATCTCTGCAGGATCTTTTTCGAATCATTGCCGATCAGGCAGAAGATCCGCGCCGACGGATACTTCTTGCGGATCGCTTTTAACGACGCCGTGATCAAAACCACATCCCCGAGCGAACTTAATTTAATGACCAGGATATTCATGGACTCTATTAATTCCTGATAGACCTGAAGGGTTTTGGCGGCCATATGCTCAAGGGTATACTGCGCTTCGATCTTCTTCTTGGCTTGCGTGACGAGACGGGCGGAAAGCTGTTTATCTCCCAAGAGCCGGATGACTGCGTTGGCCATTTCATCGACATTCTTCGGGAGGACTAATAATCCGGTCTCTCCGTCCTCAATGATCTCGACGACACCGCCGACCTTTGTCGCCACGACCGGGACACCGGCCGCCTGCGCTTCGAGGATCACCCGGCCGAAGGCCTCCGGCGTGACCGTTGAGAGGACCAGGACATCGGTCTTTGCCAAAAGCTGAGGAATATCTTTTCGGCTGCCCAAAAATTCCACGGAATCGGTCAACCCTAATTGTTGGACTAAAAGTTCAAGTTCCTGTTTGTAAATTTGTTTCTTGGCCGGGGCATCCCCGATGACCCAGATCTTTACATACGGCATCGTCCGGACCACCTTGGTCATGGCCTTCAGAAAAAAAGTGTGGCCTTTCAGCGGTGTGATCCTCCCGACGATCGAAATGACGTGCGTGGATTTTGCGACCTTTTCCTCTCTGGGAACGTTAAACTTCGCAACATCAACACTCCGCGGGATCAAACGGATATGTTTGGCGGAAACACCGAAATCTTCGATCATATGCCGGCCGATCACTTCGCTGGGAACGATGACGAGCTTCGGCCACCCCATCACCCGGCTGAACAAATGTTTCGAATAATAACCGTGGCAAGTTGTCAAAAACGATGCTTTTGTTTTGCGGCAGGCGAAAAACGCGATCCAGGCCGGAACGCGGGAACGGGCATGGACGACATCGATATTTTCCTGAAGGATAATCCTATGCAGCGCCTTAACAGAACGCAAAGCATTCCAAAGAGATTTTCTATGGACCGGCAGCAGATAATGCCTCGTACCGTTTTTCTCAAGATCGTCCACCAGAGCTCCGCCGTTGGAGACGACAACCGAATAGTGGCCATGCCCGACCAAATACTTGGCCAGGTCAACGGTTCCGGTCTCAACCCCGCCGACATTTAATTCAGGTAAAATTTGTAAGATTCTCATCCCAATTTTCCTCTATAAAATCCCAATTATCATCAGATGAAATTGGGATAAG
>CAYING010000040.1:0-17008 GCA_964364715.1 uncultured Planctomycetales bacterium
TTTTCATGGCTGGTTTTGATACAGGCGAGGCCTGTCTCGTCCCCAGGGTTTCTACTGCAGAAACAAAATCCTGCCTATTTTTATAAACCTTCGTGCCGCCCATTCTATTAAGAACTTTTTTGATTTCTTTATCATCAATCCGATCAATACGCTCTTGCGATGCTTGAAAATTTAACCGTAACGGCCGCTCGACCGTCACGCGGGTATAGCCAAAATATTCATTCTTGAAAATTTTGCAGTATTCGCCATTTTTAAAGGCGCCATAAATCTTTGTAATCTCTGCAATATGATCTTCGCCGATTTCGTTACGTTTATTGCCGAGGCTTCTGGCCATTTTCTTAAAAAATCCGGTGGCGTTAACAAGCTGAATCTTGCCTTTGCGTTCTTTCTCTTTCCGGTTGGTAACGATCCAGATATAGGTCGAAATGCCGGTATTATAAAAAAGCTGATCCGGCATGGCAACGATCGCCTCAAGCATATCATGCTCGATAATCCATTTTCTGATTTCACTCTCGCCGCTTCCGGCACCGCCTGAAAATAAAGGTGAACCGTTAAAGACTATTCCAAGACGAGCTCCACCATTCTCCGGTCTCATTTTTGAAATCATGTGTTGCAGGAATAGAAAAGAACCGTCACTGATACGCGGAAGCCCCGCACCAAAACGTCCGGCATCCCCAAGCTTTTCATGTTCTTTAACAATATCCTCCTCAATCTTTTTCCATTCCACACCAAACGGCGGATTACTAAGCATATAATCAAATTTTTCATTCTTAAGGCCGTCCTGCGTAAAAGAATTTCCAAACTTGATGTGATCCGTATTCTGGCCCTTGATGAGCATGTCGGAATTACAGATAGCGTAAGACTCTGGATTCAACTCTTGCCCAAACACGCGAAGGCTCGCTTCAGGATTTAGCTCCCGCAAATATTCCTCGGCTACAGACAGCATACCTCCGGTCCCGCAGGCCGGGTCGTAGAGAGTTTTCACAATCCCTTTTTTGGTCAGGACATCTTTGTCGTTCAAAAAGAGAATATTAACCATCAGCCTGATCACTTCCCGCGGCGTAAAGTGTTCCCCGGCGGTTTCATTGGAAAGGTCGGCGAACTTGCGGATGAGCTCTTCAAAGATGTAGCCCATCTCGATATTGGGAATTTTATCCGGATGCAAATCAACCTCAGCAAAACGCCTCATAATCAAGAAAAGAAGATTAGACTTGTCGAGGCGTTCAATGTGATCCTCAAAATTAAAATGATCCAGGATATCGCGGGCGTTTTTGGAAAAGCCGCTGATATAGTTGCGCAAATTCGCGGCAATATCGTTCGGATCCGCGACCAGTTTTTGGAAATCAAACTTACTCTTGTTGTAAAAAGAAAGCTTGGCTTTGCGTTTAAGAATCGTTTCGACCGCATCCGGCGATAATCCTTTGGTCTGCGGGAGATGATTCAAGACCACCTGCTTGGATGGTTCTAGCACGCAATCCAACCGGCGAAGGACAGTAAGCGGCAGAATGACCTTACCATATTCCGATTGCTTATAATCACCACGCAGAAGGTCGGCGATGCTCCAGATAAAATTTGCACGTTCTTTGAAATTATTGGCCATACCAATACTCCCTTATTAAACCTCTTATCCAAAAAAACCGTATTAAACCTCTTTAAAACCTCACTCACGCTCCCTAAACCATCGCCTCATTAATCCTCTTCAACGCCTGGTCGAGATCAAAATGCCCGCGTTCGCCCGGCGTTAATACGTCAAATAATTCATTTTCGATCCGTGAACGCATATCCTTGATCTCCGCGTCAGCCCGCCCCATATTTACGCGGTATTTTTTTAGATCGGTATCTCCGCCGTCTTCCGCGATCTTTTTCTTAAAAAGATCCATCACTTCCTGATCCGCAAGGTTGAATTTATTACGCAAAATAAAATCAAGGTCATAAAAATCCCGCGGCGCGATGGTCTTCCTCAAGGCCGCGGCCCGGAGCTTTTCACTCACAATCTCTTTTAAGGATAAACAATTAACCTTGCCTCCATCAAATAACGGTTCTCCGGTAAAGGGATTCAGAAAATTATGCTGGACTTGGCGTTTCTCTATCGCGCGGATCGGATTATACCTGAGGCCGATCTCAAATTTAATTCTCGCTTCGACCTCGCGTAGAGCTGATCGATAAACAAAATAATATACATACTGCTTGGATTCATTGCGGCCGGGATCGCCCGCGTCATCGATCTTCATGTCGAATTGCTCTACAAACTTCTTTATATGATCCTTCACCGGCTGGATACACTTGCGTCTTTCGCCGCGCGTCGCTTCGTACTGTGGGAGCTTCATACTAAAATCAAGATCTTCGCTCAAACGATAATACACGTAATAAATTTTATTTAAGCATGTCCCTCCTTTAAAAATGAGGCCTTCGGAAAGCTCGTGCACCCGGGAAAGGATCAGCGTTAAGTAATAATCCTTTTCCAGCAGAGGCAATAAAAATTCTTTCTTCTTGGACGCTCTCTCAAGGGTTTTTATAAATTCTTCTTTATCTTGGTGGATCACGAAGCCCTCTTTTCCAAGGCGCCCGCCTGCCGGCGAGGCAGGGAGTCCTTAGCCGGAGGATTGACGATGACTCTCCATTTTTTGTTCAGTGTTCCTTTGCGCGATCCGGTAAACGAACTCAGTGCGGTTTTCTCGACACTTTTAATAAGCGGGCTAAGGATGGTGCCGGTAATCCTCAAATCATCAAGGATCAAACCGATGCGTTTTCTGGTCGTGATATTCGGAAAGCGTGCGGCGCATTGAACCAGCTTCCTAATCTCACACTTTTTTTCTTTAACAACTTGCTTGAAGATCTGGACGGCACTATTTATGCCGCCGACCGGCTTGTTAAAATAAAGAAGATCGATGAGCGTCCTCTCTTTAGAGCTAACGAGGACATCCGTATTTTTCACTTTAATAATTTCCTGGCCATAGATGCGGCTTTCCGGAATTCTTATGAACTTATAAGAAATACCGCAAATTATTCTTTCCAGACGTAAGGTTGAATTAAGAACATATACGGTCTGAAAAAGTTGTTCCGAAAAACCATAGTAATTAAACATGGTCGAGTAACCGACATAATAATTCTTTTTTGGAAAAAAAAGCGGAGGAATAAGCATTTCATCAATCCCTGTCCCTTCCGGGCCGGCTTCAAGCGGAGAAAAGGCATAGACGCCGCGCTTTATGGGGTTTAGTATTTTTTTCCTTTTGAGCCTGAAAACAACCTGTTTTCTATCCTCTGGGGCGAGTTTAAATAATTGATCGAGCTCCTCTGCAGTGACGATCAACTTTTTCTCGTAGGTTAAACGAGCGACGATATTGGTCTCGATGGGCCCAAAAGTTTTTGCTGTATTATTAGGTATCATAGGTTATCTATTGGGTAACTCTCATATACTTTATTTACATACCCACATTATCATATCATTCCCTATTGTCAACATAAAATAAGCCGCACGTTCAGGAATCGCATCCCTCTACATCCTCTCGGCTAAACCTTGGTCTAGAAGAATCTGATTGAGATAAAGTTCCTGCCCCGGCTCTTTTTCGTAGAACACATCGGCCAGATAACGGTCGTATTTATCCGAACGGGAACTGGTTAAGATCACATGCGGGGATTTGGCAAGCTCGCGCTCCACGAATGCTTTGGCTTTCTTGCCCGCTTCAGTGGATAGCTCGGGCGCATTAATTCCTCTTAAGCGCAGATACTGACGGATCCGGCTTTCAAAGCCTAAATCAATTTTGACAATGAGTGTGTCGGCATCAACCACTCTTTCGACAAAGGCTTTGTTTGCCGGCCTAAAAGAAGAGTTTCTTTGACCTCGTTGCGCAGCTGCGCGTAATTGCTTAAATCTTTATGAAGCGTTAGCGATGTGTTTGGCAGGGCCATTAATCTCCTTTCAAATCTTCTCATTATAAGTTTCCATCGTCTCTTTGATCTTCCGGAGCAGCCGGGCCGTCGGAGAATTTCCTTTTAATTCCTTGGAATGGATCGGATGCCACACACCCGGAACAAGGACTTGAGAATCAATAAAACGCTCGATCATCTTCTGCAATTGTTTTTGCGGAACATGACTGCGCAGAGAAATAACATCGCTCACCGTCCAAAGGAGGCCGTCGCCGGTCGCGCGGTAGCCGTAATTGATCACCACGGAGCGGTTCATGATATTCTTAATTGCAGATAACCGTTTTCCCGGAAGAGAAACAGCTTCGACCAACTCCCGGTAAGCTTTCTGGAATAAAAACGCCCGTTTGCGACGGTGCGGGGTCAGAGTCCGATCCTCTTTATTCGCGTAGGAAGCGGCCATGATCTTGCAAAAAACTTCCGGCGGCATCACCGGCCAGCCTTTGGAAGAAGCGTGATGCCAATTAAAATAAATGTAAATGGGTAATTCGCGCAAAATGTCCCGGATCAAAAAAACCGGAGGATGATCGATCCCGTCGCCGACCGGCCGCTGCCCCTTAGAAGTCTTAACATCCTCAAAATAATCAACCATCCGGCTGAAAGCGGAAACTTTTGAAAAATGATTCTGCCGAAGATCTTCGCTCTGCTCAACGGTAAATCCGGCCCGCCGGAGCATCCGGCGGTATGATTCCGATCGAAACGATCTTTCAAAGATCGCCAGGCTCCGATGCCGGGCAAATCTTGCAAAAGGTTTCTTCTTCCCGGTCACAACAAGATCGATCGCCTGGGCAAAGGCCTGCACGATCTTCTTCGTTTCGATCTTCTGCTCGGTGAGCGAGGTCGAGAACCGGTCCACGTCTTCGTACCGGTACTTGCTGTGCTTGGCGGCGAAACGCCGGATCGATCCGTAATCCAGCAACGCCCCGCTCGCCAGCATATTATCCCCGTCCCACGCCAGCCAGTTAAAAATGTATTCCTCCTCCATCAGCGCGGCGAGTTTGGCATATGTTCCGGCAAAATATTCCAGAACTTTCTTATAACGCGCCCGTCCAGATCTCGGCAGAGCGATAGTCTTATTCTCTTCCTGGCGTTTCATAAAGTAGTCCAGCGATGCCTTGAGATCTTCCCGGGCGTTCATTTTTAAATAACGGAACAGATGCGCGGGCCGGACAAGATTGGGCGCGGCGCGCACACCGACCGCGGTTTTATCCGGGTAAGCGATGACGAGCAGGCAGCGCTCCGTCGGGATCCCTTCGCGGTAAAAGATCTCCGACATGATCGCGTTTGAAATCATCTCATCGACATCGGCGAGACCGGAGGCATAGCCGTAGCGGTCATCACCGCTTTTGACCGGCCGGCCCGCCTCCTGGTATCCGGGGCTTAAAATGGTCGCGCCTGTGCCGCAGCTCGAAAGATCAAAGGTCATCTTCGGTGTTTTTATAAAACCGCCCCAAATGCTGCGGCCGTCGCCGGAGGTGAGGCCGCGCTTGCTTTTATGCTGCAGCTGCAGATACCGCGTGGCCATATATGGCTGCGGTTTGATTTGCGAAGACGGATAACGGATTTTATGTTTGAGATCATACTCATTGATAATGCGGAGGGAAAATGTAGCCAGAATAATTTTTTCGAGACGGGGATTCAGCTGATGCGGATGGTCTTTCGGGATGAGCTGTAATTCTTTAGCGAGGGGAAAATTGAAATACAAAACACGGCCGCCGGGCAGGATCCTGGCAAAATAATCGACGTAACCGTCGGGACTGACCCGGCGCCAAGGGTGAAGGCCGTTGATCTTCTGGAAGTTTTGGTACATCCCTCTTAGGCTAGTACTGCGTTACCTAAATTTTGTGCAGAGGAACGCAGTACTGTACCGTGTTCTCCTGTATACAATTTAGGTAACACGGTACTAGCCTCGCTCTAATTGGGTTTTAATGATCATCATCGCGTCCAGATTGCTTTCAGCGATCAGGATCAGGCGGGAAGTTTTACTGTCTTTGTCCACGCTGCCGTAGATCAATTTGAGATCGACCCCGGCTTCGGCCAAACGATTGGTGACGGTCTGCAGGGCGCCGGGTTTATTCTCCAAAGAAAGCAATATGACTTCCTCTTCGCGAACCTGGCAGCCCTGGTCCTCGAGGATCTTGCGCGCGGCATTATTATCTTCGGTAACGAACATGATCGCGACCATATTCCCGGCCGAATAAGCGCACAGGGCGATCAAATTGATCCCGGAAGAAGAGATCGCGCTGGTCACCTCCGCCAGTGTCCCGACCGTATTGGGAACGCTGATCATCAACTGTCTGTTCCATTCCGCGTGAACCATGACCGGAAGCCTTTCTTTAGCCGTGAAAATTTTCAGTTTCTGGGAATTTTTTGCCATGCCGATCCTAACGATTCTCGACGGGAAGAACACTCATCGCCGATCATAAAAAACTTGAGTCCTTTGCCGGAAAATTTGTAATAGTATGAGCCGGGTTGATGGCAATCGTTCTCAATGTCCCCGCCTTCATTGTCGATCGTAAGCCGCTGATCAAAAAAAAGCGCGTAGGTCCCCCAGACATCCTTTGTGCCGTCGCCTTCCCTGTCCAGTTCAAAAATATAATCTTTACGGAAGGTCATGACTTGTTTTTCCTGAGAAGAATCTTTAAGCGTCCATTTCCCGACAAAGGGATTATGCCATCCCATGAGCATATCGGTCGCTTCACATCCGGCGAAAACAAAAACCAGCAGTATGATCCCGAAGATTTTTTTCATCTTACTTTAACCCCTTTCCTGTTTGCCCGGATAAGACCTTTCCCGACATAACGAAACCTGGGGATCCTCCGCCCCTCGATTTTGACTAACCCCAAGAACATTTCCCGCGGCCGCACCCACAAAGAATTCCGGCCGAACTCTGTCCGGTACAATGCCCGGTAAACCACCAACTCTTGCAAAGTCTCGCTGTGATGCGCCGTTCCCAGCACCGCATAGCGCTTTCCTTTATAATGCCGGTAAATCCCGCGTTTGACCGGCCGGTTACTTGAAAATTTTCTGGATCTCAGCGAGCATTTCTTCATAATTAAACGGCTTGGGAATAAAGGTATACTTTATTCCCCCGACGGTCACATAGGACTTGACGTCATCTTCCTTGGAAACTATCCCGGACATAAAAATTACCGGAATCTTCCGCAAAGCAGGATCCTCTTCCAGCAGTTTCACGACATCTGCCCCGTCGATATCCGGAAGGATGATGTCCACAAGCATCAAATCCGGGAAATACTGCTTCGCCTTTTGAAAAGCTTCCTTCCCGCTGGCGGCCTTGACGACTTGATAGCCGGCATGCGCAAGTTTCCTGGAGAGTAAATCGAGGACCTCTTCATCATCATCGACGACCAGGATCTTTCTATTTTCCATCGGGGGCATCATGGCGTGTTCACCAACCCTTTCAAAAGTACGCCGACAAGGTACGCCAGAAATGCGGCGCTGCTTCCCACCAAGAGCGTTTCAATGCCGGCCATATACCATTTCTCCTCGACAAACCTCCCTTTTAAAGCGCCGACCGCAAAGAAGGCTAAACCCGTAAGAACAGTGCTGACAAAAAACGGATCATAGGTTGTGTGCGGAAAGAAATACTGATGAATAAACGAGACCAGTGGCAAAAACCCGATGATGACAAAGGCCGCGAACGTTGAAACAGCCGCTCTTATCGGCGAAGGGATCTCTGAGGGAAGACCCAATTCTTCGGTCAGCATCGTCTTGACCCATTGCTCGCGGTTCGACGTAATGATATCCACCGCCCTTTCCAATTCCTTCCCCTGAAACCCTTTGGCCGCAAAAATTTGCCGAATCTCTTCCTTTTCTCCCTCGGGAATAGTATCAATGTGCTGTTCTTCGGTCTTTTTGGCTTTTTCCCGCAGCTGCTCTTCGGCCCGGGTCCCCACGAAATTTCCGACCGCCATACTAAAACCGTCGCCGATCAAGTTCGCCAATCCGAGGATGATCACGATCTTCGCCGACAACTGCGCCCCGGCAACCCCGCAGACAACGGCGAACGTCGTCACCGCACCGTCAATGGCGCCGTACACAAAATCCTTCAGATAACTGTGGCTGCCGCCCCCTTGGAGGCGTTTACGGATCGCCGCCGGAGTATGGCTTGATTTCAACTCTGCATTCAACAATCGATCTGTCGACGGCATATCTCTTATTTATTTCCCTTGAATAATCCCGCGATCCAGGAAAAAATATTCTTGGTCTTCCGGATCCGCAAAGCGCAGTCCGCGTCCTTAAAAATACTTCCCTTGATCTCATTCTGATAATATTCGAGGCACTTGCGGCAGACGCCGCTGGTTTCGACCCATTCCGGATGGTCATATTTGACGAGATCAATGACATGTTTTTGGGTATGATCGACATAGACGATCATATCCCCGGAGACTTTCTGGCCGCACAGATCACATTGATATATCACTTCACCCTCCACGCTAACGCCAAAGTTATCAATGCGTTCATTATAGTACAAATACAATGTGCGCTATAAACAAAAAAACAATTTTTTACGGATATTATACTGAAGAAACCGACAGGGCGTAAAAGGCTTCACGCTGTTTCTTGATGTTCGGATCGCTTAGATACTCATCGATCGTTGTGTGCATACGGTCGATGACGCCATTTGGCGTGATCTCGATGATGCGGTTGGCGATGGTCTGGACGAACTGATGGTCGTGCGAAGAAAATAATACCGTTCCCTGAAATGTTTCGAGCCCCTTGTTAAGCGCGATGATCGATTCCAGGTCCAAATGGTTGGTCGGCTCATCCAGGACAAGGACGTTGGCATTTGTCAGCATCATCCGGGACAACATACAGCGGACCTTTTCTCCTCCGGAGAGGACGCGGGCGCTCTTTAAAGATTCCTCTCCCGTGAACAGCATTCTCCCCAGGAATCCGCGGACAAAATTCTCATCGCGCTCAGTCGAATACTGCCGCAGCCAATCGATCAGGTTCAGGTCCACGTTAAAATATTTATTATTATCCTTCGGGAAATAGCTCTGAATTGTTGAAACACCCCACTTGAACATCCCCTTGTCCGGCTGAAGTTCCCCCGCCAGGATCTGGAACAGAACGGTTTTAGCCAGATCATTCCGGCCGACAAAGGCGATCTTGTCGGTCTTATTGACGTGCAGGGAAAAATCTTTCAGCATTACCTTGCCGTCGATCATCTTGCTCAAATGATTGATTTCCAGAATATCGTTCCCGGCTGCTCTCTCGATCTTAAACATCACGGACGGATATTTGCGGGATGACGGTTTAATTTCCTCGATCTTCAATTTCTCCAGAATCTTTTTTCTAGAAGTGGCCTGGCGCGCCTTGGAGGCGTTGGCGCTAAAACGGGCGATGAAATCTTGGAGTTCCTTGCGTTTTTCTTCGACCTTTTTATTGGTTTCCGAACGCTGACGCAGAGCCAGCTGGCTGGATTCGTACCAAAAGGAATAATTCCCGGTAAATAACTGGATCTTGCCGAAATCGATATCCGCGATATGCGTACAGACTTTGTCCAAAAAATGCCGGTCGTGCGAAACCACGATCGCGATGTTCGGAAAATCAACCAGAAATTCTTCCAGCCACATATCGGTCTCAACGTCCAGTTGGTTCGTAGGCTCATCCAAAAGCAGAATATCCGGATAACCGAACAAGGCCTGGGCCAGAAGCACGCGCACCTTTTGGGACGATTGCAGCTGCTTCATCTTTTGGCTGTGAAACTCTTCCTTAATACCTAAAGCGCTTAACAATTTGGCTGCCTCGCTCTCCGCGTCCCAGCCGTGCATCTCGCCGAATTGGGTCTCAAGCTCCGAGGCGCGGATGCCGTCGGCGTCGCTGAAATCCGCCTTTGCGTAGATCGCCTCGCGTTCAACCATAATCTCATAAAGCTTCTTATGGCCTATGATCACAGTCATCAAAACAGTGAACTCATCGTAGGCGAATTGGTCCTGCTTCAAAACCGACATACGCTTGCCCGGCGCAACAACGACATCTCCGGCTGTCGGCTCGATCTCGCCCGAAAGGATCTTTAAGAAAGTGGATTTACCGGAACCGTTGGCGCCGATGATCCCGTAGCAATTGCCCGGGCTGAAGGAAATATTGACCCCTTCAAATAACCGGCGCCTGCCGAACTGTAATGTGATATTGTTGGCTGACAGCATTTTTGATCTTTCCTGAATGCGACTTTAAGGGGGGCATTATAACACACGGCGGAAAAAGGGAAGAAAATTTTTCCCGAGACGCAGGAAAATTGAGGGGAGAGGCCGGCTTCTATTGATTTTTTTTAAAAACAACGCGGGAAAAACAGAAAATAACCAGCCAAACAATAATGGTCCATGAACAGATCAAAAATATCCATCCTTCCGGCCGCATATTACCTCCTTTAAAAGTCAAAAGTGAAAAGTAAAAAGTGTTGTGCCGCTTCGCGACTTCTGAATATATTATTTTTGACTTTTGAGTTTTAAATTTTACCTTTTCTTGCGTTTCCACGCGATATTGACCGCCGCGCACAATAAAACGAACATCGCCACAAGCCCCAGACGCGTTCCTAGAACATAACCGAAATTCTCCGGCGGAACATTTTTCATCAGGATCGTCGGCAACCATTCCTGCCAAACCCACACGCTTAGAATCGTCAGTAAAAAGAGCGGCGTCACATACTTGATGATAAATTTATAGAACTTCGGCACTTTGAGAGCCGCGCCCTGATGAAGTTCATCCCAGCCTTTATCGATCCCCAAAACCCATCCGAAAATAATGATCTCAACCGCGGCAAAAAGGACCAGGAAAAATGACCCGCCCCAGAAATCCAGTTCATCCACGACGCCGTTCTTCAGAAAAAAGATCGCCGGTTGGCAGAGGAAGAACGTGACAAACGCAAAGACCATGACTGCCTTCTCCCTTTTCATATCAAATTCATCCTCTAAGAACGCGACCGCCGGCTGCGCCAGCGAGACAGACGACGTGACGCCGGCCAGAAACAAAAGAAAGAACCAGATAAAACTTAAAATGTCCGACATCGGAACTTGGTTTAAGACCAGGGGCATCGTGACAAAGCCTAAATTAAAGACCCCGGATCCCGCGATCTCCTGCATCTGAATCGGCCCGAACAACATAAACGCCGCCGGGATAATGATACTGCCGCCTAAAATAACTTCGGCAAATTCATTGGTGCCGGCCGCGGTTAAACCGGACAACGCCACATCATCTTTTTTCGTCAAATAACTTGCGTAGGTCAAAATGCATCCGATCCCGACGCTCAAAGTAAAAAAGATTTGCCCCGCTGCCTCCAGCCAGACCCTGGCGGATTTAAGCGCTGAAAAATCCGGGTTCCACAAATAACCAAGCCCGTTCACCGCGTTCCAATCCGGGTTATCCGGGTTGAGAGGCGGCATCGTCAGGACTCTCAACACCAGCGCGGCCGCGCAGATAAAAAGGATCGGCATCGCCCAATTGCACAATTTCTCGATCCCGCCTTTGATCCCGTGATAAATGACCCAGATATTGATCGCAAATGTTATCAAAAAGAACAAATAGGCCCAGCCGAAACCGTCAAAATACTGATTGGTCTCAAGCCCTTGAAATCCGCTTAAAAAATGTTTCATCCCGGCATAATCAATATCACGGCCGTATTTCTTGGTTAGCGCAAAAAAACTGTATGCCAGCGTCCAGGATTCGATAAAAGTGTAGTATATAAAAATGACCAAAGGCCCCATAACGCCGATCACACCGATATATTTTATCCATTTATTCTTTGGAGCAATGCTCTGGAAGATCGCCGGCGCTGTCCCGTGGCCCGCGACGCCGCCCATCCGGCCCAATGTCCATTCCACCCACATCAAAGGGATCCCTAACAAAAAGAGCGCAATGAAATACGGGATCATGAACGCGCCGCCGCCGTAGAGCGCGGCCTTGGCCGGAAAACGAAGGAAATTCCCAAGCCCGACGGCAGACCCGGCTACAGCCAAGATAATGCCCAGACGAGACGACCAATGTTCTCGGTTCTGTTTCATATCTTTTATCCTCTCATTTTGCTATAAAAAAGAATCATTTTTATTATAGTAAAGCCGTCGGAGAATGCCAGAGAGAATCCGGTTTTTTCATGCTTAGAAAGATGAGCCTGGTTTAACAAGAAATTCCGTTTCTGCAGGTATTGAGGCGCGGCCGAGAACGGCGTTGCGGTGCGGAAAACGGCCGAACTTTTCAATGATACCGTGATGGCGTTTTGCAAAATTGAATGAATATTCATAATAAGAAATATTCTGCGGAAACCGTTCCTTGGCTTCGCTGATGAGTTTGCCGAAATATTCTAATGACATTTTCTGCACCTTCAGGTCTTCGCTATGCATCAAAGGCATATACAGGAATGTCCGTTCGATCAAAGATAACTGCGTATCCCATCCGTCGTCGTAGATGGCCTTAAGCGTAAGCGCGAGCGCGGCCGGATCATTTTCAAACATTCTCGGACTATTACGGAACATGTTGCGGGGAAATTGATCAAAGAGGATGATCAGGGCTAAACAGCCTTGCGCGGAATTTTTCCAAGATCGGTATTGCCCCTCACGGGCCGCTGCCAGATCACTTCCAAATCGCTCCCGGATCTCTTGGTCAAATTCTTCATTCTTGGAAAACCACTTACGAAAAGGCATCGCGCCTTTATTGATCAGTGTGGCATCGGTGACACCTTCGAGCCAAAAATTGAGGATGGAAACAGGGTCCGTCATTACGGTTTGTCGAGCAGATATTCTTCCCTGATATTCTGCAGGCTGCGGAAGATATTTTTTATAATGTAGGGATTATTACTTTCAAACTCTTTAAGCATTTTTTTGATCAGCATCCGGTGCGATGTTTCGTCGTTGGCGCACTTGGATTGGCCGCCGATCGATCGGATGTCCAGTTTCTCGGCCAGCAAGCGCATCGTCTCTTCCCGTTCATACGCGAGCGGCCGGATAATGACCACTTGTCCGTCGAAAAGGGCCTGTTTGGGTTTCATCGCGCCGATCTCGCCGCGGTAGAATTGATTCAACAGGATCGTCTCCACGATATCATCCATATGATGGCCGAACGCGATCTTGGTGAACCCTTCCTTGGCCGCGAGTTCAAACATGGCCTTGCGGCGGTTTCGAGACCACCAAAAGCAGTCGATCTCTTCCCACTTCTCGCCTTTTAACGATTCGACTTTTTCGACCAGATACGGAAAACCTTCCCGTTCAAAATACTCGATCAGTTTTTGCGGATTAAAGTCGGCGAATTCAAAATCGATATGCACCGCGGCAAAGGTGAATTTGACCGGAGAAACACTTTGCCGATGACGCAGCACGTGCAAGAGCGAAATACTGTCCTTCCCGCCGGAGACCGCGACCGCGATCTTATCGCCGGGCTCAATCATCTTGTAATCGCCGATCGCCTTGCCCGAACGCCGGGAAACAGCGATCAGCTCCGGAGGGAATCTAAAATCTGCTTTCATACTCATCAATTTCGAAATGATTCAAACACAATGCCCGCGCGTCTATCGTTTATCCAGTTATAGGCATAAATAACCGAAAAAATTAAGAAGCAAACACTATAGATCATAAAAATAACATTCGGATGAATTTTTTTAATTCTGCAAGGGTTGGCCTTTTTAAGATAGATGTATAATAAAATCGGCAAATACGAAACTATCAGGGAAGAAAAAAACATACCAAGCAAAGATATGAAAATTTCCTCAGTCTGCAGAGAAAAATTCCTGCTTCTCAGCCAATGGACCGCAAAGAATACCGAAAAAATCAGTATCCCCAGACCATAAACTTTATAGATCCTCGTTAAGCAGATCCCTTCCTCTTTATATTGCCACGGATCCTGAATGAATAAATAAACAGCGATAGGAAGGTACGATAAGACCGAGAACCAGAAAAACAGGACCGAAAGTGTCGACAGGATATCAAACGGATTTACTCCACCGCTGCCGCCCGGCAAATTTAAAAGATACACTCCTGAAACAAGAAGAAAACAAATACCGTAGATCATGGCAGCGATCTTGGTGCGAGCCTTTTTCTCTTTCTTCAGCTCGGCATCCTGTCCGATAATAAAAATACCTTTGGCAGCAACTCCCTCAGCCCGGTATAGCGGAGGATTCTTAACCAGCAGGTAAAACGTCACGGGGATAAACGACAGAACCGCCGACCAGAACACTACGACCGGCAAACCTTGTAAAAAGGAAAAGAAGATATTCGTACTCCTCCTCATTGAAGAATGTTAACCAGCCAAAATTTGGCGGACTTTAATCAACATCTCAGCCCCATGGGCCGTGAGCATAAAAACAGCTTCCTTTTGCCCCGACGGGTTAACCCGCCCGGTCTTCTGCCATGCATGATCATAAACAATAATCGGCACATTATGAAAATGAGGCATTCCCTTGATCCGTTCCGCCAAGGTCTCGGTATTGATCTGCCCGATAAAATGCTTCAGTATAATTAAATCAGGCGTATACAAATTTGCCTGCCGCAGGCATTCATCGGGAGTTGCGACCCCGTCAATCTCAAAGTTATACTTTAAAAAAATCTTCCGCAGTTCGCTCATGGCAAACGGATCGTCCTCGAGAAAAAGGATCTTCTTCTTGAAGACAGGTTTGCTAACCGGATCTTTGACGAGCTGCTTCTTCTCTTTCTCGAAAGCAGGTTCCGCAGTCTGCGGGGCCTTATCAGCGTCCACGATGGCATCGGTCAGGACACGGTCATCTTGAAGAGAAATATCAATTTTAATATTCCCCTGGGGCATTATGGGGGGGGCGGCATCCTGCAGAGCGGCATCTTTTATCTTTGCGGGATCTCCTCCGGCAGCGACGATCTCTTCGACTTTCCTGGTTAATTCCCCTATATCAAAAGGTTTTGCCAAGAAACCCGCGACGTCAAAGTCCTTAAATAATCTCTCCATATTCGCCCGGGCCGTTAAAACAAAGACCGGATACCGTGGTTTTGCTGAGAAATCACATATATTTTTATAAAACTCAATCCCTCCCATCTTCGGCATATTCATGTCTAAAATGATCAATTGAGGAGTGACTGTTTTCAATTGTTCCAGTCCTTCGACCCCATTATGAGCGATAACGACTTCAAATCCCTTCGCCTTCAGCTGAAAACCGACCATCTCGGCCAAGTCAACTTCATCATCAATGATCAGGATTGTTTTCTCATCGCTCATCCTTCCCGCCTTCTTTCGTGAACAGGAAGAAGAAAATAAAATTCTGTACCTTTTCCCGGTTTAGATTCGACCCATATTTTCCCGCCATGCTGACTGACGATCTCCTTACAAATGGCCAATCCCAATCCCGTTCCGCCCGTCTGACGGGTTGCCGGATCTCCAAGCTGTTGGAACTTCTGAAACAATTTAGAGATATCCTCCTCTTTGATCCCCGGCCCGGTATCCTTGACCACTACTTCTATATGGTTGGCATCCGGATGATTCTTGCTGCAAATAGTGATCCCGCCTGTTTCAGTAAATTTTATGGCGTTATTGATCAAATTACTCAGCAGCTGCACTATTCTATCCGAATCCATCAGGAGCATCGGGAGATGAGGATCGAGTTCCGCCTTCAAATAAAGCCCTTTCTGTTTAGCCACACATTCCTGGAGGCTTGTGATCTCCTTAATAATATTATTAATATTGGACTTTTCCATTTTGAGCTGCATCTTCCCCGATTCCAATTTAGAGAGATCGAGGATATCGTTGATCAGCCGGTTTAACCGATCAACATTATCTTTGGCCTTTCCCAGGAAATTCTTTTGGTCTTTCGTTATATCTCCGGCAGTCCCGCTCATCACAATATCAATGGCTGTTTTGATCGAAGCCAGCGGTGTCCGCAATTCGTGGGAAACCGTTGAGGTGAACTCTTTTTGCATTTCGTACATCGCCTTTAATTTTTTATTAGTGACCTCCAGCTCTTCTTTCTTGTTCCTGGCCTCAATGATCAGATCGTAATGTTCAATGGACTGGCGGATGGTTGATAATAATTCCGCCGTTTTCCAGGGTTTACTGATGAACCGATAAACCTCGCCGACGTTAATGGCTTCCTCGGCGGCGGAAAAATCGGTATATCCGGTAAAAAGGATCCTGACGGCGTCCGGATATTTTTCCTTCACTTCCTGCAGAAATTTAATGCCCTGAATTTCCGGCATCCGCTGGTCGCTCACCACTACTTTTATTTTCTCTTTACTTAAGATATCCCTGGCCTGATCCGCCTTGCCGGCCGTAAAGATACCGTACGGCTCCTTGATAAAAAGCCGCTGGATACCGTCAAGGATACTTTCTTCATCGTCTAAAAATAAAACCTGGATCTCTTTTGTCATTTAAATTCACCCCCTACCCCGACATAAAAAGCATTCAGAATATCCCGTCTTCCGATAACGCCGACGATCTCCTTTTTGGAAACCACCATAACCGGAAGTGTGTGAATGTTTCTTTCACACATTATCTTCATCATTTCATAAAGACTTGTCTCCTCAGTTATTGTGACAACGTCGCGCGTCATTAAATCGGTTACCCCGACCTTGGAATAATCCGGTATATCCTGCGCCTTTTCCATTTGCTGAACCATTTTTTTCATAAAATTAAATAGATCGGTGGCTGTGACAAGACCAATGATGTCCCCGTTCTTCGTGCACACGGGGATCCCGCTGATCTTAAACCGCATCATCAAGTGGGCTAGCGTTGTTATAGTTTCATCCTCTCTAATTGTAATAGCAAATTTAGACATAAGAGCTTTCGCTTTAATATTCTTGAGCTTTTGCTCTGATTTCTTGCCATTGTCATCGTTCATCATTAACCCCCTTTTAAAGTACGAAAATATTTAAGTGATCGGCAGCATCACCGTAAATGTCGTGCCTTCGCCCGCTTTTGATTGCACGTTGATCTCTCCCCCATGCTTCTTAACAATTTCATAACTGACGCTTAATCCTAATCCCGTCCCTTGCCCGACAGGCTTGGTTGTAAAAAATGGATCAAATATTTTCCTTAGATTCTCCGGGGCAATACCGTGCCCGGTGTCCGTGATATCAATACAAACATATTTATCCTGCTGATAAGTCTTTATATT
>CAYING010000041.1:0-16399 GCA_964364715.1 uncultured Planctomycetales bacterium
AAATCCCGCGACTTGAGCGGCCCGTAAAAGGTGACATAAAAATTCCGCAGCTCATCGAAGATAACACTGCGCGCCGGCATATTGATCCCCAAGGCGAATGTTTCCGTCGTAAAGATCATTTTCAATAAACGCGTAGTAAAAAGCTGTTCAATCACCTCTTTCAGCGTGGGAAGCATTCCGGCGTGATGATATCCTATCCCGCGGCTGATCAAGGATCTCATTTCCTCGGTACGGCTGTCAGATGTTAGGTCGAATTTGACGCAAAGATCCTCATACATTGACATGATCTTTTTCTTCTCATCGGAATTCAAAAAATCAAACCCCTGCATTTCCTGCGCCAGATATTCCGTCCGCTTACGGCTGAAGGCAAAATAAATGCACGGCAGTAAATCGCCGTTCTTCAAATACCTGACCAGATCCATGGTCCGGTTGGGCCTAACGTGCGCGTACGGAGGCAGTTTTCCGCCCCGGTGATGATGGACGTTCGGGCTGCGGAATCCTTTTTTAATGACCTGATCGGCCTTGTCGTAGATCTCGCCCTGGCATTGAAAGAAAAAATGCAGCGGCACCGGGCGCTTCTTTTCCTCGACGACCTTGATCGGCCGGTTGTGGATCGTTTCCAGCCAATGTGAGATCTCGCGAATATTCGGGACCGTCGCCGAAAGCCCCAAGAGCCGCATATGCTCCGGGAAAAAGATCAGCGACTCTTCCCACACGCTCCCCCGCTCCAGGTCATCCAGGTAATGGATCTCATCGAAAATGATCCAGGAATATTCGTTCAGGGAATATTTATTTTCCAGGATCTTGTTGCGGAAGATCTCGGTCGTCATAATCTGGATGGACGTGCCGGGGTTCAAGGTCACGTCGCCGGTCAAAATTCCGACGCTGTCCTTGGCCTTTTGCTGGAACTCGCGGTACTTTTGATTGGAAAGGGCTTTGATCGGAGCAGTGTAGATGACCTTCTCGCCTTTACGCAGGCACTCATTGATCACATGCTCGGCGATAACGGTCTTGCCCGCCCCCGTCGGAGCGGAAACCAGGACGGAATGGCCTTCATTGATATAAGCGATCGCCTCCTGCTGAAAGGGGTCGTACTGAAAACTACTCATGGGGGATATTATAACGGAAGGTTCTGAATTAAAGAAATTGTTTCAGGATAACTTTATCCTCTTCGACCAGAGGATATTGATCGAGGTCCTTACGCTCGACCCATTTAATGTCTTTGTGGACATGTTTGATCATCGTTCCGCCGATCCAGGCGGCCTCAAAAGCATAAACCTTCATAGGGATACCGCGGTATGTTCCTTCCACGACACCCATCGCGCGCTCAATGCGGATGTCGATATTCAATTCTTCCTTCATCTCGCGCGTCACGCATTGTACAGGGGTTTCACCGGGGTCAATTTTACCGCCGGGGAATTCCCAAAGGCCGTCTTTCATCCGCTGGGCGATCAGTGTCTTATTCTCATGAACGACAACTGCGGCTGTGGCGAGCTTCATATTATTGCTTCGCTTGTTTCATTAAAGCGACCGCGCCCAAAATGACCGCGTCATCCTTCAGGACAGACTCGACGATCGAACATTGGTCGATCCCGGCCAGGAACGGATCTTTTTCCGAGATCTTTTGTACACGCGGCAAAATATAATCTCCGCACGCCTCCATGACCCCGCCGCCCAGGATGATCATCTCGGGATTAAAAATATGGCGCAAAGAAATACAAGCTTTCCCGACGACCATGCAGACTTTATCTAAAACTTCTTTCACCACAGGGTCTTTCTTCTTCAATGCTTTTCGCAGAGCTTTGCTCTTGATCACACGAAGATTTCCATCGGCAAGTTCCTTGATGATGCTTTTCTTCCCGGAACGGATCGCCTCCCGGATATCCCGTTCGATCGCCCGCCGGCTGGCCAAGGCCTCGAGCGTCCCGAAGACGCCGGCGCTCGACACCGGGCTGTGCAGATCAATGATCATATGTCCCAATTCCCCGGCAGCGCCTTGTGCTCCGGTCACGATCTTACCGTTGATGATAATGCCGCCGCCGACGCCTGTTCCCAGAAAAATCCCGATAATGTTCTGCGCATTTTTGCCAACGCCGAGCCATTTTTCGGCTAACGTTCCGAGATTGACGTCATTGCCCAGAACGATCTTCGTTCGAAAAACCTTTTTCAGCCGTTCAGCCAACGGATATCCGGTCAAACAAATATTTGGGGTCACTAGAATTTTATTGGTATGAGGTGCAACGATACCCGGGATGCCGATGCCGATCCCGCCGAGTGAACTGAGGCTGACCCTGGATTCTGCCAAGACTTCCTTGATGATTTTTTCGATCTGCCGGCCGATGATCGCCGGCTTTGCGGTGCGGATGGTAGGCTGTTTTTCCCGACAGAGGATCCCGCCGTAGGGGTCCAGTAGGGCGGCGGAAATCTTGGTCCCGCCGACATCAACGCCGATATAAAATTTATGACTTCGCATAATGTTGGATCAAAAATTCCTGGGCGTTAAAACTTTCCTGGCCGTCGCTGCGGCGGCTATAATTCCGATCCGCGCCTAAATACCTCGACTTGGCCGTATCTTTCCAATACCACTGCAGGATCGACCGTAAATGTTCTTTGATATCATCGCGGTAGATCTCAAAAAGAAGCTCCAGCCGCCGGTCAAAATTTCGCTGCATCCAATCCGCCGATGCCAAGAAGATACGATAATCACTGTTGTTATTGAAGAAAAATATTCTCGAGTGTTCCAGGAAACGCCCGACGAGGCTTTTGACCTCGATATTCCCGCTCATCCCCGCGGCCCCCGGGACCAAACAGCAGATCCCGCGCACAATCAGCTGGACCTTCACCCCGGCGTTCGACGCTTCGTATAATTTCTCGATGATCTGCGGGTCCTCCAACGAATTCATCTTGGCGATAATCAGGCCGTTCTTGTTCTTCTCGTGAAATTTGATCTCATTGTCGATCAATTCAAAAAAGTATTGGCGAAGGTCATACGGCGAAGAAATGATCCTCTTCCACCGCGACGGCAGCGAAAACCCGGTCAGGACGTTAAAAACATCCGAAATATCTTTAGCGAAATCTTCGTTGGCCGTGAAGTAACCAATATCCGTATAAACGCGGGCGGTCTTTTCGTTATAATTCCCGGTCGACAAATGTACGTAGCGCCGGATCTTATCCTCTTCCTTACGGACGACCAAGGTGATCTTGGAATGGATCTTCATCCCCGCGATACCGTAAATGACGTGACAGCCGCCGGCCTCGAGCTCCTTCACCCAACGAATATTCTTCTGCTCGTCAAAGCGGGCCTTGATCTCGACCAAGACCGTGACCTGTTTATTTTTTGCCGCGGCCTCTTTTAAGGCCTTAATGATGGCCGAATCCTCGTTAGTACGGTACAAAGTCATTTTGATGGCCAAAACATTATCATCATTAGCTGCCATCTGCAAAAGGTCCACCGTCGGGTAAAAAGACTGGTACGGGAGATGTGCGGTGAAGTCGCCTTCTTTCATTTTATCGAAAATATTATCGTACGGGATCTTCTGCGGAGCGTAACTGGCATAACAAAGCTCCGGCCGATTGGCTTCACTCGCCAATTCAAAAAGATAGGTCAGGTCCAGATCCCCCTCAATGAAGCGGACTTCTTCCTTGGGGCATTCGACCTCGAAGCAAAGCGTCTCCAGGAATTTCGATTCGCAGTCCTTCTCAACTTCGAGGCGCACCACTTTCGCCTGGGGGCGCTTTTTTATTTCATCTTCTATGGCCTTCAAGAGATCCAAAGTATATTCTTCCTCCACGCCCAACTCACTATCCCTGATGATCCGGAACATCGTTCCGCCGACGATCTTCCACCCGCGGAAAAAGTTAGCCAGATTCTGCCGAATCAAATCATCGATCAGAATAAAATTCACTTCATCCCCTTCCGAGGGGACCTTTAAAAGACGGGAGATATTTTTCGGAACCGGGACGATGGCCAGACGCGGTTCATCCTTGCGGATCACCGCCATCGCGAAGGCCAATGTTTTCGAAGGGAGCGCGGGAAACGGCCGGCCCTGGTCCACCGCCAGGGGGGTGATGATCGGGAATAATGTTCTATCGAAGAAACGCTTGGCGAATTTCTGCTGTTCCCCATTCAACTCTTCGAATTTCTTCAGAAATATCTTTTGTCTCTCAAGGTCTTTGCGGGTCTTACCCTTATAAATATCGTACAGTTTCTTGGTCAGGCCATCGGCCTTTTCTTCTATCTCGGCCAGCGCTTCATGCGGATAATAACCAAAATCATCTTTCTTGTTGTATCCGGAGTCCACCAGCCGCTTAATGCCGGCGATACGGACCATAAAAAACTCGTCGAGGTTGTTGGCAAAAATAGCCAAGAACCTTAAGCGTTCCAGAAGCGGGTTAGAAGTATCGACCGCCTCTTCCAAAACCCGCTCGTTAAAGTTAAGCCAGCTGATATCACGATGAATTAAACGCTCACGAATATCCATATAAAATTTCCTTACGCCTTAAATGCCAAATTGATCTTGCTTCCGGTGACCTCTTCAAAAAGTTCCTTCTTCTCTCCAAAATCCGCTTTTTCCAAAAGACAATTCTCCGGCGAATCCACGACCAGCGTCACATCCTGGGCACGGTTGAACCGCACCTCGACATTTTTGATCTTCTGCTTATGCGAACGGTCCAACGAGTTCGCGATCCGCAAAAGCGCGCTTAATTTCTGCACCAGAAGTTTATCCTCAACGGCCAACGAATTATACTGCAGATGTGATTTCTGCGGGCCTGCCCGCCGGTGATACCGCGCCACACAGGCGATGATCCTGACCTCTTCATCCGTCAGCTGAAACAGGTTCAACGCGTTGATGATATATTCCGAATGTTTGTGATGCGAACGGTTATTGATGAAAATCCCGATATCGTGCAGGTAAGCGGCCAGGGTCAAATAAAGCGACTCTTCTTCTTTCAGGCCCAGCAGATCTTTAAAATGATTGAACAGAATGCCGGACAAATGCGCCACATGCTGGACATGCTCCATATCGGCGTCGAATTTCTGACAGAAAAATTTGGCCACCGAGATCAGCTGATTTTTCTTGTTATATTTCTCCGACAATTCCAAGTCGAACAAAATGTTGGCCAAAATAGCCCCGGACAAAGACGCTTCCAGGATATAAATATATTTATTCTCAGTCAGGCTAAAAAATGTATTAAGCATGACCGTATACGAACTCAATGTTTCCGCGACCTCACGGGGAATCTTGTACGTGCGCACGATCTCTTCCACGTTCTTGTCCGACACCTCGGCCAGGACATTTTGGGAATCTTCAACAGTGAATTGGAAAAAATCCGACTCCTTTTTCTTGCCGGGCAGGATGCTCTGCAGATAGGTATAATTCTCGTCGATCAGGATGATGTCGTCGATCTGGATCTTGGGGAGCATCTTCTTAAAATACAAAATATCGGTCTGGATGTGCTCCTTCAAAGCCTCCAGAGTTTCTTCATGGCTCCCGTCGAGCTTGGCCATCATCTTTTTCAAACGCAGCGTCCCCAAGGGCAGCCCCAAATTCATCACGGTAAAACCTTTTCGCATCACCGAGATATCCAGGCTCCCGGCGCCGATTTCCGCGATGATAAGATTTTTAGTATGGAGCGGGTACGAATCTTTGAGCTTATGAGAGATGTACGCGTCAATATAATAAATAACATCCCCGACGCTCAAAACCTCGATCAACAGGTCTGTTTTGCGGCGCAGGGTGTCGAGAAAGATCTCTTTATTATCCGCCTCACGGACCGCGGTCGTGGCGATCACCTTCACATTGGTAACATCGTATTCCTTAAGGACTTTCTTGTATTTCTCAAGGATTCCGATGATCTGGTTGATATCTTCCTGAGCGATCTGTCCGTCAAAAAAAGTGGATTTGCCGATCGGAACGATATTTTTGAGGGATTCAAGGACGGTCATCCCCTGATCAGACTTCTCCCCGATCAAAAGTTTTATGGAATTCGATCCTATGTCGATAACACCGGCGCGCATGGTTTTGAAGGAATAATTGAGGTTTATATTAGTATAGCTGGGTACTGTTAAGAGAATGTAATATTATTATACGGTTTTGTCAAATTTAAATGCGGGAGGAAAAAAACGGCTATTTGCCCTGTTCAGAGGAACTGGGAGTGCCGGCAGGAGCTGCATTTTTCAGCATATTCATGAACTGCTCAAGCTTTTGATACTGCTCGGGATTTTCCTTCTTCAACTTCTCCATATTGGCGTCCGACTGCTTCTTCATGTCCTTCATCCAGTCGTCCACGGCCTTTTTGCGTTCTTCTTCGCTCATCTGGGGGCTTGTGGAGAACACCGGAAACTCCTGGGGGTCATCCTTTTCGGCATTATCAACTTTGCTCCACTTTGTCACGTAAAGCACTTTCGGTTTTTTAAAATTATCCGGCTTTCCTTTTGCCTGCAGCATAAACGGACAAACCCCGCAGCCATCCAGATCACAGGTTGGGAGCGGTTTGGCGGGATCCTTAGAGACGGCTTTCACGTTAAATTCCCGGTCAAACCAACCTTGGAACTGGCAGCTGTTGCAGCAGGGGTCTTGCGGCGGGCATGCTTTTTCCGTGCAGGTAGCCGAAGGAATCAGCAGATACTCTGCGCCTGCGGAAGCGACCCCGGTCAAAGCTAATACAAAAATAAAAGTTAGAAATTTTTTCATCAGTACTCCCTTTAAAAAATTTTTCCGGCTAAAATTCCTAGTTCAAATAATAAAAACCCCGCCGCGACACTGATCATCACGTTCACGAATGCGATCACATGCTGGCCGGATCTGATCAGATGGGCTGTCTCCAGGATAAAAGTGGAAAACGTCGTGAAGGCGCCCAAGAAACCGATCATCAACAAAACTCTCGCGTGGGCGAAAGAAAAAATTTATTTTCGATGAGAATGACCAGGAATCCGGCAAAAAAGCAGCCGATCAAATTCACGGCCAGCGTCCCATAAGGAAAACGCGCGCCGAGAGTCTGACTGGTCACGCTGGACAGCATATAACGCGCCAATGTCCCCAACCCGCCGCCGGTCATCAGTAATAGAATTTTTGCCATAATTAAATGAGGAAGAAAGGTGGAGGTGCCGGGGATCGAACCCGGGTCCTCGGGTGCCATTGTATAAGCCTCTACATGCGTAGTTTATTTTTGCAGCATCGGCCCGCCGCCTGCAAATAAACAAATGCTAACGGGACTAGCTTTCAAAGATCTCATCCCGCCTGCGAAAGCAACCGGCGGGACCAGCCTGCTGGAGTCGTCTTAAAGAACCGCAGGCGTTTTCTTCAAGACGGCCGCAGTTAATTAACCGCGGACGAGTGCCAATGCAGGCTCGACAGGAGCTTCCGAAGAAGCAAATGCCAATTCTGCATCAGAGAACATTAACTGTTCTTTTGCGTTTAGTTTTGCCCAGATGTTTTACGAGGCCAACTAGGCTTCCTCGGCATGCCACCTATACCCTGATCACTCAAGTCGAGACCAAATCACCCCCCAAAGAAAGTCAAAGGTCAAAATCAAGGCATAAGAATTATAACCGAAATTGCAACGGAGGGCAAATTTTAATGCAGGCTACTTTTTTTCGTAAATCCAGAACAAAGGGGTTTGGCCGACAACATGGTAATGAGTTTTAATAAAACTGTCGACCTGGTCGAATTTTTCCTTGTTCTGCGGGATCTGGAAATAGACCGTCGGAAAGGTCGGCCCGAGGTCCTTTAAATAAAACGCGTAACGCGGGGCCTCTGCGGGAAGCTGTTGGATAAATTCGTCATGCCAGCGGTCATTGAACCAGGTAAATGTCACCATCGGAAAACGCCCCACCCAACCGCGGTTCGTGACAAAATTATAAGCCCCCATTTCCGGGAACATAAATATCTTTTCACCAGGCTTGGTATTCTCGTCAACAAATTTCACCAGCTGCTCCAGGTCCTCGGCCTGCCACATCGGCACCGTCATTCCGTTCACCCGCGGCAGATGAAGTTCTTTCTGGTCCTGTTTGTTTAATGGAACAAGGTAGTCCTTATTCTTCCCCGCAATCGAATCCCGCACCCAGCGGAAGGTAAAAAATCTTTTATTGAACCTCTGCCACGAGAACATCACCGACGACATAAACAGCGCCATGATCAAGAACCTTATTCCGTAGATCTTGAACAAGTCAAAACGCTTATGCGCGCTCATCTGCAGTTTGAGAAGATAAAACCCTTTTTTTCCGTCCATCCAGACATACGCCCGTTCCAGCAAAAAAAACAGAATGAGTTTCTCCGGCTGCAGCGCCATTTCAAATTGCGACGCCCAGATCAAACGGAACGCCGCATTATATATGACCAGCCCATACAGAGCGATGCAGACCAAGCAGGCATCCACGGTTTCCAATTCCCTTTTACGGATCCGCTGAACAAGATAAATGCCGAAAAAAAGATACAGATACGCCGGCGTAACATGTTTAAAATTGGGATGCGTGGGGTTCACCATCGCCAGGAAAACTTCCCAGGGATTCCCAGGGATAGCCCCCTGAAATTTTACATAAATAACCTTCTGCATCCTGGTTACGACCGTCCAGATGGAATCAACCATCGGCCACAGCGCCTGATGATAGGCCATATAAACAATGAACGGCAACGCCACGGCCAAGCAGCCCAGGACATATTTTCCGGCGGCACGGACCAGCATCTGCCGGTCGTGGATCCGGCAGAGATAGGAAAATATTAGCGTGCCGAAAATTGCGACCATCGCGCACACCCCGATCTCCGCGCTGGTGAAAAATCCCACGGCCGAAAAAACTCCGGCCCACAGCAAAACGCCCGGTTTCCCTTTTTTAAAAAATAAAACTCCCAGCGCGACGACCGCAGCTCCCCACACATACCGGAAACCTCCCCAATAATCGAAGGTAACCCGCGGGAAGGTCCGCGTGATCAAAACGAGCGTCACCAGATAATAAACCAGGCGGGTGGAATAGATCTTTTTCCCGGCCAGGATCCAAAGGAGCAAAACCAGGACATTCCCGACGTAAAAACATGTTTCCAAAACTGAGACATTCTCGCCGAAGATCTTCATCGCGAAGGCCGGCAGGTAAAGTTCAAACGGCCCGCGCAGATGGAAAAAATCCCGGTAAGGGATCAGGCCCTGCAGTATCCCGTCGATACCGGGGAGATATAAACCTAATTCAAAAAAGTTTATTTCGCCGTGCAGAAAATACGGCTGGAAGGTGATCAGAACGGTAAAAACGGAAAGAATAATGAGGTCCCGACGACGCGGTGGATTTTGGCACTGCTTGTTGAGCTTATAAAGGAAGTCCGTGATTCTAACCATCCCAATTTTCCTTAATTAATCCCATTTATTGTTCAGATGAAATTGGGATAAGTACTTATTTCCTCTATATTTATTTAGAGAAAATAAGTACATGAGCAAAAAATTTTACCATAAACCTTTCAATTTTTCATCCGCAATCTTCGTTTTAATCCGCGCTCGACCTCGCGCTTTTTGATATCCTCGCGTTTGTCATAAGACTTTTTCCCGCGGCCCAAGGCGATCTCGACTTTGACAAATCCGCGTTTGTTAAAATACATCTTGGTCGGGATCAAGGTAAGATGTTTTTGGGCCGCCTGGCTGGTGATCTTCTGGATTTCCTTCTTATGCAGAAGGAGTTTGCGCGGCCGGTCCGGCTCATCGTTCAGATAACTGGCCTGCAGGTAAGGGTTGATGTGGAGGTTAAACAAAAAAAGCTCGCCCTTCTGCTCCCGGGCAAAGCTGTCGCCGAAATTGACCTCCCCGGCCCGGATGGATTTGACCTCCCCGCCGGTCAAGGCCAGGCCGCACTCCCAGCGGTCGAGAAAAAAGTAGTCCCGAAAGGCTTTTTTATTGGTGGCGATGTCGGACATGTGTGAATTATAACATAACTATCTAAACTAAACGAATATAGGATTTGAAGAATTGACAGCCCTTTCCTTTATCAGTATACTTAGTCAACTATTTTTCGCGGATCCTGCTTTCGCAGGATAACCGCCAGTTCTTTCATATTGCTTTCGCACGCGAAAGCAGACAGAGGTAAACTAGCGGAAGTGGCGGAATGGTATACGCGTACGTCTCAGAAGCGTATGGGGAAACCCGTGAGAGTTCGAGTCTCTCCTTCCGCACCAGTTTTCCTTAATGTTATATAGAAAAAACTGGGGCGAGTACTTATTACCTCTTTTTTATTAGATAAATAAGTACCGCACCTTACGGAAATCAGTACCGCATCGTCAGAAGTCGATTTTCCCCTTGCAGATAAGTACTTGGCGTAATACAATACCCAGACTAAAAAAAAATTTCAGAAAAAGAGGTCATTTATGAGTTTTAAAGATGGTGTAAACCGCGAAATTGAGGAAATCGAGATCCAAGAATGGCTCAGCTCCCTGGATTATGTCCTTAACCACGGGACCAAAGAGCAAGCTCAGAAGATATTACAGCAGTTACAGTTCCGCGCTCAGGACGCCGGAGTTACCCTGCCGTTCGTTGCCAATACCCCTTACCTTAATACCATTCCCGATGAAAAGCAGCCTATTTTCCCCGGCAACCGCGACATTGAACGCCGGATCAAAAGCATTGTCCGCTGGAACGCTATGGCCATGGTCGTCCGCGGCAACAAGGCTGAAGCCGGGATCGGCGGCCATATTTCAACCTTTGCTTCATCCGCAACTCTTTACGATATCGGTTTTAACCATTTTTTCCGCGGCCGCAAAGGGGATTTCACCGGAGATTTTGTCTATTTCCAAGGCCATGCCTCGCCAGGCGTTTACGCCCGGGCGTTCATCGAAGGCCGTTTGACCGAAACCAATCTGGAAAACTTCCGCCGGGAATTAAAAGAAGGCGGCGGGCTTTCCTCTTATCCGCATCCGTGGCTAATGCCGAATTTTTGGCAATTTCCTACCGTTTCTATGGGATTGGGCCCGATCCTAAGCATTTACCACGCTCGTTTTAACCGTTACCTGGAAGACAGAGGCCTCAAACCAAAAGACGACGCCAAAGTCTGGACCTTTATCGGCGACGGCGAATGCGATGAGCCGGAATCTTTAGGCGCCATCACCATGGCCTCCCGCGAAAAATTGGACAACCTGATCTTTGTTATCAATTGCAATTTACAGCGTTTAGACGGCCCGGTGCGCGGCAACGGAAAGATCATTCAGGAATTAGAAGCTCTTTTTCGCGGCGCCCAGTGGAACGTCCTCAAAGTCATCTGGGGCAGTGACTGGGATCCGTTATTAGAGAAAGATAAAGAAGGCCTCCTGGCCAAACGCATGGGCGAGGTCGTCGACGGACAGTATCAAAAATATTCCGTAGAAAGCGGCGCCTATATCCGCAAGAATTTCTTCGGCACCGACCCGCGTTTGCTTAAAATGGTCGAACACCTTTCCGACGAACAATTACAAAAAATGAACCGCGGCGGCCACGATCCGGAAAAAGTATACGCCGCTTACAAGAACGCGTCAGAGTTCAAGGGCGCGCCGACCGTTATCCTTGCCAAGACGATCAAAGGATACGGATTAGGCGAAAGCGGCGAAGGCAAGAACATCTCCCACCAGCAAAAGAAGCTCAACGAAGACGAACTCAAAGAATTCCGCACCCGATTCAGTATTCCCATTTCCGACGAAGAAGTTACCAAAACACCTTTTTATAAACCGGCCGATGATTCTCCGGAAATGAAATATTTGCATGAACGCCGCGAAGCGTTAGGCGGATACCTTCCCCAGCGCCGCGCGTCGAGCACGCCGCTTAAGCCTCCATCGGAAGAACTCTTTGAAGAATTTTATAAAGGGACCGAAGGCCGCGAAGTTTCCAGCACCATGGTCTATGTGCGCATCCTTTCCAAACTCTTAAAAGACGCTGAGCTCGGAAAACTCATTGTCCCGATCATCCCGGACGAAGCCCGAACTTTCGGGATGGAAGCATTATTCCGTCAGTGCGGGATCTATTCCCATATCGGCCAGCTTTATGAACCGGTCGATGCGGACAGTTTGATCTATTACAAAGAAGCCACCGACGGCCAAATATTGGAAGAAGGCATCAATGAAGCCGGCGCCATCTCATCTTTTATCGCAGCCGGAACCGCCTATTCGACGCAAGGGATCAACACTATTCCCTTCTACACCTATTATTCGATGTTCGGGCCGCAGCGCGTTGGAGATCTTATCTGGGCCGCCGCAGATATGCGCTGCCGGGGATTCCTGGTCGGCGCGACCTCCGGACGTACAACTTTGAACGGCGAAGGCCTGCAGCATCAGGACGGGCATTCGCATCTTCTTCTCTCTTCAGTTCCGACCTGTGCCGCTTATGACCCGGCCTTTGCGTATGAATTGGCGGTCATCGTCCGCGACGGCATTCACCGGATGTATGAAAAACAGGAAAGTATTTTTTACTACTTAAGCGTCGGCAACGAAAATTATCCGATGCCTCCGATGCCCGAAGGTGTCAAAGAAGGCATCGTCAAAGGGTTATACCGTTTCAAGGCTTCCGAACTCAAAGACAAAAAACTGCGCGCGCATTTATTCGGCAGCGGCGCGATCATGAACCAAGTCATTGAAGCTCAGAAAATCCTCGAAGAAAAATATCACGTCGCGACCGATGTATGGAGCGTGACCAGTTATAATGAACTTCGCCGCGACGCGTTGACGGCTGAACGCTGGAACGTTCTCAACCCGACCCAGCCGCAGAAAGTTCCTTACGTAACGCAAACTTTATTCCGGGAAGAAGGCGTCTTCGTGGCTGCCTCGGACAATATGAAGGCTTTGCCCGACGGTATTTCGAAATGGGTCCCGAAACGCCTCACGTCATTAGGAACCGATGGATTCGGCCGCAGCGAAAGCCGTGAGGCCTTGCGCGATTTCTTTGAAGTGGACAGCCGCCATATCGTGTTTGCCGCGCTTGCTTCCTTACATAAAGAAAATAAGGTCACGGCCGACACAATGAACAAAGCTGCCAAGGAATTAAAAATTAATCCGGATAAACTGAATCCGATGATCTCATAACGACAGTGACTCGTCGCTCGTGACTCGTGACTCGGAAATGCTGTTTCAAGTCACAAGCCACAAGTCACTAGCCACAAATAAGGACCAAACAATGCTGACCGAATTTAAATTACCTGAATTAGGCGAGAACATCAAAGGCGGGACCGCTGTCCGTATCGCGGTCGAAAGCGGCGCCAGTGTTAACAAGGGGCAGACACTGATCGAAATCGAAACAGACAAGGCCTCGATCGAAGTCCCCTCGCCTGTTTCCGGTGTGGTGAAAGACATTTTTATTAAAGAAGGCATTGCGATTTTGGTCGGACAGGTTGTGATGACGATTGCGGCAGGCGCAACCGCGTCCGCTCCTGCGGCCGCGCAACCGGCAACCGATGTTTCAAAACCAGCTCCCGTGCCGATTTCTACGCCGCCTGCTGCTCCATCTCCTGTTGCCCAGCCTTCGAAACCGGCCAAAGATGTTCCGGCCGCGCCGTCGGTGCGCGCCTTTGCCCGTGAGATCGGTATCGACATTTCTCAAGTTCCCGGGACCGGCCCGAGCGGGCGTATTTCCATGCAGGATGTGAAGGCTTTTGCCAAGGCCTTAAACACCGGCGCTGTCGCCCGCGGCGGCGCAAGTGTTGCGCAGCAGCCGTTACCGGATTTTTCCAAATGGGGCGAAGTTGAACGCAAAGCGATGAACAATATCCGCCGCAAGACCGCCGAACATTTGACCTTTGCCTGGACAACCATTCCGCACGTCACCCAATTCGACAAAGCCGACATCACGGAGTTAGAACGCCTGCGCAAACGCGTTTCGACCAAAGATAAAAAAGTCACGATCACGCCGTTTTTGATGAAGGTCATGGCGTCTGCTTTGAAAACTTTTCCGCAATTCAATACCAGCATTGATATGAACACCAACGAAGTTATTTATAAAAAATATTATCACATCGGTGTGGCAGTGGATACGGACCGCGGGCTTCTGGTCCCGGTCGTCAAGAACGTTGACCAGAAAAGCATTCGCGAGATCGCCGATGAATTGACCGGGATCGCCGAACGCGCCCGCACCAAGAAAACAACGTTGGAAGAAATGCACGGCGGGTGTTTCACCCTAACCAACTTAGGCGGGATCGGCGGAACGCACTTTACCCCGATCGTCAATTGGCCGGAAGTGGCTATCCTTGGCGTTTCCCGCGGGCAATGGGAACCGGTCTACGGCGACAACGGGCAATTCACGCCGCGATTAATGCTCCCCCTTTCGTTGTCCTATGACCACCGCGTGATCGACGGCGCCGACGGCGCCAGATTCCTACGCTGGATCTGCGATGCCATTCAGGAGCCGTTTTTAATGGACTTAGAGAAACAGTGACCCGTCGCTCGTGACTGGTGACTCGCTAAACTTTAATTTGCCGTTCCTGGTCACGAGTCACAAGTCACAGGTCACTTGAAAGAAGAATAATGAACACACATACCCAAGTCTTAGTGATCGGCGGCGGGCCCGGCGGATACGCTGCGGCGTTTCATGCCAACGACCTTAAACTGGATGTCACACTTGTGGATATGGAAAAAAATCCCGGCGGTGTCTGCCTTTTCCGTGGATGCATCCCTTCCAAAGCCCTTTTACATGTCGCCAAAGTCATCTCCGATTCCAAAGAAGCCAAAGACTTAGGCGTGGAATTTGCCGCACCGAAGATCGATATCAATAAAGTGCGCTCTTGGAAAGAAAGCGTCGTTAATCAATTGACCGGCGGGCTGGGCCAGCTCTGCAAACAGCGTAAGATCAATTTTATTCAGGGGCAGGCGGCCTTCGTCGATTCCGGCACGGTCAAAATCAAAAAAGCCGACGGCAGCGAAACAACTTTAACGTTTGATCATGCCGTGCTCGCGACCGGATCATCGCCGATCGCCCTTCCCTTTGCGCCGAAATCACCGCGGGTCTTGGATTCCACGTCAGCTTTGGCTTTGGAAAACGTCCCGCAAAAACTCCTTGTGGTCGGCGGCGGCTACATCGGATTGGAATTAGGTACTGTTTACTGTGAACTTGGCAGTTCCGTTTCCGTCGTGGAAATGACCGCAGGTATTTTGCCCGGCTGCGACCGCGATCTGTCCAGGATCCTCGAAAAACGTTTACGTTCAAAATTCACCGACATCAAACTTGAAACCAAAGTGATCAAAATGGAAGACACCGGCCGCAGCATTAAGATTACCTTTGAAGACAAGGAAGGTAAATCATCGTCGGAAGAATACGATAAAGCCCTGGTCGCCATCGGCCGGCGTCCAAATTCCAAAGGATTAGGTTTGGAGAACACCAAAGTGCAGGTCAACGAGCGCGACTTTGTTACGATCGACGGCCAGCGCCGGACAACCGACCCGAAGATCTATGCCATCGGCGATATCGCCGGAGATCCGATGCTGGCGCATAAAGCGTCGCACGAAGGCCGTGTCGCTGTCGCCGCAATCGCCGGACACAAAGTTGCCTTCGAACCTAAAGCTATCCCGGCGGTTGTTTTCACCGACCCTGAAATTGCCTGGTGCGGTCTGACCGAATCTGACGCCGAGAAACAAGGACTTACCGTGGAGGTCGTTAAATTTCCCTGGGGCGCTTCGGGACGGGCGATCACTTTAAACCGTACCGACGGGCTTACCAAATTGATCATCGACCCGGAAACTCAGCGTATATTAGGAGTGGCGATCGCCGGTGTCGGCGCCGGAGAGCTAATTTCGGAAGGGGTTTTGGCGGTTGAAATGGGTTCAGTCGTAAGCGACATTAAATTAAGCATCCACCCTCATCCCACCACATCTGAAACGATCATGGAATCGGCTGAGATGTTCTTCGGCCACGCGACTCACGTTTATAAACCGAAGAAATAGGTCAAAAAGTCAAAAGAGCAAAAGGTCAAATGTAAAAACTAATAATAACTTTTGACCTTTTAACGTTTGACTTTTTGACTTTTATACGTCTTTTCCGATAGCGGCTTTGATGACGCGTTTAACGTCGTCGATCTCGAAGGGTTTCTTAAGGCAGGTAATCGCCCCCAACTCCCGGGCTTTGATCTTTTTATCCTCGACAGAATAACCGCTCATCATAATGACCGGTAATTTAGGCGCTATCAAGCGGAGTTCTTGCAGAAGTTCCACCCCGTCTTTTTCCGGCATCACGATATCCAGAAAAGCGATATCAAATTCATTGTCTCTAACGGCATTGAGAGCGTCTTTGGGGTTATCCAGAACGGTGATAATATGGCCGCTGTACCCGAGGGTAAAATCGAAGAGGTCGCCGATCACTTTTTTATCATCAACAACCAATATCTTTAAACGGGTCATGGGTAAGCCTCCATCAGTTTTGCTTCACTTAAAGTATACACCGAAAACAACTGCTCTGCCTAAGCTATTTTCTCACGGGCACT
>CAYING010000042.1:0-16324 GCA_964364715.1 uncultured Planctomycetales bacterium
ATTTTAACTAAGCTTTAGACAAATTAACTCTTTAAAAAAATAATTCATACAATGCGTTAATGACAACGCAATTTCGTGTATGACCTATTTTCTCCCTTCATCGAGATTCATAAATATCTCTTCTAACTAATTATCGCTACCACTCTCGCCCAACCCGCCCCGGCGTTACGAACCTTGACCGGTAAGCATGAGACCGTGAAACCAAAATCTTTCGGGATCGCGCCAAGATTCCCCAGACGTTCCATATGACAATATTCCCGCCGGCGGCCCAGAAAATGCGACGGCCAGATCTTGGACTTATCCTTGGTCGATAAAAATTCTTTGAACATTAAAAAACACGGCCGGTCCAAACCGATCGTGTCGATCCCCATCATTTTTACGCCGCGGTCCAACAAATATTCGATCGCATCCGGCGTGCAACCAACATATTTATTTACATAATCATCCGTTCCCAAAAGCTTATCGCCGCCTGTGTACAGCAAAACAATATCCATCGGCTTGATCTTATAATTGATCTTTTTCAGCGCCTCTTCGACTTCGTTCTTGCCGATCGACTGCGGAAATTTCAAATGCGTAAAATCCAAACGCACGCCCGGGCCGTAACACCACTCAAGCGGCACATCCATGATCTGCTTGGCAGGTTTTCCTTCGCAGGTACTCCCATAATGGAACGGCGCATCAACATGCGTTCCCATATGGACGGACGAATGCACGATCTCCAAGGACAGCATTTCACCGTCCGGGATCTCTTCCTTGGTCGCGACACGCTCGCCGGCCTTAAACCGGGCCCCGCCGCCGGGCTGCTTATTCATCACCACCCAATTGAAATGCTCCACACCGTCCGCATGCGTAATACGGTCGATCTTGGCGTCATGAGTCTCGACGAGGGTATCGTCAATGGGCAAACTGAGGTCAATGATCGTCATCAAGCTTCTCTTAATTTATACCTTTTGATCTCAAAATATTCACAATATCATTAAAAGAATGCGTCTTTTTAATTTCGCTGTCAGCAAGCGGAACACCCAATATTTTTTTCAAAGCAACCGAAATTTCAACCAATTCCGTTGAATCGATTCCTAATGATTCATCCAGTTTGGCGCCAGGAACGATCTCGCTCGGTTTGATATCGAGGACTTTTTGAAAAATTTCCTTTACCTTATCTTCTAATCCTGTATTCGTTTGATTCTGTGTTGACATTGTCTCCTCCATTCGTTAAAACTTTTTGCAATACTAAAACAGCATCCTTTTCCCCCTGCGGGGTTAAAGGACGACTTCAAGACTTTTGTAGCACAATGACCGCGTTAATACCGCCGCGCCCGCGGTTAATGACAAGCGCGTTTTTAATTTCTTTCTCCTGGGCTTTATTCGCGCAATAATTCAGATCGCATTCCGGGTCCGGCGTCGTCAGGTTGATCGTCGGCGGGACCAATTTATGCTCCATCGCCAGAACGGTCGTGATCACATCCAGTGCGCCGCTGGCGCCCAGCATATTCCCGAAAACCGATTTAGGCGCAGACATCGGGATCTTTTTGGAATATCCGTCGAAAACCTGCTTGATCGCTTTGGTTTCGCTGACATCACCGAGTTTTGTTCCGGCACCATCCAAACAAACATAATCGATCTGGGGAGGTTCCAATTTCGCGTCTTTCAGCGCCATGGTAATTGCCCTGGCTAATTGAACCCCGTCCCCAGCCGGGTTGATCCGGTCAACCGCATCGGTCGTGGTCCCAAACCCGACAATATTCGCATACACGCGCGCGTTACGTTTTTGAACCCGTTCCTGCCCTTCCAAGGTCAAAATTCCTGCTCCTTCGGCGATCGCAAAACCATCACGATTTTTATCGAACGGCTTGTACGCAGACGCCGGCGAATCATTCTTTATTGTCAGCATTCCGGAAGTATTACAGCATAAAAGCGCGTAAGGCGTGACCGGCGCTTCCATCCCGCCGGCTATAATGAAATCATTCTTCCCGCGGCCTAAATTCTTGGCGGCATACGCGATCGCCATCAAAGAACTCGCCCGGTCCGAGACGATCGTCTTGCTGTACCCTTTAATGCCGTAATGGATCGAGACCTGTCCCTGCGGCGCTGCCGGAAACCAGGCGGAGGCCATAAACGGGCTCACGCCTTCCCTTCCCTCGAGATAAAGATCACGCAATTCTGTTTCGGCATACAGCCAGCCGCCGATGGCATTGCCCATAAAGATCCCGGCACGTTTCAAATCTTCCTGCGACATATCCAGATTCGCGTCCTGGATCGCCATTTCGGACGCGACTAACGCCATATGCGCGAAGAGGTCGATCTTTTTCAAAAGCCGCGAAGAAACATTGCTGTACGCGTCGAGCTCGTGAACATGGCCGGCAACGTGCGACGGATATTTTGAAGCGTCAAAGCGCGTGATCTTTTCGACGGCCGAGCGCCCGCGTGAAACATTGGACCAGAATTTTCTTTTGTCCATCCCGCTGGGGGAAACTATGCCTAAACCTGTGATCGCTATTTTTTCCATTATTTTTTCCTATTTAATTTATTTACTAAAATCATACCCCGCCATGTCAAGACGAATGTGAGAATAAAAATACCTCCTCGAGCTAACACATTCAACTTTGCCCAACACATCCCGAGACTAAACGATGCCATTGACGAACCCAAAACAATTAAACAAGAATATAGAATAATTTTGACTTCGTTCGACATTACTTAAACCTCTTCAAAACCATTGCTTATATTCACTCAATCTTTTAAATACTCGAGATCAATTTTATCCTGTGGCCGTCCAGCTTCTTTCTTAGTCGCAATTAAATCTTTTTTCCCTAAAATATAAATTGGTGTCTGACCATAGCGGATTCTTTTTTTACGACGCCAAGCGGACGGAAAAGATATTCCGGGAACCTTTAATAAAATGTCAATCCTCACCGGCGCAATTCCTATCTGCAAAATCATCTGTCTATCGGTAAAATTTTCCGGTTTTATTCCCTTAAGCGGCGCGCCAAATTTCTTCAACGCTTCATAAATTTTATCGATGTCGTTTATTTCAGGCATAATCCAAATATCAATGTCTTTCGTGTAACGCGGCTTAGCATAATACATGACCGCATAAGCCCCGATCACAAGATATTTAATGCGATAAGCGTTCAATGTTTTGAATAGATCTTCGTAATCTGAGTGAACTTGCATCTTTCCCTTTCATTTTTATATAATCTTTAAGTATTTCGAATGCAGCCGAAAAACGAGCATGGCTTCCGGCTTGGCGCCAAAATTTTCGATCAAATTTCTCCGCCTCCTTAAAACTGTTACTTTTATGAACCCAAACCTTTTTCATATTAATTAAACCTCTTCAAAACCATCGCCGAGTGGATTCCGGAGAAACCGCTGCTCGTCTTCAACATATAGTTGACTTTCTTTTCACGTGATTTATTCGGAATATAATCCAGATCGCATTCCGGGTCTGAATTTTCCTGATTGATCGTCGGCGGCAGGATATTTCGTTCAAAGATCATCGAGCCGATGGCCAGCTCAATACCATTCGCTCCGGCCAAGGGATGGCCGATCATCGACTTTAGCGAACTGATCGGAACTTTATAGGCATGCTTGCCGAAAACCATTTTATAAGCGTTTGTTTCAAAAACATCATTCTGCCGAGTCGAGGAACCGTGGGCATTAATATAATCAATCTGTTCAGGCTTTACGCCGGCGTCCTCAAGGGCTAAACGGATGCATTCTGCCTTCGCGTCCCCTTCCGGCGGAAGATCGGTCATATGATAGGCGTTATTGGTGGTCCCGAATCCGACAATTTCACAATAAATTCTCGCCCCGCGCTTCTTCGCATGCTCCAATTCCTCGACGACCAAGAGTCCGGCGCCTTCGGAAATAACAAAGCCGTTTCTTTTGGCATCAAAAGGGCGAGATGCTTTTTCCGGTTCGTCATTCCGGGCGGAAAGAACATTGACCGTATCGAATGCGCCAAAAGTGATCGGCGTGATCGGCGCTTCTGAGGCGCCGGTGATCATGATATCTGCTTCGCCGCCCTGGATCGCTTCAAAAGAAAATCCGACGGAATCAGTCCCGGCGGTGCATCCGGTTGAAATCGTATTGCAGATCCCGTGCAAACCATACTTGGCCGCGATCTCACTCGAGGGCGTATTGAACATCGACGCGTCATAAAGGTCCGGCCGCACGATCGAAGGGTCGATCGGATTTTTCCCGCTGTCCGTGACCAAGGCAAACTCTTCTTCCATATACTTGGTTCCGCAAATGGCATTCGCTAAAGAAACTCCCATCCGGTCCCGGTCAACTTTCTTAAGATCGATCCCGGAATCTTCCAAGGCCATACGGGCCGCGACCATCGCGAACTGAACATACCGGTCCATCCGCATATCTTCTTCACGGGTCAGCCCGAGTTTGACCGGATCAAAGTCGTGTACCTGCGCCGCGATCTTCGTATTGAATAGCGACACATCGAACTCCGTGACCCGGCGAACTGCCGAAACACCGTTGATCATGCTTTTCCAACAGGCTTCTTTACCGATACCATTAGGGGAAATTATTCCAACCCCAGTGACCACAACTCGTCTGGCCATAGACATATTTCCTTTTCGAATTTAGTCCTTTAAATTCTCATTCATCAAATTATTATGGCTGGCGATCACGACCCAGCGTTCGGGTGTTTTCTTCCATGTCATTGTGTAGCGACGGATGACGCGCTTGCCGCCTTCGGCATTGATCTCAACGGTAAAAATAAAATACTGCAGGATCGCGATATCGCCGTGCATTTTTATCTGGATCGGACGCAGTTCGCAAATGGCAATATTAGTGCTTTTCGTCCAGAAACCCACCCACTTCTCCAGCCACGGACGGTCGACGGGAATCGGGCTTTCGTGGCCATAACCAATCATGTCCGGATGAATGAATTTGATGAACTCATCCACGCGCTTATTGATCAAATGGTCCCAATGCGTCTCGAGGCAGTTCCACACCTCGCGCTGAGTGTCATTCCAATATTCCGGGATCCACGATGATAATTTTGAACTCGTTCCGGCAGTTTTCATATGCTCTCCTGTTTTTAATTAAGCGCGAACTCTTTTTTAATGTCCTGTATCGAGAAAAATTTCTCCTCTCGTTCAACCCGGTGCACCAGGTCGACCACTTTGCGGTTCAGCGGTGATTCCAGGCCGATACTCTTCGCCAAATGCGTCACTTCCCCATTGATAAAATCGATCTCGCTAGGCTTCTTACGCATGATACTTTGCAGAATGGAACCATACAGCGGTTCCTTGCTTAACGTCGTCAACGTTTTGTTAATGATCCCGGCGGCCTGCTCGATCGGCATCGAAGACAACCCTAAGATCCGGTCAACTGGGAACTGCGGCAGCGACGCCACTTCGATCTTCGCTTTCCACACGATCTCCACACCTTCTCTCAGTAAAAAAATGCTCAAGCGGCAGAGATCGAGATCGCTGAACGTTTCCTGCATGGATTTTCCCACAAGAGCGGGGATACAATTATTAAAATTCACAAAAAGTTTAAGCCATTTCATCCCGGCGATCTCGCCGGTCACGACAACCGGAAAAGCCTTCTTCAAAACTTCCTCCGCCTCGGCAACACGAAGGTCATTCGCGCTAAAAGGTTTTCCGATGATCCAATCCCCCGGGAAATTATAGGTTACTTCCCCGGGCTTTGTATACGTCGCACCGAACATCACAATGCTGCTGATAATTCTTTCCGGTTCAATATGACTGCTCAGCAGATTGTCCGCCTGCACGCCGTTTTGTGTGGTCAAGATATTTGTCGTGACCGGGAGGCATTGATGGTTGGCTTGATAAGCATCCTCAATATCCTGCGTCTTGACGGTAAAAATCACCAAATCGTATTCTTTATCGAGCTTAGGCAACGCTTTAACACGGATAGTTTCCTGTCCGTCAAATTTTTTGACGACCAAGCCGTTCTTATTGACCGCATCCACCTGGCCCTGACGGCCGATCAGCGCCACATCCACTCCGGCCTTGGTTAAATTTGCCGCCACGACCGAACCGATCGCGCCGGCGCCTATTACCGCAATGCGCTGCATATTATCCGCCGTCCAATTTCCTTGAATTTTGTTCTTTATAAAATTTTGTTATGTAACGCTTAAAACTTTCCAGGATCAATTTCATACTTTGGCTGTACAATTTTTCGCTCGCCAGCGTCCAGAAAAATTTATTATGCAAGCCATTGACCCGGTAGTGAAGCTCATAATCAATGCGCGTTCCGTTATACCGCCATTCAAATTGAATGTTCTCGTATCCTTTAAGCGGGCCGCGCACAAAAGTCCGCTCGATCGTCTGTTGCGGGATAAACTTCGTGATTTCCATTTCCCAGTGCGGAGCCAGCGGGTCCCATTTCGGAGACATCGGTTTAGCCAGCGTCTGGCGGTAACGGACGCCGACATTCGGTTCATCCGACGTCCGGCTCAAAACCTTGAGATGACAATCCTTCGGCCACCACGCGGTGTCCGCCCAGCGGATGAATTCCGGCCACACGACTTCAGCCGGGACTTCCACAAAGACGAATTGGTGGATGATCTTTTCCTTTAATTTCGCCGGCTGTTTTGTAAAAAATGCTGTCATCTTTCGAACCCCTATTTCGGTTCATGTTCGCGGTAATTAAAACCGACTTCATCGAACAAGCGGATCATCAAGCTGTAAAACGCCTTCGGCACTTCGGAAAAAAACGCTTTAACAATATCGGACTCTTCCACTTGATCCGAGCCGCGCTGCTGGGCGTTCAGAAGAGCCTTCTTGATCACGACCTGTTTGGCTATTTCCCGGTGAAAAAGCGGGATCTTGCGGATCATCGTGTTGAATTTCTCCAGCGACTCAGCTTCCCATTTCAATTGTGTTTGAATATCGGACATTGTTCCCCCGCGCTATTTCTGCACGCCGGACACGGCAGGCGTACGGGAATTGGCTTCCCACTTTGCGATATTGCTCATAAAATCCCTCACGCAAAGTTTCACTTTTTGATCATAATCGCTGGTGAAGATGCGGTGAATTCTCTCCGGTTTGGAATAATACTCTCGCATACACCAGGCGCCCAAACGGCCGACCTCTTCAACGGTTAAATGGTCCGTCGGAACGACCGGGTGCTGAAAGTCCCAAGTCTTCAGATCGATCTTATCCGGATCGAACCAGCCCTTTTTGATCCCGTATCGCCAATCCGGAGAATTCGGGACAGGCGTCAGATAATCAAGCGCGAAAATATCCGGATCGATCTCATCAGCGATCTGAAGGCGGCGTTTGATCTTGGCTTCGTCATCGTCCTTCAAACCGACCAAGACCGTTCCCACGCTCCCAATATTATTTTCCCGAAGGATCTTAATGGTGGTCTTGATCTGGTCGATCGTGACCCCTTTCCCCTGTTTGGCCAAGGTCATATCGTCCTCGACCTCAACACCGGTCAAGGCCAGAAACAAACCGGCTTTTTTCATCAACGGTAAAATATCATGCTGACTGATCCACTGATCAGCCCGGCCCAAACAGACCCAATCAATTTTGTTCCCGCGTTTCAATTTTTCTTCGCAGAATTCGATCATGGCCTTGGTATCGGTATTGAACGCATCATCTTGAAAAACGATGGTCTTAATACCGTATTGTTTTTCCAAGATGTCTAATTCATCCACGATACGTGTACCTTTCAAACCCCGCCACGATGTAAAATCCTGCACCGCGGTCCGGCTGTCATACAGCGCCCATTCATAACAGAAATGGCATTTCCCCGGGCATCCGCGCGAGGTCATCAGCTCCGCGAACGGTTTCCAGTACGTATGCCCAACATATTTATCCATCGGGAAAAGATCATACGCCGGCATCGGAAGAACATTCAGGTCAGGGATAAGATCGCGGTGCGGACCGACGACGATCGTATCTCTATCCTTGCGGGAAACCAGCCCCGGAATATCGCGTTCATTTTTTCCGCCTGAGGCGGATCCGCCATGGGCGGATGTTTTAGTCTTTAAATTCACCAAAAGATCTTCCATGGTTAATTCCGCTTCCCCGATCATGATGTAATCGATCCACGGATTTAATCTCATTTGGCGTTCATAATCGCCGGAATACCACAACCCGCCGGCAACCGTGATCACGTTCGGCATCGCGTCCTTGATCATCTTTAAGCCGTCATTGAAGTATCCGATGACCGCGGCGCCACAAGTCGAGTGTAAAAGCTCACCGACAAAAACCATATCCGGTTTATTCTCCTTCACCCAATTCAGCATCTGATCCCAGCCCATATCCAAAGCGCGGCTGTCTAAAGCGACAACATCAGCCAGTTTTTTCTCGCGAAGATAAGCGGCCAGCTGAGCATGCATTTGGTTGCAGGCCTTATGATTTCCGTGCGAATCCCAAGCTTTCAACGGCGGTGTTAAGAATAAAACTTTCATTATTTTCTCCTTTGATTGAGCATTTTCTTATATCTTGATGCGATCATTGTGATGAAAAATACAAACGCCTTTCCCGGGCCCATCAGTCAGAACCATGAACACACGAGCGGTTTCCCGCCGGGCGTCTGGTCGATACAAACATGCTTCGATTGTGTATATTCTAAAACCCCCTCTTTCCCCAACTCCCGTCCGGACCCGCTTTGCTTATATCCGCCGAAAGACGCTTCGTTATAAAATCCGCCGTAGGTGTTGATCCACACGACCCCTGACTGGATCTTCGTCGCGATGCGTTTAGCCTTCTCAATATCTTTCGACCAGATCGTTGCCGCGAGGCCGTATTTCGAATCGTTCGCGATCCGAATCGCTTCATCGATCGAAGAAAATTTCATAACAACTAATACCGGCCCAAAGATCTCTTCCTGCGCGATCCGCATCGAATTTTTGGCGTGGGTGAAGATCGTCGGCTCAATGTAAAACCCCTTATCCAGATCTCCGCCGGTCGGGATATCGCCGCCGCAAACAAGCCTGGCCCCTTCCATCGGACCCAAATCAACAAAACATTTTATCTTATCGCGCTGCTCTTTACTGACGACCGGACCAAAATCTGCATCATAATTCGTGGCCGGGCCGATCTTTAATTTCTTTGTCTTCTCAACAAGTTTCGCGACAAACTCATCATGGATTTTATCTTCAACTAATAAACGCGAACCGGCGGTGCACATCTGACCTTGATTCATAAAGATCGACGACATAATTCCGCCCACTGCCGCTTCCATATCACAATCCGCCAAAACGATGCTGGGTGATTTGCCGCCCAATTCCAGGGAAATCTTCTTAACAGTCCCGGAGGCCAATTCCATGAGCCTCTTCCCGGTTTCTGTCCCGCCGGTAAAACTCACCATATTCACCCCCAGGCTCTTGAGCAATTCTTCCGTAACGTTATGGTCAGCGCTTGTGACGACATTCACAACACCGGCTGGAATTCCGGACTCTTGAATCAGCTGCGCCAATTTTAAAATTGAAACGCTTGCCTGACGGGACGGTTTAAAAACGATCGTGTTGCCCGCGATCAACGCCGGCGCTATTTTCCAGGCCGCCATAATCAGCGGATAGTTCCACGGAATGATGCATCCCACAACCCCCATCGGCTCGCGCAGCGTGACACTTTTGACCGGGGCAGAAACCGGATTAACTTCCGGTTTTAAAATATTCTCTAACAAATTTCCAAAATACTCAAACGTATCCGCGCACGTCGGGACATCGATGAACGTCGATTGCTTGGTCGTCTTTCCGGTGCTGAGCGTTTCCAAGTCAGCTAGAATTTTTGCATTCGCACGGATAAGCTCGGCGAGCTTAACTAAATATTTTCCGCGTTCTTTGACCGACCGGCCCGACCATTCGCCACTTTCAAATTTCCGCCGCGCGGCGGAAATTGCCTTCTGCATGTCCGAAAGCGACGCGTCCGCCACCCGGGCAAACGCTTCGCCGTTTGAAGGATTAATACTGTCAAAATATTTTCCCTGACCGGCTGAGTGAAACTGTCCGTCAATAAATAAATCAAATTGTTGCATTTCAGTCGAAACCTTCATTATTCCACCGGGAACCTGCTGTCCCACTCTTTCTAAATAAATTAAGGTAACTGGGACGCTTGTTCCCGTTATTCAACGGGAACAAGCTGCCACAATTGAAAAATACGGCTGCACGGCGCGTACCATTTTGAAATCTTCGCGAAATCCCCGCGCAGGTTCATTTTCTTTTGGGTCGTCGCCACGAACGGATCAATCTCCCGGTTAAAAACCGCGCGCCAGACATTCTCCGGCGCCGAGATCAGAAATTCAGCATTCGTATCATTGGTAACTTTTTTGATCTGTCCCTGTTCAAACGAAAAACTGTATGTTTTTCCCGTCTCGTTAAGCTGCACGGCCAAGTCCATGGTCATATTCGTCTTAACGCCCATTTCGCTCAACGCTTTATCGGCGTTAACGATCCGCACGATCTCATCGATCTGCTCTTCGGAAAATAATTTGTATTTCTTTGTCGCAGTCTTATTGGCAGGCTTTTCCTTTTGACCTTTTGACCTTTTGACCTTGTGACCCGTATACAACCGGCTAATCGCGTCGACCTTGACCGCTTCTTCCAAACACTGAATCAGCACAAAACAATCGAATAAATTTTTCCCCATCGCCACTACACCATGATTCTTCAGGATCGTGATGTTATTGGTTTTCAGTTGCCCGATCACCGGCGCGGCATCCGTGACCGCCGGAGTTGTTTGCGGGACAGCCTTAACATTACCCAAATAAAATTTTGATTCAAAGATCCTCGGCTCCAGCACATCGTTTTCTAAAAAAAACGCGTTAGTGTACGTCGTATGCGTGTGAATGACTGCTTTGGCATCAGAAAAATTTCTATAGATCTCGGTGTGAAGCAGATTCTCGGTCGAGACCTTCCCCTCTTCCAAAAGATCGCCGGAAAGCTTCATCAGCAGAATATCTTTTTCAAGCAAGATCCCCAAACATGTTCCATGCCCGGTCAAAAGGATGCGTTCGTCATCGATGCGCACGCTGATATTGCCGTTAAAACCGCTCGCCAGGTCTTTTTCCCAGAGAATTCGGCCGATCGCGATGATGTCGCGCTTTAAATTTTCAATATTTTCCATTGCCGTGAGCCTTTGAAATGTATCGCGCCGGCACCCACTCGGCCAAAGGAACGTATCCTTTGATGCCCTTCGGGGCGACGCGCACACCGTTAAAACTTAAAATGTCAGTTTGTTTTCCCATCATCTTGCCTTTTGCCGACGCCGGATACGTGTACACCGGAACGCCGTGGCGTTTTCCCAAAACCCCCAAGATCAGCGAACCGATGACGCACACAGCGCCCTCGTCTTCTTCGGTCTGACAGGCCAACCAAACTTCTTTCAACAAATTCCGTTTGAATAAAAATCCTGCCATATTGTCGGCTATTAGCGTCGGTGTGATCTGGCGCTTATTCAATTCCTTGGAAAGAACATTCGCCGCTGTCAATGTGGGACGGCCTTCCAAAATATAAAAATTAGCCTCTCCGCGTTCTTTTAACATATCTAACAGCGAAGGATTCACGACACCGTGGATCAGAATAATATTTTTATTGTCCGGCATTGATCGCCACCGTTTCCGTGATCAATTGATGCGGGACAACATCGAATCCCGGATAAAACCCTTTGACCTTTGCCTTCGTGACCGGTTTTCGTTCAAAAGTTAAAAGCTCTTTCTCATCGCGGATCTCGATCGGGATATCATCCCCGGTCGGGATCTTGTTCGACGGCTGGGTCAAAACATAAAACGGTATCTCAAATTCTTTCGCCAAAACCGCGATCTGATACGTGCCGATCTTGTTGGCGAAATCACCGTTGGCGCAGGAGCAGTCCGACCCGACGATCACCTTATTGACCAGCTTGTCGGCCATCACGGAACCAACCGCGTTATCCGCGATCAAGGTCACGTCCGCACCCATTTTTTGAAGTTCCCAACAAGTCAGTTTGGCGCCCTGCAAATACGGACGGGTTTCCGTCGCGAAAAAATTAATCCTTTTTTTCTGCTGCTGGCAGATCTTTGCCGCCATGGCCAACTCACCGCTCACGTTGCAATGGGTCAAAATGCTGTCGCCATTTTTGATCAGATCCGCGATCTTTTGTACGCGCTCCAAACGGCGGTAACGGATCTCCTGAAGATAGCCGTGGATATTCTTACTGACAAATGCTTTAACATCCTCGCCCTTTGCCAAAGCCGCTTTCGCCCACGCGACAACGATCGACGTGACTTCGGCAAACGGAAAAGTCGGACGGCTTTTGTTAAGCGCTTCCGCCGTTTCTTCAATCTTACCGACCAAAGCTTCAGCGGAAAAACCTTTGCCGCGCTCCAATTCCAGCAAAAACGCATTCAGGACGACGAGAAACTGGCCAAACGCGCGGGTCTTCATCTCACGGATCACCTTGACCGCTTCGCCGGCACTCTTCACTTTAATATAGTGCAGCCTCTTCGGGATCAGCGTCTCATCCAAGACGTGCAGGACTGCGCCGTCAAAACGGGCTGGCCAAAACAAAGGAGATTCCTGAATTTGAGGATTACTTTTGCTCATTGCTGGGTACCGCGGCCCCTTCGAGTTTCTTAATCAGATTAAACGCGATGTTGATCATCGATCCTTCGGCCATGTAATAATCCGGATTTAAAAATCCCATCTCGCCGGTGACGACGTTATCGCTCACCGCTAAAATGACAGCCGCCGGGATCTTATACGTCTGGCAAATGGTCAAAAATGCCGACGAGACCATATCGACCGCAACCGCGCCCTGATCGATCACCTTGTTAACGACTTCCTTGGTCTCTCGTAAAATCGCGTCCGTCGACCAGACTTTCCCGACGTGGACATTCAAGCCCGAAGCCTTGGCGATTTCGACCAACTGATTAGTCAGTTCACGGTCCGACTGAATTTTAAAATGCTCATCAACGTAATAAGGCGTAACCCCTTCACCGGAAAGCGCCGTACTTGCGACGACCAGATCTCCGACCTTGATCTTATCGCTTAAAGATCCGCAGCTGCCCAAACGGATCATAGCTTTGACCTTGGCGTTGCAAAGAATCTCGGTCGTGATACCGGTGTCGGCCGCAAATCGTCCGCCGTTAATCGCAGTCACCTTAATGCCGTTAAATGTCCCGGTGTGCATGGTATATTCCATAAACGAAAAATTTTTGATCGGATTTTCAAGCTTTTTAACGATCGCGTCGGCGCGTTCGCGCGGGCCCGGAACCAGCGCATACTTACCCACATCTTCCGGGCGAAGCTGAACCATACCCATTAAATCGCGGCCGGTTAAATGTACTTCTCTTTGCATCCTTGCCATATTTTTTCCTTTCGTTAAAGTCACCAGATCACCAAGTCACCAGTCACCAGTTTAAAACTAGATTTACCTGGTGTCGTGGTGACCCTGCGAACCTTTTAATAATTCCTTATCAATCTTTCCTGTCCTGTTCTTCGGCAGGACATCCCTGATCTCAACGGAATGCGGGACCTTAAAATTCGCCAGGTGGTCTTTGGCAAAATAGCGGACATCCTCGGCTGAAATCTTTATACCTTCTTTGAGCGTCACAAAAGCCTTCACCGCTTCCCCGCGCAAACCATCAGGAACGCCGATAACCGCGACCTCGGCAATCCCCTCATGCTTATGAAGCGCGGCTTCCACTTCCGGCGCAAAAACGATCTGCCCCGCCACCTTGATCATTTCCTTTTTGCGGCCAATGATGTAAAAAAATCCGTCGGCATCCGATCTCCCCAAATCGCCCGTATAAAGCCAGCCGTTTCGGATCGTCTCCGCGGTCAACTGAGGATCCTTATAATATTCCTGCATAATGATCCACCCGCTGATCGTGATCTCGCCGATCTGTCCGGCGGCGACTTCTTTTCCGGCATCATCCACGATCCTGATCTTGCAATTCGGCGACGGCTTTCCGATACTCGCAATATTGGAACTCCCCATCGGCGTAACCGTGTTGGGAGGGCAGGTCTCGGTCATCCCCCAGCCGTTCAACAATTTTGCGTTCGGGCAATATTTATGAAATCTTTCAAAAACTTCCGGCGAGCTCGGCGCGCCGAACACGACGACCCAGCGCAGCGATGAAAGATCAAATTTTTCAATCTCCTTCATCGTCAGGATCGCGGTGTACATGGCAGGAACAATATGGAAACACGTGACGCGGTATTGCGTGATATTTTTAAGGAATTCAAACGGATTGAACCGTTCCATAATGATAAGGGTAATGCCGAAAAGAATGCAATTTTGAATATAGATAAGGCCGGCGATATGGCTTAAAGGGATGGCAGATAATTTAATATCACGATCGGAAAGATCAACAAAATGTTTCATTGCTTCCGGAGAGCCGTCGAGATGTTTATAGGTCAACAAAATTCCTTTGGGTTTTCCGGTCGTTCCTGACGTGTACATAATCAGCGCCGGATCGTTATCACTGATAATAACCGGCGAGAGGCTCTCGGCTGCCTTCGCGACTTGATCCTCATAGGAAATCGTCCCGGCCGGCGCTTCACCCCACGCAAGAATTGTTTTCAATGAGCCGACCGCCTTCTTCAATTCATCCGCCGAAACATCCGGCTTGAACCGGGCGATCACAACCTTCACTTCTGAATGGCTCATGCACGAAACCAGCTCATCGCTCTTGAGCATATAATCGAGCGGAACCGCAACTGCGCCTAAACAAAAACAGGCCAGATAGGAATACGCATATTCCGGCCCGTTCGGCAGATAAATCGCCACTTTGTCGCCTTTAGCGACACCTTGCGTCTTTAGCGCATTCGCTAATTTAAAGACATTTTGCTTCAGATCCGCAAACGAGATCTTCTGTTCCTTAAAAATAAACGCAGGCTTTTGAGCGTACTTTTGTGCGCTTTTTTCTAATACTTGACGAACGTCCATTTCCCCATCTCCTAGTGCTGCGCTACCTAAATTTTGTAGAGGGGAACGCAGTACTGTACCGTGTTCTTCTGAATACAATTTAGGTAACACGGTACTAGAAACTAATAAATTTTTAGCGGTAAAATGAAACTAGTAAAATTTTACTAGTTAGATTGGATTAATTTTAATATAAGAATCTGGAATGTCAAGTGATATGTATACTTACTTAATTGAGTAATTCGATGAGCTTGGAGATGGAGCTGATTTCGGCGTCAACCAATTCCACATCATGCGCCAAGATGATGGCAAGGTGTTTTTTGGGGGATTTGGAGGCTTTCTTGAGATTTTCGAGATCGCGTTTGATGCGTTTGAGGAAGATCACCCGGGCGCGCAAACGGCGCTGAGCGATCTTTTTATCCACATAATCAAGAAAATAGAGCGAAAGATCTAGGCTGAAATACGGCCGTTCGATCGAAATAAAACTTTCCGTGATCAAATGATCAAAGATCTTCTTTCCTTTGGCGGTAATGCTGTAAACGTACTTTTCCGGCCACTTCCCTTCACGGCCGACATCCTTGTTGATCAGCCCGAGATGCTCCATCTTCCGGAGAGGATAATAGATCGACTTGATCTTCAAGCCCACAAAAGGAAACAGCTCCTCCTCGATTTGACGCTTGATCTCGTAGCCGTGTTTCGGGCCTTCCATTAATAAGCCCAAAAACAAAAGCTCATGTTCGATCATTGCGTGACCTCGGTGTACTGCTTGGCTAATTTTTCAAAAATGATCCGTGCGGCGGTTTGCTTGGCATGGGTGCTTAGAGAGGAGACCTCGACGATAACTTTCTTGTCGTCGGCCGGAACAAAGAACACACCGACCTCGGTCGTGTCAACACTGCCCGGAATGTTGTAAATAACCAATAATTTCTTACGCGGATTTTTAATGAAAATCTTGAAGCCTTGATCGGCGAGAAGATCGACCGCTTTGAAGAGCCCTTCCTGCTCGGCTTCTTTCTCTTCGCGCTGCGCTTTCTCCTCGGGAGTTTCGATCTTGACCTCGGAGTCAAGCGATATAGCGGCTACGGCATCAAAGCATTCTTGAAAACTGCAGGCAAAGGCCTTGCTGATCGCGTCTTTTCGGGCTTCTTCAAGCGCCCGCGTAGAAGACCCAAAAATGATCTTGGGACTTTCGATGACATTGGCCGCTGTTTTTTTGAAAAAAGAACATCCTGCAGAACTTGTCAGCAAGAAGAATGGAAGGATGAATGGAATAATCCGCTTCATAGTGTTGTATTATAACAAAAGACTTTTGGAATGCAATCCGGATTTCTCCCCACCCGGGGGGAACATCAAGGCAGTTCCATGAGGAGCGGGAAAAGGTACTCTTCTTCCATTTTAATGCGGGTGATCAATTCTTCGCTGAACTCCTGAAAATCCTTGGGGAACGAACGGGCATTGACATCCGCCAGTTC
>CAYING010000043.1:0-16070 GCA_964364715.1 uncultured Planctomycetales bacterium
AAGGTCGCTCATTTTTGTTGCACGGATCAAGCTCTCCCCCCACACATCCAGCGTAAAATTATTCCTCGGCTCATTCAAACCTGTTTCGACGCCGTTAGATAAACCGATCAGCGTTTTTCTCGTTGTGACGTTTGCGTCTGCCTTATTTAATCCCGGCTGGAGTAATTCCCTTTATGCCTGGCTGACAAAGATCGTCGAATGGTTTGCGATCTTTTATTTGTTTGCGGAGGCTTTTCAGACGGCGAAGCAGATCCGGACAGCGTTGTATGTCTGGATCGTAACGGCCTCGGCCACGGTTTTGGACGCGTTTTCACAAACCTATGTGACGGGGCGGGATATTTTTATGGGGCATCCGATCTCGAGTGAGGGGGCGACCGCGGGGTTCAAACACAACAATAGTTTAGGCGCGTATCTGGCGGTTTTTGTTCCATTCATTGCTTCATTTTTATTTGTACCGTTTGATCGGAAAAAGCGGCTTGGTATTTCAGCGATCGTCTTTCTGTCGGCGGGAGGATTGGCGATCTCATTGTGCCGGGCGGCGTGGCTCGCGCTGGGTTTGAGCAGCCTCGCGATCATTCCGGTATTGCTGAAAAGCAAGATCTTGCGAATTTGTTCTGTGTTGGCCGCGGCGGGATTGTTCATCGGATATATTTTGTTCATGGCGGGGGCTGTTTCTTTACCGAAAATAGGGCCGAACACTCTTTCCGATTCAGCTAATTGGCGCGTGCAGATCTGGGAGGACAGCCTTGCGATGGTCAAAGAGCGGCCGTGTTTGGGACACGGGATCAATACGTATATGAAGAAATTTCAGGATTACCGTAAGCAGTATCATTGGCAGGAAGGGGGCAAGAGCGGGTGGGCGGCTATGTCTCCGGTTTATGCGCATAATTGTTATCTCCAAATGCTTGTCGAAGCGGGTGTTTTGGGTTTCCTGGCATTTGTATGGATATTTTTTTGTGTTGTTCAAAGCCTGGTTGTTGTGATCTTACGACCAGGGAACAAGGGAAACGCACGAGCGGTCCTTGCCGGAATGCTGGCAGGGATCGCCGCATTCTTGATCCATAGTTTTTTTGACACTCATTTTTACTCTCTTCAGTTATCTTCTTATTTCTGGGCGACTGCCGGGCTTTCGATTTCTTTGGCACGGTTGTTGAAAGAGGACGGCCTTTGTGATATAAAGTAAGCCTAGCGTAATAATTTATACTAGGCTTATTTATATGACTTCCACCAAAGTCGCCCTTATCACCGGGATCACCGGTCAAGACGGTTCCTATCTTTCCGAACTTCTTTTAGCTAAAGGCTATAGAGTGTTTGGGCTTATCCGCCGGTCCAGTTCGTTTAATACGGGCAGGCTGGATCATCTTTATAAAGATCTGCACGAAAAAGATGTCCGTTTAAGGTTGGTTTATGGAGATCTTAACGACGCCAGTTCTTTAAACAGAATAATCAAGACGATCAAGCCGGATGAAATCTATAACCTCGGCGCCCAAAGCCATGTGAAGGTCAGTTTTGAGATCCCGGAATATACCGCGGAAATCACGGCGTTGGGGACCACCCGTCTTTTGGAAGCGATCCGCGATTCCGGCATCAAAACAAAATTTTATCAAGCCTCCAGTTCTGAGATGTTCGGTAATGTCCGGGAGATCCCCCAGAGCGAAAAAACGCCCTTTTATCCGCGCAGTCCTTACGGCGCCGCTAAAGTTTATTCTTACTGGATGACGGTGAATTACCGGGAGGCCTACGATATGTTCGCCTGTAACGGGATCTTGTTCAACCACGAATCTCCCCGTCGGGGTGAAACCTTCGTCACCCGCAAGATCACCCTGGCCGCGGCCAGGATCAAACAGGGGGTGCAGAAGAAATTGTATCTCGGGAATCTTGATGCTAAGCGCGACTGGGGTTTTGCCGGTGATTATGTCGAGGCGATGTGGCTGATGATGCAGCAGCCCAAGGCCGACGATTATGTGATCGCGACCGGCGAAACGCACTCCGTCCGGGAATTTCTTGAAGCTGCTTTTGATTATGCCGGATTGAATTGGAAAAAGTATGTTGAAATCGACAAGAGGTATTTTCGTCCCACCGAGGTTGACTTTTTGATCGGCGATAACCGTAAGGCCCGAAAAATACTTAAGTGGAAACCAAAGGTTAATTTTAAGCAATTGGTGCGCATGATGGTCGAGGCGGATATGGAATTGATTTCCCGTCAGCTGCACGGCACACACGGAAGACTTCGCGGAAAATGAAGTTCTGGGAAAATAAGCGAGTCATTGTGACCGGCGGCGCCGGTTTCTTGGGAAGAGTGGTAACTGCAGAGCTTGCAAAGCGCGGTTGCCGGAATATAGTTGTGCCCCGCAAAAAAGAATTTGATCTCAGAGATGCCTCTGCCATAAAAAAACTTTTGGCCGAGACAAAGCCCCATTTGATCATCCACTTGGCCGCTTCCGTCGGCGGTATCGGCGCGAATCTTGAAAACCCCGCCACATTCTTTTACGATAACCTCATGATGGGCGCACAGCTTTTGGAACAGGCCAGGCTTTCCGGCGTTGAAAAGTTTGTTTCGATCGGCACGATCTGTTCTTATCCTAAATTCACCAAGGTTCCTTTTCAGGAAAAGGATCTGTGGAACGGATATCCTGAAGAAACCAACGCGCCTTACGGACTTGCCAAGAAAATGCTGTTGGTCCAAGCGCAGGCGTATCGTCAGCAATATGGATATAATTCGATCTTTCTTTTGCCGGTAAATCTTTACGGCCCCGGAGATAATTTTTCGTCCGAGAGTTCCCATGTCATTCCTGCGCTTATCAAAAAATGCTGCGATGCCGTCAAGGCCGGTGACAGGTTCATCACGGTCTGGGGAACAGGGAAGCCTACGAGAGAATTCTTATATGTTGATGATGCGGCCAAGGGGATCGTTATGGCCGCAGAAAAATACAATAGATCCGAACCGGTTAACCTGGGCTCCGGAATGGAAATATCGATCAAAGATCTAACACAGCTTATTGTACGATTGACCGGCTTCAAAGGAAAAATCGTTTGGGATAAAACCAAGCCCGATGGCCAGCCCCGGCGGAGACTGGATGTCTCTTTGGCGAAGAAAGAATTCGGCTTTAAAGCCCGCGTAGAATTTGATGAAGGGCTCAAAAAAACGATCCATTGGTATAAAGAGCAGATCGGCCTTAGTTAAAATGAATTATCCGAAAATTCTTGATAACTGTGACAGGATCATCCGTTTCGCATTTTATGCGCTGATTTATTTTCTGCCGATCTCGATCGCCATGGTCGAGATCTTCGCCAGTACGGCTTTGGTGGCGTTCTTTGTTAAGCGAGGTTTTGTTTTTTATCAAGCCATCCAGAAAAATCAGTCAGTTCAAACCGGCATTGGTGGCAAGATATGGTTGTTTCTACAGGCGTATAAACCCGAGACGAGCTGCTTGAGCTGGCCGATCGGCATTTTTATTTTTATGAATGTCTTGTCCGTCGCGTTCAGCCAGAATCTGGAATTAAGTTTGAAAGGGTTCTTTTTTAAATTGCTTCAGGGCACGTACCTCTATTTTAATTTTATTGAAGGGTTTAAGACCCGAAAGCAGCTGCAGATTTTTATCATTATCTTTCTTGTTTCGGCGTCGATGATGGGGGTGGACAGCATTGTTCAGTTAATGACCGGTAAATCCTTGGTTTACGGCCACCCTTTGATGGACGGCCGCGTCACGGCCACGTTCAAGCATCCCAATGATTTCGGTTCGTATTTGGTGGTGGTATTCCCGTTATTGCTGGGAATATTTTTGCTGTACGGGGCTCCTCATTCATATTTCAGCGAGAGGAAATGTGAGAGATCGGGGAAGGAATGTTCTTGGTCTTGCCGGTCTCTTTTGTTTTTTTTGGTTTTGCTGATCTTTGTCTGCTTGGGGTTGACACTTTCCCGGGGAGCGTGGATAGGGGCTTTTGCGGCATTACTGTTTTTGGCATTGAAATTCAGAAGATTGATCCCGATCTTTTTGGGGCTTGGGGTAATTTTCTGGTTTATTTTTATCCCGCGGATTGAAACGATCCGGAATGTGTCGATGCTGTCGGACAGTGTTTCCTCGCAAAAGAGCGTTCATAGTGTTGAAAAATCTTTTATGGATACAATCAACCGTCAGATTGAACGTATCAGTGAATTCGGGGGAATGGGCCGCATCAAATTTTGGCATCAAACATTGTTGATGATCAAGGAGTCGCCCGTTTTAGGGACAGGATTAAATACTTATAGCAATGTCGCGGTTGAGCGAAAGATCAACCAGGGAGGGTATGCGCATAATTGCTATCTGCAGATGGCCTCGGAGATTGGAATTTTGGGTTTATTGGCATTTTTATGGATCATTGGGGCGGTTTATCGCAATGCGTGCTGTCATATGCAGAAGATCGATGATCAATTTTTATACGCTGTTTCAGCCGGGATATTGGCCGGGTTAACTGGTTTTTTGGTGCATATATCTGTTGATACGGCACTCTATTCAGTTCAGCTGGGAAATTTTTTGTGGGTCATTATAGGGATATTGGTAGCTGCCCAGCGCCTCGGGGGAGTTAAGAATTAATCGTTATGCCCAAAGATTGACAAATTTTTAAGCTTGGCTATAATGAGGTATCATTTTTTTTTAAATTTATTTGAAAGGGTGAGTTATGGATAAGCAAACGATTCAGGATGTTACATTTAAAGGAAAGAAAGTTGTTGTCCGCGTTGACTTTAACGTTCCCTTGGACAAGAGCCTTAACATTACCGATGACCGCCGTATCAAGGAAGCCCTCCCGACCATTCAGTATCTTCTTAAGCAGGGTGCCTCAAAAGTGATCTTGATGAGCCATTTAGGCCGTCCGGATGGACAGGTGGTCGAGAATTTGCGCCTGACGCCTATAGCCAAACAGCTCGAAAAGCTTTTGGGTGAGAAGGTCTTGAAACTGGACGAATGTGTCGGGGCTGCGGTTAAACAAAAGATCGATCAGTCAAAAGAAAAAGTCGTTTTACTGGAAAATCTTCGTTTTCATAAAGAAGAAGAGAAGAATAACCCGGAATTTGCCAAACAGTTGGCTGCTTTGGCGGACATTTATGTCAATGACGCCTTTGGAACCGCTCACCGCGCTCACGCTTCGACCGAGGGCATCGCGAAATTTTTACCGGCTGTTGCCGGATTTCTTATCGAGAGGGAACTTAAATATTTAGGGGAAGCTGTCAATAGCCCGAAACGCCCGATGGTCGTTATTCTGGGAGGGGCAAAGGTTTCAGATAAGATCATGCTGATAGAAAATCTTCTGAAAAAAGCAGATTCTATCCTGATCGGCGGCGGGATGGCCTTTACTTTTTTAAAGGCCATGGGCAAAAACATCGGCAACTCCAAGCTGGACCCGGAAAAGGTCGATGTTGCCAGGAGTCTTTTGGAAAAAGCCAAGAAGGCCAATGTTCATATCGAATTGACCTCGGATTTTTGTATCGTCAAGAATTTTGATGCGACAGATACTTTAAAAACCGTCAAAGACATTCCCGACGGCTGGGAGAGTTTGGATATCGGGCCCGAAACCCGTAAGCGTTTTAAGGATATTTTGTCCAAAGCTAAAACAGTCATCTGGAATGGTCCTGTCGGTGTATTTGAGATTGATGCCTATGCGGCCGGGACAAAGGACGTTGCTCAGCATTTGGCCGGCCTTAAGGGTGTGATGACGATCATCGGCGGCGGGGATTCCGCGGCTGCGGTGAGCAAATTCGGCCTGGATGATAAAATGACGCACATCTCAACCGGCGGCGGCGCTTCGCTTGAATATTTGGAAGGAAAGGAACTGCCCGGCATTGCGGCTCTTCAAAGTAAAAGATCTGCTCGGGTTTAACGTTAAAGGATACAATCATGCGAAAAGTGATCATTGCGGGAAATTGGAAATTGAATAAAACAGCGTTGGAAGCGATTGACCTGGTGACCGGTTTTAAACGGGACTTGGGTGATATTACGGAAGTGGATATTGTCGTTTGCCCGCCGTTCGTCGCGCTTTCCGATGCGCGGGAAGTGTTGACCGATTCGAATATCGGCCTGGGCGCGCAGAATGTGTATTGGGAAGATTCCGGGGCGTTTACCGGGGAGGTTTCCGCGCCGATGCTCAAAGATGTCGGTGCTCAGTATGTCATTATCGGCCATTCGGAACGCCGTCAATTTTTCGGCGAGACCAACCAGACCGTCAATAAAAGAATTAAATCTGCCCTCAAGTGGGGATTGACCCCGATCGTGTGCGTCGGAGAAACTTTACAGGAGCGCGAGGCCAATAAAACATTTTCCGTTATTCAGCAGCAGTGTGAAGAATCGCTCGCTCAATTCACCGTCAAGGAAATGGAAAAGATGGTCCTGGCGTATGAGCCGGTGTGGGCGATCGGGACCGGGAAGACAGCGACCCCGCAGCAGGCGCAGGAGGTTCATAAATTTATCCGCGGGATCCTGGCGAAGATGTTCGGCAGCGAAACAGCGGCCAATATCCGCATCCAATACGGCGGCAGCGTTAAACCGGAAAATACGGCGGAATTGATCGCTCAGGAAGATATCGACGGAGCGTTGGTCGGGGGAGCAAGCCTTCAGCACGATTCTTTCGTGAAGATCGTTAAGAATTCTTGCCAAAATTTCAGCAAAAAATAAAATTGTGAGGGTGACATGGGTTTTTTGATTTTTATTCATGTAGTGGTGTGTATCTTTATTGCGACGATCATTTTGATGCAGTCCGGCCGCGGCGGCGGTTTAACGGAAGGTTTTGCTTCGGCGGAAGCGATGTTCGGCGCGAAAACCAACTCCTTTTTAGTTAAAACAACATCGGTCCTGGCGGCTTTTTATCTGGTGACGTGCTTAAGCCTTGCGTTTATGTCCAGCAAGAAAGAAAAATCCCTTATGCCGCAAAAAATCTCTATCCCGACGGATGTCGATCCGGCTGCAGGCATACCGGCGGCAACATCTGAGACCGTTACGGCCAACGCGGTTCAGTAATTGGATAGAGGAAAACCCCCCTGGGTCATCATTGTAATGACTCCAAAGCCTATCGACTTTTCGATTCTGCGGATACCTTTTCGTAACACAATTCTCTTTTTTCTCTGCTCCCTTTCTTTCGTCACCGCACGACCCTGCCTTGCCGCTCAAAATCCTTACGGCGGGCAATTGGTGCTCGCCACGACCTCAGATCCCAAATCCTTCAACGACATTATGGCCAAGGAAACGTCAACGAGCATGGTTACGGACCAGATCTTTGAAGGCCTGACCCGGATGAACGTTTTTACCCTGAAACCGGAACCGAATCTCGCCGAGCGCTGGACGGTCAGTCCGGACGGTTTGGAATGGACGTTTTTTTTGCGGAAGGACGTTGTCTGGTCGGACGGGGAGTCGTTCACGGCAGATGACGTGGCCTTTACGTTCAATGACTTGATCTATAATCCCGATATCCCCAGTTCTGCCCGTGATATTTACACACTTGAAGGAAAGATATTCCAAGTTGAAAAGGTCGATGACTATACCGTAAAATTCATCCTGCCGGTAAAATTCGCTCCGTTCTTAAGCGGGATGAGCCAGGCGATCCTTCCGAAGCACAAGTTGGAGCAATCAGTCAAAGAGAAAAAATTTACCTTTACCTGGGGGATCGATACGGACCCGAAGGAGATCATCGGGACAGGCGCATATATGCTGACCGAGTATCGCCCCGGCGAGCGGCTGGTTTTTGAGCGGAACCCCCGGTATTGGAAAAAGTCCCCCGAAGGGAATTCGCTGCCGTATATCAAAAAGCAGATTTATCTGATCGTTCAGAACGCGGATACGGCTTTGCTGAAGTTTTTCGACGGTGAGCTGGATTATTTCAGCCTGCGCGGGATGGATTATAAACTGCTCAAGCCTTTGGAAAGTAAAAAAAATTTCACGTTGTACGATTCCGGCCCGGCGTTCGGGACGAATTTTATTGTCTTTAACCAGAATTCGGGTGTTAACCCGGAGACAAAAAAAACGTTTGTGGACCCGGTCAAATTGAAATGGTTTACCAATCTGGATTTCCGCCGGGCGGTCGCCCACGCGATCGATAAACAGCAGATCATCGAGATCGTCATGGACGGATTAGGCTACCCGCAGCATTCGTCGATGAGCCCCAGTTCGGGATTTTTTTATTATCCGGACGTGGCTATGTATGACTACGGTTTGAACAAGGCACGTGAGATCTTGGCCAAGGCCGGTTTTTCGGACCGTGACGGCGACGGATGGATCGAAGATAGTGACGGTCATATTGTGCAGTTCAATCTGTCCACGAATTCCGGTTCGACCGAGCGTATGCAGATCGCCGCGATCATCCGGCACGATTTACAAAAACTGGGTATGAAAGTCAATTTTTTGGGGTTAGAATTCAACAGCATCGTCCAGAAATTGAACGCGAGTTTTGATTGGGACGCAATCGTGCTGGGTTTGACCGGGGGAGTGGAGCCGCATTTTGGGAAAAATGTTTGGGCCTCAAGCGGCCAGCTTCATCTTTGGCATCCGCAGCAGAAGTCACCGGCGACCGCGTGGGAAAAACGGATGGACGAGATCTTTAACCTCGGAAGTGAGGAGCTGGATGAGAATAAGCGGAAAAAACTTTACGACGAATCGCAGCGGATCGTGGCCGAACAGCTGCCGGTCATCTATACGGTTTTAAACAGTGCCATCTATGCTGTCCGTAATAAATTCGAGAATTTAAAGCCCAGCGCTTACGGCGGGGTTTTTCATAATCTGGAAGAGATCATCATCAAGGAAGAGTACCGCAAATGATTAAATACATTATCCACCGGGTCCTGGTCGCCATTCCGCTTCTGTTCGCGATGTCTTTGCTCACTTTTTTTCTGATGCAGCTGACGCCGGGGAATTTCTTTGACTCGCTGAAATTGAACCCGCAGATCTCTCCGGAAACGATTGCCCGGTATGAACAAATGTACCATCTCGATCGGCCCGTATTGGAACAATATTTCCATTGGGTCGGGAATATATTCCGTTTGGAATTAGGTTACTCATTTTTTTATAACGTCCCGGTTTTGACACTTTTATCCAGCCGCTTGTGGAATACATTTATCCTGTCATTGGCGAGTTTGATATTTACCTGGGCGGTGGCGATCCCGCTGGGCATTTGGGCGGCGTTGAACCGCAACCGTTTGCCGGAACGTTTGCTGTCGCTTTTTTCTTTTGCGAGCTTATCGGTGCCGAGTTTCTTTTTGGCCATGCTTTTGTTGTACGCGGCCAGCCAGTGGGGGATCCTGCCGCTCGGCGGAATGCGCAGCGCAGTGTTCGATGATTTATCGCCAATCGGTAAAATTCTGGATTTAGGAAAACACCTCATCATCCCGACGCTCGTGATCTCGCTCGGTTCGATCGCGGCCCTGCAGAGAATTATGCGCGGGAATATGCTCGATGTTCTGCGTCAGCAGTATATCCTTTCCGCCCGGGCAAAGGGTTTGCCGGAAACCCGCGTGATCTATTCGCACGCGCTGCGTAACGCGGTCAATCCGCTGATCACGCTTTTCGGATATGAACTTTCCGGGCTTCTGGGCGGGGCTGCCTTGACGGAAATTATCTGTAACTGGCCCGGGGTGGGTTCGATGATGCTGACAGCGGTCCGGGCCAAAGATGTGTATCTCGTTATGTCGAGTATGCTGATGGGCGGGATTTTGCTTTTGATCGGGAATTTGATCGCCGATATTCTTTTGGCGTGGTCTGATCCGAGGATCCGCTATGAGTAAAGAATATAGACCGTTGAGCCGGATGCAAATTGCCTTTCGCGATTTCCGGAAAAATCGTATCGCGAAGTGGTGTTTGATCGTTCTTGGGATTTTGTATACGGCTGCGATCTTTGCGGATTTTTTTTCACCGTATTCCTACGATAATGAAGACCGTTTGTTCTCTTATGCCCCGCCGGCAAAGATCCATTTCCGTGATGAAGAAGGCCGCATTCAACCGCCTTTTGTTTATGCGGTGAAATTGACTTTTAATGAATATCATCAGCGGATTTACGCCGAAGATAAGTCTCGGCAATATTCATTCCGGCTGTTTGTGGAAGGGGATAAGTATAGGTTGTTAGGGTTTGTCCCGGCGGACCGGCATTTATTCGGGGTGGGAAATTCCGGCCGTGTGTTTCTCTGGGGGGCGGATTCGCGGGGGAGAGATCTTTTATCGCGGATTTTGTACGGAGCCAGGGTGTCGTTATCGATCGGTCTGATCGGCGTTTTGATTTCCTTTTCGTTGGGTTTGCTGGTCGGCGGGATCTCCGGGTATTACGGCGGGAAACTGGACAACATCATTATGCGGTTCTGTGAAATGTTCATGATGGTGCCGGGATTTTATTTGATGCTCGCGCTGCGGTCGGCAGTCCCGGATAGTTTTAATTCTCTGCAGATCTATTTATCAGTCGTTGTGATCTTGTCTTTTATCGGATGGGCGAGTTTGGCGCGGGTGATCCGCGGGATGAGCATTTCGTTGAAAGAGCGCGATTATGTTCTTGCCGCGAAGACCATGGGAGCTTCGGATATCGCCATCATTTCTAAACATATCCTGCCGCACACGCTCTCCTATTCGATCGTCGCAATTATGCTCAGTATTCCGGGATACATTTTGGGGGAGGCAGCGTTAAGCTTGATCGGGCTTGGAATCCAAGACCCGATCCCGAGCTGGGGAAATTTATTGTCCGAAGCGATGGGGATCGTCGTCATCAAATTCGCGCCGTGGATCCTTCTGCCGGGGGTGTTTATTTTTCTAACGGTGATCTGTTTTAATGTGGCGGGAGATGCGCTTCGGGATGCGTTGGACCCGATGCTTAAAGGAGAGCAGCCTACCGTATGAACTGGGAAATTTTAAATATTCAGAATTTGACCGTGGCCTTGAAAGCCGATCAGGGGGAGCGGGCCATTGTTCAAAATTTTAGCTTCAAAGTTCCGGCCAAGAAGATCGTCGCTCTCGTCGGAGGGTCCGGCAGCGGGAAAACAACGACCGGCCTCGCTGTTTTAAGATTGCTCGCTCCGGCGCTGACTGTTACGCAGGGGAAAATTATTTTTGAAGGGCGCGATCTTCTGGAGTTGGCTCCTGAGGAGATCCGACGGGTTCGCGGCAAAGAGATCAGTATGATCTTTCAGGAGCCGTTGTATGCCTTTAATCCGTTGTTTCGCATCGGTAAACAGATAGAAGAGGTGCTCGTCTATCATACCGATTTATCACAGCGGCAAAGGCAGGAACGAATTTTGGAACTTTTGAACAAAGCGGGGATCGCAGAGCCTAAACGTGTCGCGGAAAGTTTTCCCCATCAGTTAAGCGGCGGGATGCGTCAGCGCGCGATGATCGCTCAGGCGATCGCCGCCTCGCCCAAATTGATCATTGCGGATGAGCCGACGAGTAATATGGACGTGACCCTGCAGGCGCGGATCATGGAATTGTTCCGCAAACTTAAGAGTGAATTCGGCATGACGATCCTTTTGATCACGCATGATCTGGGGGTGGTCGCGCATTTGGCGGATGAAGTGGCGGTTTTGTCGAAAGGGGCCGTGGTCGAATCCGGGAATACCAAAGAGGTTCTGTCGCATCCGCGGCATCCGTTCACCAGGCAATTGATGGAGGCGTTTCAATAATGCTTTTAGAGGCCAGGAATTTAAAAAAGTATTTTGCCCGCCCCAAGGGGGTTTTTCAAAAGTCGCCGGATTTTGTCCGGGCGGTAGACGATGTCAGTTTTCACATATCGACCGGAGAGAATTTAAGTATCGTCGGAGAATCCGGCTGCGGGAAGACGACACTGGCGCGGCTCATTGTGGGGTTATATCCGTGCGACAGCGGAGAGGTTATGATGGAAGGCGGAAAGATCGTCCGCAAGAACCTGCAAATGGTTTTTCAGGACCCTTACAGCAGTTTGGACCCCCGCTGGCCCGTGCGCAATATCCTTGAGGAGGCATTTACCCTGGATAAAGAAAATTATCAAAGTGTTTCAAAACGCGTGAACCGTATGCAAGAATTGTTGAGCGCGGTTCAGCTGCCGGCCGATATCCTGGAGAGGTATCCGCATGAATTCAGCGGCGGAGAGCGCCAGCGCATCGCGATCGCGCGGGCCTTGATGCTTAATCCGAAGCTTTTGATTCTGGATGAGGCTACGTCTTCGCTGGATGTTTTGGTGCAGGAACAAATTTTGAAACTGCTGAAAGATCTTCAGCGGAAATTTTCGCTGACGTATCTTTTTATTTCGCACAATCTGCGCGTCGTTAAAAAAATCAGCCACCGCATCGCCGTAATGTATCAGGGAAAGATCGTTGAGATCGGCCCGGCGGAGAAAGTTTTGACGCGCCCGGAGCATCCTTACACGCGCGAACTTTTGACCGCAGCGATGGAGTATAAGGCCGTTAACAGTTGAGGGAGGAATGTTGGAAAACTTTTTAAAGAAAATAAATCAGGTCATCGGTTACGTGACCTTGGGGATCATGTTCGGTTTGCTGGGGCTCCTGTCGAACATCGAGATCAAGGACTTGGATCTGTGGCTGCATGTCGGGATGGGAAAATTTATTGCTGCGGCCAAGACCGTTCCGGCGGTGGATGTGATCTCCTGCGCTGTGGCAGGCCAACCGTGGATCAACCATGAATGGCTTTTTCAACTCATTGTGTATTGGGTGCATAACCTGGGCGGGATGGATGCGCTCATCACCATGCAGATGGGCATCGTTTTTATAACGTTCGCTCTTTTTCTTTTCTTGATTTACCGGAACGAAAAGCTCTGGCTGGTCGTGGTGCCGCTGTATTGGCTGTTGTATGTATATCAAGACCGCTTTACGGTGCGCCCGGATCTCTTTAGCCTGTTTTTTTTAATTATTTACTTTCATGTTCTTTTTCGATTTATTTCTTCACGATGGGCGTTGGGTATTGTTTTTGTCGTTCAGGTATTGTGGACAAACATCCACGGTTTTTTCATCTGGGGGCCGTTCTTGGTCGCGCTTGTGTGGGGCGGGGAATGGATGAAACGCCGATGGAAATTGCCGCTCGGGATGAGCCAGTCCGGAAAATTTAAGGAAAAAGATTATCAGCGGTTGCATCTCCTTTTGGGTGTGAGCGTCTTGGCGTGCCTGGTGAATCCGTACGGTGTGAAAGGCCTGCTTTATCCGCTGAAGATTTTTTTTGATTTTTTTGGGGAATCGAATATTTTTTTTGACAAGATTCTCGAGCTTTCGAGGCCGTTGAGCTGGGGCACGCTGCTTTCGTTCAACAGTTATCCGCATTATAAGATTTTGATTTTCGCGTCCTTGCTCAGTTTTATTTTAAATTACCGCAAGGTCAATATTTCGCTGGTTATTCTCTGGATTGTGTTCTTTTTCTTTTCGGCAACGGCCATCCGCAATATGATTTATTTTGGGTTTATCGCTGTCCTCGTGATCGTTGAGAATTGCGCGCATTTATCCTGGAAAGATATTTACCCGCGGGCAGCTTTCCCGGCGTGGTTCAGGCTGACCTTAGCGGTTGTCGTGCAGTTCGCCGTTGCTTCTCAAATGCTGGGTTACGGCCAAAGGGTCTCCTACAACGGTTATTTTGATTTTGACACCTATGAGCGAAAAAGTGAGTTCGGCGGCGTCTCGCAGCGTAATTTTCCGCACAAGGCCGCGGATTTTTTGGTGGAGAATAATATTCAGGGGAATTTTTTTAACGATTTTAATTCCGGCGCTTTTTTAGTTGGACGCTGTTTCCCCAGCATCAAGGTATTCATCGACGGACGGACCGAGGTGTACGGCTCGCGATTTTTTGAGCAGCATGACCTGGCTTGGCGCGGCGATGAAAAAATTTTTAAAGAGTTGACTGAAAAATATCAATTAACCGGAGCATTCCTGGGAACCGTCTATGCGCCGGCTCCGATGCGCCTGGTTTCGCATTTATTCCAAAATGAAGATTGGGCGTTGGTGTATTTTAATTATGACGCGCTGGTGTTCTTGCGTAAAGTTCCGGCGAATAAAGAACTGATAGCCAAATTCAGCATCGACCCGGCGAGGCTGGAGGTCTTAAGGAATGATCTGGCGCGTATCCGTCTGCGCAATGTCGAGCCTTACCGAAACACCAACCGGGCATATTCATTTTTCTCGATGGGGCTGTATGATCAGGCCTTGGCGGAAGGCTATGAGGCATTGCGGGTGATGCCGAATAATATGGAGGCGCGTAAAATTATCGGCCAGGTTTTTCATCGAAAGGGCGACTATCAGAAGGCTTTTGAATATCTGCGGGCTGCGAAGCTCCTTGCCTCGGGGGATCTGGAAGTGCGGTATCATTTGGCCTTGACTTTTGAAGCGCAAAATAATTTTGGACAGGCCGCCGAACAGGCGAAAATCGTTCTTAACGGTGATCCGGATAATGCCTATGCGCTTGTTCTTTTAGCGCGGGTGTATGCCAAGACGAAAGAGTATTCCGCATTAGAAAAAATGATCCCTGCCCTCGGTACGGTGGGCCGTTTGCATTTGGATGATCTAGCCGGGATCGGCGATATACTTCTCGAGGATCAGCAATATCCTTTGGCTCAGCAGATTTTTGAAAAAAGTTTGGCGATTTCCCCGGACGATGTTAAGGTAAAAGAAAAATCGGATATGGCCGTTAAAAATCTGAATGCTATCTAACCTATGAGCGATCTTTTTTGGAGAAGGGTCAGTAAGGCCTTTGGATTATTGGCCATCGGCGTGTTATTCGGTGTTTTGACCATTTCCAGCCATGTGGAAGTGAAGGACCTGGACATCTGGCTTCATATCGGGGTAGGGAGATTTATTGTCCAAAATTTTTATGTCCCCGGCGTGGATATCCTTTCGCATACGGTGGCCGGAACGCTCTGGGTCAATCACGAATGGCTTTTTCAGGTCCTGGTCTATATTTTGTATCAGGGCTGGGGCGCGGACGGCCTGATCTGGATGCAGGTTATTGTTGTCTTTTTTACATTTTTGCTGCTGCTTCTTTTGGGGTACAACTCAGAAAAGCAGTTTATGACCATCTTTAGCTTGTTGCTCGTCCTGCTCCTTTATCAGACGCGGCTCACCATGCGGCCGGATCTGTTCAGCCTGCTGTTTTTTGTCCTGTATATTTTTATTCTTTCGCTGCACATTGATAAACGTTGGGCTGTTTACGCGATCGTCGCTGTCCAGATTCTTTGGAGCAATATGCACGGCTTTTTCTTTTTTGGGCCGCTTTTTGTTTTGATCGCGATCTTGGCGGAATGGAGCAAGCGCACGGTCAAGCTTCCCTGGGAATGGAATAAGGTCGGACGGTTGACGGATGAAGAATATAACCGTTTGGGTGTTATTTTCTTTTTGACCATCTTGGCAAGTTTTATCAATCCGATGACATTCCAGGGGGCGTGGTATCCGATCAGTGTTTTTCTGCAGATCTCAGGGGAATCCAGAGTTTTTTTTGATTATATTCAGGAGCTGCAGCGGCCCATCACCCGGGCAAGTTTAGGGGATCTGCAAAATCTCCCGTATTTCAAGGCCATTATCATTCTCTCCGCGTATAGTTTTATTTTCAACCGCCGGAAGATTGATATCGGTGTTTTTATTTTCTGGCTGATCTTCCTGGGCTTTTCGCTGGCTGCTTTGCGCAATATCGTTTATTTCGGGGTGGCGGCATATCTCGTGACGGTCACGAACGTCATTACGGTTTCCTTCCACGAAATTTCGCCGATCCGGTTCACCTATAAGAAATTTCAATACATCAGCGCGGCGATATTAAAATTTGCCCTGGCATTTTGGATGCTCAATTTCGGGCTGTTCCGCATCAGCAGCACCTATTTTGATTACGATAAGATGGAGCTCAAGAGTGAATCAGACGGGATTTCTCTGCGCAACTATCCGACCAAGGCGGTTGATTTCTTGGTAGATATGAAGGTCCAGGGGAATATCCTGAATGAATTCAATTCCGGGGCGTACCTGGTCGGCCGCTGTTATCCGGATATCAAGGTCTTTATCGACGGACGTACGGAGGTGTACGGAGCGAAATTCTTTGAACTTTACCGGCGGGTCTGGCAGAAAAATGATGTCGAGTTGATGGGTAAGATGATCAAGGATAATGATATTACGATCG
>CAYING010000044.1:0-15921 GCA_964364715.1 uncultured Planctomycetales bacterium
TGCGCCATTACGGCCGATAATGCCGAGACGGTCACCCGGGTTAACTTCAAAATTAATATTCTTGAGCGCCCAGAGTCCTTCAAGGTTGATGTCCTCTTTATTTGGGGATAGGGGATGGGATAGGCGCTGCCATAGTCCGCGTGCCTGATGGGCCAGAGTGTCCCGCAAAGTGGCGTAACGCTCTTTACGTTGATGGCCAATCGTATACTTTTTTCCTAAGTTTTCAACTTTAATTATGTAGCTCATTAAATAATATCGGCGAATTTACGTTCAGTTTTAATAAAAAAGTTAGTACCCAGGATAAATAAAATTAAAGTAACAGCAACCGAGAGGATCAGGCCGGGAATAAAAAGTTCAGCTTGACCCCCGAAAATCGACCAGCGAAAGCCGTCGATCACCCCCGACATGGGATTAAGGTAATACCACAGCCGCCATTGGGATGGGATCAGTTCGCTGCTAAACCCAACCGGAGAGATATACAATCCAAACTGCACAACAAAAGGGATCACATAACGAAAGTCGCGGAATTTAACATTCAAGGCAGAAATAAAATAACCGATCCCTAGCGAAATCAAGATTGCCAGGAGTAAGAATGCCGGGAGAAAAATAATTTGAATGCCGGGCAGATATTTGTACCACATCATCAACAACGTCAAAATGCCGAATGAAATTATAAAATCGATGAGGCTCACAACCATTCCTGTCGTCGGGATAATAATGCGCGGGAAATATACCTTTGAAATTAAATTGGCATCGGTAATCAGGGAATCGCTGCTCTCGCTGACCGTATTGCTGAAGAATTGCCACGGGAGCATGGCGGCAAAGACAAAGATTGGGTAAGGAATGTCCCCCGATTGAAGGTTCGCGATCTTATTAAAGACAATAGAAAAGACGATCATGGTTAACAACGGACGCAAAATGCTCCAGGCAATCCCGATCACGGTCTGCTTGTAGCGTACCAGAATATCCCGCCAAGCTAAGAAGAAAAACAACTCGCGGTAACTCCAGAGTTCCTGCCAGGATCTTTTGGCTGATTTATTGGGCTCTATAATTAATTCGTTCATAGCTGCTTTTTACAATCCGAACACAAGATTCCCTTTCTCGTTTTTGAGCTTTTCCCGCAGGTACATACCCAACCTTTCTGCTTCGACGGGATACCGGCAACCATGGCATGATCTAGAACGTCGCTTTTCACCACCGCCCCGGCCCCGACAAAGGCGTAACGGCCGATAGTGACCCCGCAGATGATCGTCGCATTAGCTCCGATAGTTGCGCCTTTTTTGACCAGCGTTGGGCGGAATTCGTCCTTACGCTCAATGAACGCGCGCGGGTTAACGACGTTCGTAAACACGCACGACGGCCCGCAAAAAACATCATCCTCGATCGTCACTCCGGTATAAACGGAAACATTATTCTGGATCTTCACGCCGTTGCCGACCGATACATTTTTATCGATAAAAACGTTTTGTCCTATGTTGCAGTTTCTGCCGATCTTCGCGCCTTCCCTGACATGGCAGAAATACCAGATTTTTGTCCCTTGTCCTATTTTTGCCCCTGCCTCGACATGGGAGCTTGCATGGATAAAATATGATTTTCTATTTTTTATTTTTGTCATTTTACTTTGCCAATAATCCAGACGACGTTGTTTCTAAAAAATAAATTTAACGGGCTCGAAAAGATAATTTTAGCGCCGGTTGGCTCAAATATTTTGACCAAGAAATCGGGGCATCGATGTGCCAGTAGATAATGCCATATGCATCCCAAAATTGTCGGGATCGTATCGCATCCGGTTGCCATAACAGAAATCCCGGTTTTATTAAAGAGTTTCATCAGGGATCCTTTGTTAAAATGCCATAAATGATACGGCGCATACCACAAGCTGTCGTAGGGCCCGAATACCTTTTTTTCCAGGCATTCTGTATTTGGCACAGCAATATAAAAATATTTTATCTTTTTTTGAACGAGGCGTTCGAGCAGTGCTCGGGGATTTTTTATGTGTTCCAAAACATGACGCAGGATGACTCCTTTCCCTTCCAGCGGCGGATTGTTTTGAAAAGTGTATTGGTCAAAATCAAAGGGGCAGTATAAGAGCTCATCAATGGTTTTAATATAATATGGCCGTTGCGCCCCTGCATCTGCGCAGATCACTGAATATCCTTTCCGATACAGATGGCGGCTGAATTCGCCTGACCCGCTGCCAAGATCTAAGAAATCCCGGCAGGGTATTGATCGAGTGATCCGATTAATTTCCATTTGTATCAGTAATCCTTTGCAATAAGAAAATAGCCTGTTTTGTTTTTGATTATAAAAATTTGTTTTATAAAGAGACGCAATGTCTTCTGGAAACGGGTGTGTTTTTTTGACTTGGCACGATGAGCAGCTCAGGATAGCGTACTGCGTTTTATAATCAGATCCAGGGACATCAAACAGTTTTGTCCATTCTCCTATCTGCCCGCAGATGTCACACTGTATGTTCATGAAAAGTGATGTGTTATTTTCCATTATGTCTCTTCAGGCCTGTCCGGATTGAGCGGCAAATGTGTATTATTTCCTTTTTTGAAAAAAGAGGCTCTATCGGTAAACTTAGAATCTCGGAAGAAACCATTTCGGCTGAGGCCAATGCATCTGCCTGCTCACCGATTTTCTGAAACAGTGACATTTTGGGAAGCAAAACAGGATAATAAATCATGGTGCTGATGCCCTTCGCCGCAAGGTATTCTTGCAGGTGCTTTCGTTTATTGTTCACCACTCGCAGGGTGTATTGATGGAAAACATGACTAGGCGTTATCGCCGGCAATATCAATCCATCGCAATCGGCTAATTCCATTTGATATATTTTAGCAATCGCAACGCGTTTTTTGTTGAATTCATTAATATATTTTAGTTTGACCAGCAGGATAGCGGCTTGAATCGTATCCAGCCGGGCATTGTAGCCGATATGGTCAGCGTTGTTTTTGTCCTTGCCGCCGTGTTTGGTCAGGATGCGAACCATTTCGGCAAGGTCCGGATCATTGGTCGCGACCATCCCGCCGTCGCCGAATCCTCCTAAATTTTTGCTGGGGAAAAAACTGAAACTGCCAAGGTCACCCAGCGAGCCCAGCTTCTTTCCGTTCCATGTTCCGCCAAAGGCCTGTGCGACATCTTCAACGACAAAGAGGTTGAAATCTTTTGCAATAGCAAGAATTTGATCCATTTCGCAGGCGCGTCCGTAAAGATGAACCGGAATTATGCCAACGACATTTTTAGAGTTATTTTTTAAGTATTCCAGAATTCTTTGAGGATCAATGTTGAATGTTTTAGGGTTAATGTCAACAAAGACAGGCGTTGCTCCGGAGCGCAAAATGGCGTCGCCGGTTGCGGTGAACGTCAATGGTGTCGTGATGATCTTTTGCGCGCGGGTGAAATACTCTTGGTTGGACCGTTTTAAGGCGAGAGCCCGTAATGCAATAAGGAGCGATTCTGTACCCGACGATGTCCCGACACAAAATTTAATTCTCAAATATTGAGCAATTGACTCCTCCAGCTTCTTGACTTCAGGGCCAAGGATCCATTGCTGGTGCTTTAGGCAATTTTTTAGGGCACTATCGATGTCCCTTTTCATGTATCGGTATTGCGAAGAAAGATCGAGCATCGGGATATTATATTTCATCAATTAACCTCGGACAGACGTTCATATTCACGGGCGACTTGATCCGAAGAATATCGCTGAAGGCCTGCATCCGATTTTTTTTTATATTGGGCCGGATTTTTAAGCACTTCAATGATTGCGTTCGCAAGGCTGTCGGCATTGCCGGCTGAAAAAAGTTTTCCCATGCCCGTATTCAGGACGCCCTGGCGCAGCCCAGGAATGTCTGAGACGACGACAGGCGTCCCAGAGACCATAGCTTCATATTGGACCATTCCGAATGATTCGGTGCTGTTAGTGCTTGCGATGATCAGCACATCCGAGAGATGGAACAAGGCCGCTAATTCCTTGTCAGGAAGTATTCCCAAAAATTTCCAATGAGACGCAAAGTCCCGGATAAGAGGTTTTAAACGTTGAGCGTATGCCTCTTCGCCTTTGACCCCTTCGTGCTGACCAGCGTATAAAACTTGGGCCTGGGGATATTCCCTTAGTATGAGAGGCAGGGCCCTGACGATTGTTTCGACACCTTTTTCAGCAGCGAACCTGGCCACAACAGAAAGGATCGGCCCCTTTTTTTCCATCCCGCACTTATTTTTAAACTTATTAATGTCATCTGCGGAACAATCCGCAACTTCGATCGGCGGCGGGATGATGTGAATTTTTTTAAAATATTTTCTTAAAAATCGTGAATGCTCGGCGTAATCTTTGGTGTTGGTGATAACAAGATCAGAAAGTGAGGCCGAAATGTGATTGGCGATGTTTGAAACAATGTTGGCTAACCGATGGACCCAAGCCGACGGTAAAACAAGGTCACAGTGATACGTTGACACGATACGCTTTTTTAACAAGCGGCTGGCTAAAGCGACCGGTGCCGCATCCAGCTGGGGAAGGTGGATGTTGATAATGTCCGCATCCTTGAGCAATGTCCAGGCTTTGAACACAAATGTAGGCATCAAAAATCCTTTGCTGATTTGCATAAATACAGGGACACGCACGATCCGGACGCCCTCCACTGTTTCTTCAAGCGGAAGTTCTTTAGAGAATTGTGAAGTGATCACAGTGACCTGATGCCCCTTTTTCGCTAAAGCTTTCGCCAGGCGGTGTGCATAGATTGTTAAACCGGAGCAATGAGGGCGATAATAGGTTAAAGCGATTAAAATTCGCATTGCTTTATGGTATCCCCATCAACGGTACAACAGGATGCCGACATAGAGAATCCAGAGAAGGACATTAATCAAAAGAGGTTTATCCGTTGCCAAAATTTCTCCTGGCTCATCGCCGAGTTTTTTGACGTGCACCAGGTAAAGATAGCGGAATATCCCGTAGATGACAAAGACAACTGAGTAGACCATATTCTGGTTCCCGGTCCGGTGGACGATGTCAAAGGAGATGGTATAAAGTCCGTAAAAAACGATAGAGAGCGTCGAACAGATGATGATGATCTGGTCTAAGAGATATGATGTGTAATGCGAGAGAACCATCCGGTGCTCCGCTGCCTTATCTTTAAGGGCCGAGATCTCATACCGCCGTTTGGTGAAGCCGAGGAATAGAGCCAAAAGAAAAACGCACAATTGCAGCCAGACCGAGGGGTTGATCTGTGACGCTAGCGCACCTGCCCAGATACGGATTTGAAAACCCGCAGCGATAAAAATCACATCCAAAAGAACGATGCGTTTAGTATAAAAATTATAGACTATGTGGATCGCAATATAAATGAGGGCAATAATAAGAACATTGACATTGGAAAGCCGGCAGATCCATAATCCGGAGATGACCAAAGTAAGGATGAGAATAGCGACAAGGCCGGGATTGATGTTAAGGCGCGCTAAAGGCCGCTGGGATTTTTTTGGATGCAGACGGTCTTTTTCCCGGTCTAAGTAATCATTTAAAATGTAGAGGCCGCTTGAGACAAAACAAAACCCGGCAAAGGCGATGACCGAGCTGATCAGCGCTTCCGGTTCAAAAAATAGGCCGGAAAAAAGCAGCGGGAAAAAGATAAATGCGTTTTTAACCCACTGTTTGATGCGAAATAATTCACTGAAGAATTTGAATCTTTCTTTCACCGTGTCCCTCCTTCATTATTCGATATGAATAGTCCCTGCTTCAAAAATGTTGTTCTGGATTTTTCCGGGATCCGGGCTCGAAAGTTTTGCGATCGTATTTGAATCCGCGTTAAGAATGGCGATCGAAATTTTATAATCGCCGGAGCCCAATGCCGGGGCATAGAACCAAAAGTTTTCTTTGATAAAGTCTCCCTTCTTCCATAGAAATGTCGGGTAGATGGAATAGCCTATGGTGTGTTCAGCCATCGAGATCATCTTTCCGTCTTTTAATATTCCCACGCGCACCAGGTATTGTTGATCTATATCGGCAGCGCTTTTCCAGCAAAAAGTCAGCGGCATGGTCTTGTCGGCTTGTTTTACCGGGCCGGGCTGTAGCAATTCAAGGCTGAAGGCTCCATCATCAACGCCGAGCTCAAGGCGTTGCCCCGCTGGCATCGTCGGCTTTTTGCCGGATATTTCCAGAAGAGCCGGTCCGTCATAGTTTTTCTGAAAGAGGACAATGTTATCTGCCGCGTGTTTGACCTTCCAGGGCTGTGCAGTGAAGAACTTATAAACTCGCTCATGGATGACCTTGCGATCAGCCTTGGTCTCGTTGTAGATCCAGGGGTCGGTAAAATCAATAAGCGCATAATCCGCTGATCCGCCGATCTCGGCCGCATCGTTACCGGCAAATACGCGCCTTCCCCGGTAAACATCATAAAAAGCATATAATTTTTCTCGATTGGAAAGTTCGTTGAGAAAGTCAAATGTGGCCGTGACTGCACTGCCGGGAGGAATAATGGCTAAGGTTTCTCGTCGAGCTGTATTGTATTTATCGTTCCAAAAGGAAACTTTATGGGTAATATGCGGGATAAAATACTTCACATGAAAAAAGCATGAGATTCCCAAAAGAATAACTAAAACATGTATCGCCGGCGGCCGCATAAGTCTTTTGAGTATCCGGAATGTGTTCACTGCTGCTAAAAAAATAAACGGGACGATCGCGGAGGTGTAATGATAGTAGATCACCTGCATTGTGCTGACCGATGACAGCAGGTTTTGCAGTAATATGGGGATGGCCGGGAATAAAATATGCGGACTAAGCCATGAATACATCACCAGCGGGCCGAAAAGGTCGGTGAGATATTTCAATTTGTCAGGCGTTGCAATAGTGCGCAGTATTCGCTCCGGGGGAGAATTTCCCAACGCACTGTACATCCCGAGATAGGTATTTTGATTTGATGCGAGTTCAGCGCGCGCCCAAGGCGTGAGCACTTTAAAAATAACGATAGCGGCAGCCGCTCCCGCCAAGAAAGTTATTCCCCCCCACTTTAACTTGCCGCTTTTCGTAAATACCAGATGATAGATTCCCCAGGCCATAACGACAAAAGGCATGTTCTCTTTTACGGTGGTCAATAAAAAAATGCTGACAATAAATCCTTTGAAGTTTTTCTTTGTTTGGAAATAAAATGCCATGAAGATTATGGCAATACTCAGGCTTTCAAAATCAAACTCATGGAGAAGCATGAATATGTTCGCCGGAAATAAAAAATAAATCAGCAAAAGAATGTTGGCGATCAGCCCGCCCAAGGGAACTTTGGCGATGCGGTAGAAAAGAAAACCTCCAATGACGAACGAAGAGATCTTCATTGTTATCAGCGTCAAGGGGTGAGGAAAGATCTTATAGAACGGGACAAGCGCTACGGCGATATAATTCGCATGATTGGCCCAAAAATTTGTCCCGAACAGCGAGCTATACGGCGTCCCGTGGCTTAAGTTCCACATCGCATGGGCGTAAAGTGCCAGATCCCAATCGTAATATCCGAAATTATAATATTTGTAGGTGAGAATGATCGACCACATGAAAAAAACAAAAAAGCACAATACTAGAGCAACAATGTTGCAGGGATCCGCAACCGAAATTCGCTGCTGAGCGAGATTTAGGTGTTTAAGCGGATCGCCGAGCTTGAGTTTTTTCAGAATGCGAAATTTTGTCAGATAATTCATTTTTATAATATTTCACTCCGAGGGCGATGCGCTCTTTGCCGCTTTTCAAACGCCAGAGGTTGGTGTCGCGCAGCGAATACACACAGCCGCAGTATTCCTGCTGGTAAAATTCCTCGCGTTTGGAAATGTCATACATCCTTTGCGAGCCTCCCCCTTTCCGCCAGTTGTATGTCCAGTAGGTAACGTCAGGGTACCTGGCAGCGGCACGGGTCCCGCAGTCGTTCACTTGGCCCATATTTTTCCAACGTGTCATACCGAGGCTGCTGGTAATTATTTTAAATCCGTTTTCGTGCGCGTAGAGGGCGGTCCGCTCAAAGCGTATATCAAAACACGCTGTGCAGCGCTTCCCTCTTTCGGGTTCCCATTCCATCCCTTTTACGCGCGCGAACCAGTTGCCGCGGTCGTAGTCAGCGTCAATGAACGGGATGTTCATTTTTTGAGCGAAACTGATATTCTCGTCTTTGCGGATCGCGTATTCCCGACGGGGATGAATATTCGGATTGTAGAAAAAGATGGTATAATTGACTCCCGACGCGGTCATCGCCTCCATGACCTCTCCGGAGCATGGCGCGCAACAGGAATGGAGCAGGATTTTTTTCTCTCCGTTCGGCGGGCAAAGTTCAGGACGATCAACAGATTTATCGGTCAAGGCGCTTCCCTTTCGAAAAAATATTTGGACCTTCTTTAATGGAGCGCAATGAAACGGCCATTGCAATATGGTCAATGATATCGGTCGCGATCATGGAGAGCCGCGTCTTTTCCTCGGCGGCCAGGTCTCCGGCCATCCCGTGAAAATAGGTCGCGTACTTTGCCGCGTCGAAGGCCGAGAGCCCTTGTCCCAAGAACGCCGCGATCATCCCGGTCAACACATCGCCGCTTCCGGCAGTCGCCATTCCGGGATTCCCGGTTTTATTTATATAAATATTCCCCAATTCATTGGCGATCACGGTGTGATGGCCTTTGAGGACAAGGATACAGCGGTGGTTCTGGGCAAATTCTTTGGCAACGGTTTTACGGTTTTTTTCGATATAATCCCTGTCAAGTTTGGTCAAGACCGCCATTTCACCGGGATGCGGTGTCAGGATCTTCGGGATGGTTGTCTTGGCCAGCGACGGAAGATTGCCGGCTATCGCGCGCAAAGCATCCGCGTCGAGCACGAGCGGGTGCGGCGCCGTTTTAATGACCTGAAGAATGAATTTTTGCGTGCTTGGATGCGTCGATAATCCGGGGCCGATGGCGATCGCGGCAAAATTTCCCCATCGTTTTTTAAGTTCATTATATGCCAAGTGGGATAATGTCTGCACTTTGGTTTCCGGAAGCGGCAGGGTCATTATGACGCTGGAGATCTTTTTTTGCAGGATGCGGTTAAGGCTTTTCGGGATCCCGATCGTGACCAGTCCGGCGCCGGCGCGCATTGCCGCGAGGCCGCTTAAACACGCGGCGCCGAGCATATTCCCCGACCCGGCCAGGATCAGGATATGGCCGAACTTATTTTTGTAAACCTTTTTTCTACGACGTAATAATAGCGTTGGCAGCCGCATAGACGTGTGTGTGGGATATTGAGATCAGGATCTTTTTTTTGAATTTTTTATCGCGAAAGGTGCAAACCGGTTTTCCGTCTTTGTCATTTTTGATCTGGATGTCTTTCCAGTTGATATGGGAATTTTTGCCGAATGCTTTGAGGACAGCCTCTTTGGCCGCGAAACGGGCGGCGAAATGCTGCAGCGGATATTTATGCCGTCGGGCATATTCGATCTCGGTATCGGTAAAGACATGATGGAGAAAATGATCGCCCCAGCGGTCAATGGCCTTTTGGATGCGGTCCAGTTCAATGATATCTATTCCGATGCCGTGGATCATCCCAATTTTCCTTAATAATCCCAATTAATCAATAGAAGAAATTGGGATAAGTACATGTTTCATCTAAATTATTTTAGAGAAAACAAGTACATAATTTTATCCCGCCTTCCCATAACACCCCAGGCTTCAGCCCGGGGATGGGAAAGCGGCGGGATTCCGCCCTGCGAGGGGCAAGTAGAAAGGAACCGCGGGCTTTAGCCCGCGGGGGCTCCATCTGCAGAGTTTAAGCATTTCCTTGACGGCGCGTTCGAGCCCGACGAAAACAGCCCGTGAGATGATCGAATGCCCGATGTTTAATTCCTCAATCCCATCGATCTGCGCGACGGCGCGGGTGTTTTCATAATTTAGCCCGTGGCCGGCGGCTACCCTCAAGCCGAGGCCTTTTGCAAATGCGGTCATATTTTTAAGCCGAGTTAATTCTTTGGCAATATCAGATCTCCTTTTCGCGCGGGCGTAAGTTCCGGTATGGAATTCAATGCTGTCAGCCCCGCACGCTTTAGCTTTTTCGATCTGTATTTTTTGAGCCGCAATGAATAAGCTGACGATAATGCCTTTATCCTGAAGTTGGGCGGTCACGGCTTTAACGCGTGAGAAATTTCGGACAACGTCCAGTCCCCCGTCGGTCGTGATCTCCTGGCGGCGTTCCGGGACGATGGTCGCGGTATCCGGATCAACACCGAGAGCGATCTTGACGATGCCTGCGTTCAAGGACATTTCAAGATTGAACGGAATTTTAACCGCCTTACGGATCTTGCGGATATCGTCATCCTGTATATGCCGACGGTCTTCTCGAAGATGCGCGACAATGCTGTGCGCGCCGGCGCGTTCGCCGATCTTCACCGCGTGAAGCGGGTCGGGTTCGAATCCCCTTCGAGCTTGGCGTAATGTGGCAATGTGGTCGATATTAACTCCGAGCGTGGGCATACAGGCCTTTACTTCATTATCTCGCCGTTCACGTAGATCCAGGTGATGACGGCGAGCCCTAAGGCGATGAGTTTGAGGGCGAGATTATGGGTGAACCATTTTTTCATTTTTTCTTAACGGTTTTTTTGATCAAAACATCTTTTAATAAATTACCTAAATGTTCTTTATTGTCTACGGAGATGAATCGTCCTTCGTTGGCCAGCGACACTTGGGCGGTTTCTTCCGAGACCATGATCACGATCGCGTCGGTTTGCTCGCTGATCCCGAGGGCGGCCCGGTGGCGTGTGCCGGTCGTCTTGTCAAACATAGGATTTTCGGACAGCGGGAAAAGGCATGATGCCGCGACGATCCGTTCTCCGCGGATGATGATCCCGCCGTCGTGTAAGGGGGACGTCGGCGCGAACATGCTGATGATGAGTTCCGACGATACTTTCGAATCGATCAAAACGCCGCTTTCGGTAGAGGTCTTGAGTTTTGTCTCGCGTTCAATGGCGATCAAACAGCCGGTCTTTTTACGGGTCAATTTATAAACAGCCGCGACGATCTCATCAATGATCGCAATGACCTCTGCCTCTTCCAGGTCGATCGAGAATAAATGCTGCTGCCCGAGCCGGGCCAAGCCTTGGCGTAATTCTTGTTGGAAAATAATAAGAAGCGCGATGATCGAGATGGCAAAGAATTTGGTCAAAAGCCAGTTGAGGGTATCCAGTCCAAGCAGTTGACAGACCAGAAACGCGACCAATAGATAGGTGATCCCTTTAAGAACGTGGAACGCGCGGGTGCCTTCAAAGAAAAAGAGGATCCGGTAGAACACGATCCAGAGGATGATGATCTCGAGCCCCGGTTTTATGGCGGACCAAATGATGAATGTCATAAGAGAATGGCGTCCGTCATCCGGACAATGTCTTTCAGTTTACCAACGTCGTGAATGCGAACGATATGCGCTCCGTTCAGGATACTGGCACACACCGTCGAGGCGGTTCCCATCAACCGTTCTTCCACCGGCCGGCCAATGACCGCGCCGATAAATGATTTTCGGGATGTTCCCATCATGACCGGATATTTAAGTTTGTGAAATTCCGACAGCCGCCGGATGATCTCCAGATTCTGCTCCGTGGTCTTTCCGAACCCGATGCCAGGATCGACGATTATTCTATCCGATTTGATGCCTATTTCCAAGCACTTTTCTATGGATTCGCTAAGATCTTTAATGATTTCCTGGACGGGATCGATGAACGTGATCCTTTTTTGCATGGTCTTTGGATTTCCGCGCATATGCATCACAATGACGGCGGCGTTATAGTCCCGGATCATCCGTAAGATTTTTTTGTCAGCGGAAAGTCCTTTGATGTTGTTGATGATGCTTGCCCCGGCATCGAGGGCATATTGCGCGACGAGCGGCTTGTAGGTGTCGACTGAAATGGGGACGGAAAGCGATGTGAGTTTTTCAAGCGTCGGGCCGATCCGTTTGATTTCTTCTCGGACGGAGATCGCCTTTGAACCGGGACGGCTGGACTCTCCCCCGATATCAAGCAGGTCCGCCCCTTCTTTCAAAAGTTTTTTCGCGTAACGAAATGCTTTGGCTGCTGTTCGGGTTTGGTTTCTGTCCCAACAGCCGTCGTGGCTGAAAGAATCCGGAGTGATGTTAACGATCCCCATGATCCGGGTCGTTTTTCCGAGGGAAAGTTTGTATTGCCGGGCGGCTACGGTGTAGTGACGCCTCATGTTAAGCGGCCGGAATTGGGACAAGTTTTTCGGTGCTCATGCCGAACAGCGTCTTGGTTTCTTCCAGGTCAATGACTTCTTTTTCGATCAGCCGCTTGGCCAAAATGTCGAGTTTATCACGGTTGTCCGATAGAAGTTTTTTGGCCCGGATGTAGCACTGATTGACCAGCGTCTGCACTTCAGAGTCGATAAGTTTTGCGGTCTCTTCGCTGTAATTTTTCTGCTCCAAAAGGTCCCGGCCGAGAAAGTGCTGCCGCTGACGTTCACCGAAAGTCAGCTGGCCGAGTTTTTCGCTCATGCCGTAATCGCACACCATGCTGCGGGCGATCCTTGTGATCGTTTCAAGATCTCCTAAAACGCCGGTTGAGGTGTCGCCCAAGGCTAATTTTTCAGCGACTAATCCGCCGAGCGAAACGGTCATCGTTCCCAAAAGTTCTTTTTTGTTGCGGTAGTGTTTATCTTCCCGCGGCGGGGTTAAGGTATATCCGCCGGCCATCCCGCGGGGAATAATTGAAACTTTGGTAAAGGAATCAACTTCTTCGATCAAAAGCGTAAGCAGTGCATGTCCGGCCTCATGATAGGCGGTCAATGCCTTTTCTTTCTTGGATACCGTATGGCTCTTCTTTTCCGGGCCCATGGTGACCCGTTCCACCGCGGCCAGCATATCTTCCAAACCGACGAATTCTTTGTTCCGCCGCGCCGCCAATAAGGCGGCTTCGTTACAGACATTGGCCAGATCAGCTCCGGAGAAATAAACGGTTTGCTGGGCGATACGTGTGATGTCCACATCAGGGCCGAGTTTAATATTTCGGGTATGAACTTTTAAAATTCCTTCACGGCCTTTGATGTCGGGCAAGGCCACCACGATCTGCCGGTCAAAACGCCCCGGACGCAAGAGCGCCGGGTCCAGCGTATCGGGCCGATTGGTAGCGGCGATGATGATGACGCCGGTTTGGGGATTGAATCCATCCATTTCAACGAGGAGCGCGTTCAAGGTTTGTTCCCGTTCATCATTACCTCCCCCTATTCCGGCAAAACGCAGTCTCCCGACGGCATCAATTTCATCGATAAAAATTATGGCGCCTTTTCCGGAAGTTTTTGAAGCTTTGCGAGCCTGCTCAAAAAGGTCGCGCACGCGGGACGCCCCGACGCCGACGAACATTTCCACGAAATCCGAACCGCTCAAGGAGAAGAACGGAACCTCCGCCTCCCCGGCCACGGCCTTCGCCAGCAAGGTTTTTCCGGTCCCCGGAGGGCCGATCAGCAAAACACCTTTTGGGATCTTCCCGCCCAAGCGTTGAAATTTTTTCGGCTCTTTAAGGAATTCAATGATTTCCTGCAATTCTTCTTTCGCTTCATCAACCCCGGAGACATCATCAAAAGTTATTCGTGTGCTTTTGTTGTTGAGCTTGGCCTTTGTTTTTCCGAAAGACCAGATGCGGTTCCCGACCTGGCTTCCGCGGTAGGAAACGTACCAGATAAAAAAGATGATCAGCAGGATCGGCATAAACGAGAAGAACAACTGGCTCCAGAATGTCTGAGGCGGTGTGACGGAAAAGTTCGAAACGTTTTCACGTATTTTTTCAATCAGGCTTTCATCATTCTGCGGGATGTTAACACGAAAGTCCGTGCCGTCGCTGAAACTTCCTTTCAAAAGATATTCCGGCCCTTCGATCAAATCGAGTTTTTTGATCTTCGAGGTATCGGTGTTCTCCTTTAAAATGGCGTAAAATTCACTGTAGCTCAATTCCTTCGGAGCGTTAATGCGGCTCACCGTATTGCTTTGGCTCATCATGATTAGAAAAATGAACGTCAAGGCGACCCAGAATAACCAGCCGCCGTTATCCTGCTTGCCGTTTTTCTTTGGCGGAGTTCCTTTGGGATTTTTTGATAGATTCGGATTGGAAGGTGTGTTGACCATTGAATGCCTTTCGGAAGTTAAGACCAATAAAGAATGAAACAATTATAGCGGAAAGCCCTGCACATTCAAGCTTTTCTTGCCGTGAAAATCAGTTACGCGTGAAAATCAGTTGATCTCCTTTTTTTTGCACCGCGATCCTGAACGGAAGATTGACGACGGCATGGTTGGGGCGGTTTGTGAGCAGATCTTCGATCTCCCGAATATGCCGCAGGCTGAAACTTAACCGGTCTTTTTTAAACTCCTTAAATATTTGGCGGAAGATCAGCCTTTGGAGGCTCACGGGAATATTTTTTAATTTCGGCAGTGAAAGAGTTTTTGTGTTTGTTCCCGTATCTTTAACGACTTTTTGGTATTGTTTTTGCGCCAGAGAATCCAGATAGTCAAAATCGAACGCTGCGGTTTGCGCCAAGTTCGCCAGGGTTTGTTTGATGCCGGGATTGAATTTTTTTTCGAGCAGAGGAAGCAGTTTTAGCCGGATCTTATTACGAAAAAAAATGGCCTGTTTATTGGTCGGATCGGTACGGTAGTTTAATTTATGCTGTGCGAGAAATTGTTCGATTTGTTTTCGGTTGGTTGATAAAAAGGGACGGATGATCGTGCAGCGGCCGAAAATCCGGCGAGAGGCGATTCCTTGAAGCCCTTCCATGCCTGTTCCCCGGATGACGCGCATGAGGACCGTCTCGGCGAGATCGTCCTGTGAGTGGGCCAAGGCGATCAGGCGCGCCTTAAACTGTTTGGCGATCTGAAATAAGGCTTTGTGACGTACATCACGGGCGGCGTCTTCCAGAGAGCTATGCTGCGGCGTGCGCAGAACTTTGACCCGTTTTGAATGAAACGGCAACCCGAGGCTGTCCGCTAATTTTTTTACAAAGCGCTCATCGGCAACAGCGGTTTTGCGCAGTTGGTGGTTGATATGCGCGACGCGCAGGTCAATGCCGAGTTCGTGGCGGAGTGAATTTAACGTATGGAGCAGCGCGACCGAGTCCGCCCCCCCGGAAACACCGATGACAATGGTCTCCCCTTTTGTGATCAACGCGTGGGCGCGGATGAACTGCAGGATTGTTTTTGTAAAGTTGGCCATTAAAAGCGATCGAACCATTTGGCGCCGAACCGCCCGATGATGATCAGAAGAAGAACGAGGAGTGTTAAGATCGGCCAGATTTCAGCGAGGATGTTAAGGACATTATTCACTTTGAAGTCCGCGTTTTTCCTTGCGCGCTTCCCGGTAGGCCGCGGCGAGGGTCTCTGCGTATTTTAAATTCGGCGCCTGGATTTGAAGATTGGCATATCCGGCCCTGAGGACTTCGGCGTTCACAAACGTGTTGTCTTCTAAAAATACGTAAGCTAATGTCGCCCGGCCGCTGTCCTTTTTCTGGGTATCGAATTCCAATCGGACGGTTTTGCCTTCCAGCATTTCTTTGATAAATTTAACGGCGCTTTCTTCGACAGTAATGAACGGGGTTGCCTCTTTTTCGACGACAAAACCGAACGAATCGTATTCAATCCGCTCGGTGTTCTTTGGGACTTCCGGGGCCCGGAGTCCGATCAGCTTGATCCTTTCTCCGGTATCCAGGACAAAAGTATCAGCGCTGACTACCCGTTCCACTCGGACACTTGTGTAGTTTTCAGCAGGATCGGAAAATAATGTTTCTTGGGGAGCGGCAAAAATCGCAGACGGTAAGAGAGCAATCGCAGCAATCAGTATGAATAAGTTTGGATATGCCATTTTGGCAAGGCCTGACATCGTCAATGTAGATAAGTGGCGGGGAGTGGATTTAAACCACCGACCTGTCGGGTATGAACCGAATGCTCTATCA
>CAYING010000045.1:0-15115 GCA_964364715.1 uncultured Planctomycetales bacterium
CTCAATACGCCGGATATTCATCTGCATGACACCTACTATGTGATCGGGCATTTCCATTATGTTGTGGCTCCGGGAACGATTTTTGCGTTATTCGCCGGGATCTATTATTGGTTTCCAAAAATTACCGGACGAAAAATGAATGAAATCTTGGGGCAAATTCATTTCTGGCCATCACTGGTTGCCATGAATTTTATTTTTATGCCGATGATGATCCAGGGGCTAGCCGGGATTTCGCGGCGCCTTTATGATGGAGGCGCTCAGTACGCACATGCTCAACCGTATTTGCATCTTAATGCGGTAATGTCGATCGCAGCTTGGGCATTGGCGGTTGCGCAGATACCTTTCATATTTAATGTTTTTTGGAGTATGTATAAAGGTGAAAAAGTTAAGAATGATAATCCTTGGGATGCGACCACGTTAGAGTGGGACACCCCGACGCCTCCTGGCCATGGAAATTTTCTGAAAGAGCCAGTGGTCTATCGCGGGCCTTATGAGTACAGCGTGCCCGGCGCGACCAAAGATTTTACCCCGCAAAATCAAGAAAACGTCATATAAAAAAGGATAAATGACATGTCGTTAAGTGTTCCTTATTTGACAAAAATTCGCCCGGATACCGGCCTTTATAATGCCAAAATGGGCATTTGGCTGTTCCTGGCTTCTGAGGTTATGCTTTTTGGCGCGTTATTTTCATCCTATGTTGTTCTGCGGGTCGGCTCGACTAACTGGCCGATGGGTTCAAGCATTCTTTCGGTTCCTATTGGGACATTTAATACGTTTGTTCTTATCAGCTCAAGCATGACAATGGTTTTTGCCTGGGTATCTTTGAAATTGAAGGACTTGGGGAAATTTAAAATGTATTTAGGGTTAACGCTTTTGTTGGCGCTGACTTTTTTGGTTGTAAAAGGATTTGAGTATAACGCGAAATTTTCACACCACTTGTTCCCAGGGACGAGCACTTACATGGCGATCTATTTTACTTTAACCGGATTACATGCGATCCACGTTATCGGGGGGATCATTGTGAACAGCTATTTCTGGGGGCCGGGGACAAAGCTATGGCACGAAAACCCGGAGCAATTTACCAACCGCATCGAAGTGGCCGGCCTTTATTGGCACTTTGTGGATCTTGTCTGGATCTTTCTTTTTCCTGTTTTGTACTTACTCTGAAAGGATCAAAAAAATGTCAGGCCATACCCATGATATTCAGAAGGAAGTAAAGGGATATGTGATCGTCGGGATCAGTCTGTTAGGCTTAACTATCGTTACGGTCGCGGTCAGTTATCTGCATTTGAATTTGACCGGGGCCATCATCGTGGCTCTTTGTGTGGCGGCCATCAAGGGTTCTTTGGTGGCCTGCTACTTTATGCACCTTATTTCCGAACAGCGCTTGATCTATATTGTCCTGGTCATGACGGTGATCTTCTTTACCGGAATGATGGGATTGATCGTTTCGGGGCAAAAGGATCATCTTTTGGGAACAAAAGTGCTGCATACCGAGGCGGCACCGGCAAGCGGAGCGTATCACTGAAATGTCACTGAAAATCTTCCATATTGTTTTCATTTGTTGTTCGGTCGCGATCACTTTGGGTTTTAGTGTCTGGGCATTTATGATGTATCAGCAGAATACCCAAACCGGTTATCTTCTCGCCGCAATCGCAGCGATCGGATCGGGGATCGGGCTCATCGTGTACGGATCGAACTTTCTTAAAAAAATGAAAAAAATTTTATAAGATGCGAAAGCGTATCCCGTTATTAATTTCGAGTCTGATGATAAACTGCGTTTTCGGCGAATCGGCCTTGGCGTGCAGCGTTTGCTTTGGGAATAAAGATTCTGAGTTAACGAAGGGGATAAGCTGGGGGATATTTGTGCTGTTGGGTATTGTTTTGACAGTACTGATTTTGTTCGGAACATTCATTTTTACATTTAATAAGCGGTCCAAAATAGCTGGAAAACCGGTGTTTTAGAGGGAATTTATGAATCTGCGTAAATTATTTTTTTTGCCGGAGAATGCATCGGCCCACGGTCATGAAATTGATATCATGATCTATCTGCTTCATTCTCTCGCGTTTATCCTTTTTGTCGGGTGGGGTATTTATTTCATTGTGGCCTTGGTAAAATTTAACCGGCGGGCCAACCCAAAAGCGAACTATCATGGAACGCACAGCCACGTCTCGAGCGTCATCGAGGTCGCGGTAGCGGTCTTTGAAGTCATCTTGCTGGTTGGATTTTCGATCCCGTTTTGGGCCAAACAGGTCAACGCGCTTCCGAATCGGGATGATCTTGTGAAGGTGCGCGTGGTCGCCGAACAATTTGCCTGGAACATTCATTATCCCGGGAAAGATGGGCAATTCGGGAGAACTGACCCTGAATTTATTGATCAGCAATCGAACCCGCTCGGCTTGGATAATTCGGACCCGGCGGCTAAGGACGATATCACGACGATCAATCAACTGCATCTGCCTATCGGCCATCCGGCATATATCTATCTTTCAACAAAAGATGTCATACACAGTTTTAAAGTTCCGGTCATGCGTGTCGCTCAGGATGCCATTCCCGGGATGAGCATTCCGCTCTGGTTCATTCCCACCAAAACCGGAAAATTTGAGATCGCCTGCGCTCAGTTATGCGGCTTGGGCCACTATCGGATGAAGGGATTTCTCACCATACACACGGATGAAAAATTTCAAGATTGGCTGGATGAGCAAGCATCGCAGGCCTCCGAGGATAGCGGTTCCGGCGGCGATTTCTGGAACTAGATCACCTTCACTTAATTCTATCGATCTGACTTATGTCCGAAAATACCAAAAAAGTTTTATTTTTACGGAATTTCACAAAGGTTCTTTGTTGCTCAACGTTGTTTTTGATATTTGCGGGAGGGCTGGTCAAGAGCACCAATTCCGGACTCGCGGTTCCGGACTGGCCTTTGTCGTACGGTTCATTTTTCCCGCCTATGGTCGGCGGAGTTTTTTATGAGCACGGGCACCGGATGATCGCGACGCTGGTTGGTTTTTTTACGTTATGCATCGCAATTTTGATCGGGATGTGGGAAAAACGGCAATGGGTAAAAATTTTAACGTGGAGCGGATTGGCCGCGGTGATCCTGCAGGGAGTGCTTGGCGGGCTGACTGTTCTTTTTTTTCTTCCGGATTGGATCTCCATTGCGCACGGTCTTTTGGCTCAAACTTTTTTTTGTTTAACGATTTTTGTGACCTATGCTCTCTCGATTGAAAGAGGGGAGAGGGGCCTTAATAAATCAGAAACGAACAGCGGATTTATAAAATTGTCTGCGGGTGTCATCGTCCTCATCTATGTTCAGCTGTTCTTAGGCGCGCTGATGCGTCACACCGAGTCCGGATTAGCGATCCCGGACTTTCCCAAAATGGGCGGATATTGGTTTCCGCCCTTCAATGACGCCATGCTGGCGCGTGTCAATGCGTGGCGTTTCTATGAGAATCTTGACGCGGTGACGTTGACACAGGTTTGGTTCCATTTTTTTCACCGCGCCGGGGCTTTGCTGGTGACCGCAGGATGTGTTCTGATCAATTTTTTCGGGCTGGAAACTTTTCGCAATCGTCCTAAAATTATCAGCACAATATTCTTCCTGGACCTTATGATTGTCCTGCAGATATTATTAGGCATAACAACGATACTTTCTAAAAAGGAACCGATGGTGACGTCACTGCATGTTGTTTTGGGCGCGGCTGTTTTAGGGATGAGCGTCCTTTTGCTTTTGCGTGTTTCACCGATCCATTGGAATGACTTTAAGAAGGCGGCGATAAATGAATAAGGAACTGCTGAGCGGGTATATTGAGCTGACGAAGCCCAGGATCCTCACGATGGTGGTTGTTACGGCTGCTCTGGGATATTTATTGGGCGCAAAAGGAATTATCGTTCCGGCGGTATTGTTTTTCCTGCTCGCGGGGGTTGCCCTGGTCACGGCCGGCGCCGGCGTCCTGAATCATTATTGGGAACGAGATGTGGACGCGTTGATGCACCGAACGCAAAATCGTCCGTTGCCGGCAGGTTTAATCTCTCCAGGGAATGCCCTCACATTCGGTATCTGTTTGGTCTTGACCGGCGTTATTCTTTTGTGGAGTACCGTAAATCTTCTAACGGCATTTTTGGGTCTTCTGTCCGCATTCTTGTATATCGTCGTCTATACGCCGCTTAAGCGTATCAGCTGGATTAATACGACGATCGGAGCCATCCCAGGCGCTTTGCCGCCGGTCGGGGGGTGGGCTGCGGCGACCGGAGAGCTCAATTTTGCCGCTTGGGTCCTGTTCGGGATAATGTTTTTATGGCAGCATCCGCATTTTTACGCCATCGCGTGGATATTCCGGGATGACTATGCCCGGGGGGGATTTAAGATGCTCCCCGTGATCGAGCCGAAGGGGACGAGCACGTTCGTTCAAATCTTTATCACAACGTGTCTTTTGGTGCCGGTCTCATTGATGCCGGCTTATTTAGGTATTACAGGCCATATTTATTTGTACGGAGCTCTATTTTCAAGCTTGATGCTTATGTTTATTGCCGGGAATTTTATTTTTTCTCATTCAATGTCCGATGCCAGGCAACTTCTCAAGGCCTCGGTGATTTATCTGCCCTTTTTGCTCCTGGTGATCATCGTTGACGGGATCCTTTAGAAATGAAGCGAAATCAGATCATCCTCTTAGCGTGCGTGACGGGAGTTTTGTTCATTGCCGCCAGTCTGCTTTTGTACCGTATGGAAAACCGCCGTCAGCTTCTGCCGATCCATTATCAAGTCAAAGATTTCTCGCTGACTGATTCCAACGGGGAGGCGTTTGACCAAAGTCGGTTAACGGGGAAAGTTTGGGTCGCGGCCTTTGTTTTTTCGACCTGCGGCGATGTTTGTCCCAGGATGAGCAAGAATTTGGCATCACTGCACCGCTCGTATGCCTTAACGGATGATGTTGCATTCGTTTCTGTTACAGTCAATCCGGAATATGATGATCCCAAGGTTCTACGCGAATATGCCCAAAAATATCAGGCCGATACCCGGAAGTGGCATTTTTTAACCGGTCCGAGGGAAAATATTACGGAATTAATGATCAATAGTTTTAAAATGGGCTCAATGGAAGAGCCTATTTTTCACAGTACAAATTTTGTTTTGGTTGATCGTAAAGGGTACATCCGCGGATATTACGACGGGATGAAGCAGGACGATGTTAACCGTTTATTTAAAGATATTGCCGCCTTATTAAAGGAACGGCCAAGATGAATATCCCGATATTCCCGACGGTAAATGCATTTTTGAACGGTTTGGCCGCAGTCTTTTTAGCGCTCGGCTGGCTCGCCATAAAAAAGCAGGACAGGGAACTTCACCGGAAATTTATGACGGCAGCGCTCGTATGTTCCGCAGCTTTTCTCATCAGCTATATAAGCTATCATTTGACGATCCATGGGGTCGTAACGAGATATCAAAAAGAAGGGGTCCTGAGATTTCTTTATTTTTTTATTCTATTGACCCATACACCGCTGGCGATCGCGATCGTGCCCTTCAGCATTATGGCGGTCCGTTATGCGTTGCGCGGGGAATTCGCCCAGCATGTTATGATCACGCGCTGGCTTTTGCCGGTGTGGATGTATGTTTCCGTGACCGGGGTCGCGATCTATCTTATGCTGTATGTGATTTAACGAATTTGCTGCGGATCAACTGCACTAATCCCTTTTGTTTCTTCCAGAAGAAATCAAACTGTCCCAAAAGAAATCCATAAATGAGAAGTGAAAGCTGGTAGGCGGGAAAAACAAATGCCAGATAAACAAGTGTCTTAATCCAAAACGCTGTTTCGCGCTGCACTCCCAATAGGTGAAAGAGCGGTTTCCGGCAGAGCGAGACGTTCATCCCGGCCAATGAAAATACCGTCATTATCAGCGTGAAATCGAGATTGTTTTTAATGTTCCATTTTTTCTTGAGGTGTTCGAGTGCGTTCATCGGTTGACTCCAAATATTGTTATTAGAAAATAAACTCCGGCGCCTAAAATAAGCACAGCCGTTATTCCTAGGACGTAAATCATTTTCATGAATCCGTCCGCGCCCGTGTCAAATTTAAGTATCGTTTTCATCTAGTTCCGCAATAAAAACCGGTTGATGACCCAGCCTACGGCAAAGATCGCGATCCCAAGGCCTAAAACTTTCTGGCTCATCAGGGCAGGGAAGTTCCGGAAAAAATCTATCCCGATGATCGTCATCCCAGCCGCCTGAAAAAGTTTCCCCAGATAATACAAGTACATACTACGTGCCAAGTTTTAAGCCTGACATTGCCAGAATATTTTCGGTATTGGCTCGGAAACATTCATTCTGGATTTTTTTAACATACAAATAATGCCCCAGGCAAAACCAGAAAAAAACTTGATAAGCCCAGACGGGAATATGGCCCATGTCCACCGCCCCGATCATGATGAATAAAATAATCATCATAAGGATATTCAATAATTGCGGCGGATAAACCTTGAACTTTATCGAAAGTGATTTCTTGTGAAAATCCGGTTGTAATTTGTGCTCCTGCGCATATTCCTTGACGCTGACGCCGGTTCCAACAAAAAAAAATATGATCAAGGTTTCGGTAAAAAAATAAACAATACTGTTTAGAATTATGAACGTCACCTCATTGGCTTGAAAGACATTGAAATGTAGGTAGCTTTGCACGAGCGCGGTCGCAAGCATCAAGAGCGACACTAAACTCATCATGTAACACGTGATCATAAAAAACCACATCAAAAATTCTCCATATTAGTACTGCGCTACCTAAATTTTGTACAGAAGGAACGCAGTACTATACCGTGTTCTCCTGAATATAATTTAGGGTACACGGTATTAGGACGTTGCGGCAGGTGATTTAAGGATACCGTAAGGCGGGGTTTTGCTGTCGGTCAGCTCAATTCCGCGTTCCTTTTCAAACTGCGCGATCGGAATCATCTCGATCGCATCCCAGGTTAAATTGGTACAGACCCTTGCGCAAATGGAACATCCGATACATTCATTAAAACGGATTTGGACCGGAGGAACGGGAATATTGTATTTTTCCCGTTCGACCGGTTTAATACAATCGACCGGACAGAAAGGAACGCAAACTTGACACCCGGTGCAGTTGTCTTCATCGACAACGGCAACCATCCTAGGTTTTTTCTTTTTGTCCGTGATCTTAAGCGGAACGGCAGGTACTTCTTTATAATGATCGTACGTGGCCGGCATTTTTCCCTTGGGTCATCTTTTGAATTGAAAGATTAGTACTGCGTTACCTAAATTTTATATTTAGAGGAACGCAGCGCTATACCGTGTCCTCCTGAATATAATTTAGGGTGCACGGTATTAGCTTTTCGGGGGAGCCAGCGGCGTTTTTTTCTCGGTGATGCTCGGTAAGCCGGCAGCTTTTTCCTTGTTCAACTGCGTAAAGGATTTCCACTTTTCGGGAACATCGCTTTCGGCGTAAATGGCTTGAACCGGGCATTCGGGGATGCAGGCGCCGCAATCGATGCAAACATCGGGATCGATGACGAGCATTTCCGCATCTTCATGAAAGCAGTCTACGGGGCAGACAGCGACGCAGTCTGTGTAGCGGCATTTAATGCAAGGTTCAGCAACAACATGTGCCATGGATTACCTCCTGAAAGTTTTGTGATTGTTCAATAAAATAAAATTTAACACGGTCGACGATGTCTGTCAATTTTTAATTGCTTAAAATTGAAGTCTTCGCCAAACGGGCATCCGGCTGGCGAGTGTTCGAAGGCCGCGAATTTGCGGAACCCAAATATCCGCTGATCTTTTTAACGAAATAGTCGACGAACGCCTTAAAACCATGCAGTTTTCGTAAGAGATCGCCCACTGTGCGGATCGAAATGAACATCCGCCACATTTGCGCCGGCCGCAAATAAAACTCCTTCAACCCGGTATCGATAAACTCATCGATCTCTTTGCTGGAAAGCTGAGGATAGCTCAAGAGGGTGCGTTGTTCCTTTTGAGCATTGAGCCACTCGCGCCAATCATTCGCCCGAAGATAATTATTTTCCTTGGCCCATTTATAGAGTGACGTACCGGGATATGCGGCAACACCGGTGATCTGGATCGTATCGAGTGGTAATGATTTTGCAAAATTAATGGTTTGCCGGGCGGTTGAACGGGTTTCGCCGGGAGCGCCGATCATAAAACAGCCGTGGATCGTAAAACCCAAACGGGACGCTTCTTTACTGTATTTTCGCGCCATTTCCGTGCTGACTCCGCCTTTGCGGATCGCGCGCAGGCCTTCATCGTAGCCGAACTCAAATCCGGTCATCAGCATCCGGCATCCGGCTTGTCGCATTAAGGGAAGAACATCAAGCGGAGTATTGACCCGCATATTACAGGACCAGGTAATTTTTTTATGAATCCCGCGGCGCATAATTTCATTACAGACTTCAATAACATGCTTGCGGTCTGCGGCGAAGGTGTCAGTCTCAAACATAATTTCCCGTATATGCGGATGGACTCGTATGCCATATTCCATTTCATCGACCACTTTTTGAGCGGTACGGTTACGGAGATTATAGCCGTACATCAGCTGAGGATCGCGGCAAAAGGTGCAGGCATTATTGCATCCGCGGCCGGTGATCAATGTTAAAAAAGGAAATTTTTTTCCGCCGTCGGGATACCATTCCGGCTCGATCAATTGCCAGGCCGGGAAGGGAAGTTCATTCACATCGATGGCCGGACGAAGGGCGTTATGAACAACTTTTTGCCCATCCCACCAGGACATGCCGAAAACGTTTGCCGGTTCCATGCCGCGCGCTAAATCCCGCAAGACATAATCATATTCGCCGTGAAGGGCATAATCGACAACATCCCGTCCAATTTCGGATAAGGTGTTGATCGGTTCCGCGGTAATATGCTGGCCGACAAACGCGATTTTACAATTGGCGCGTTCTTTAAGAACTTTGGCTTGGTTAATATCGTTATAAATGGATGGGGTCGTGGCATGGATGACCAGAAGGTCCGGGTTAAACGCTTCGACGACTTCATAGGATTGTTCAGGGGTAAAATTGCGCGCGGCAGCTTCAACAAAAATGACCTCGTGTCCGTCATCAAGCAGGACTTGGGCGGCGGTGAGAAGATATTCCGGATGGCGCTGGACACGGCCGCGGGACTTGGCTGACCAGCGGGCCACGCGGACGAAATCGTCACCGAATGAGGGATTTAATATGGCTACGCGCATAGTATGTTTGAATTCTGAACTGGCATAATAATAGTTTTAAATCATTAAAAATGCAAGTGGTTTAATAAACTTCGCAGACTCTGGAGTTGACGAGAATTAAGCCTTTCTATATAATGAATTTCATTCAACGATAGCTTACTTCAGGAGAGCAATCTATGTCCAATGCAACAAATATTACCGCGCTAAAAAAATCGATCCAGACTCAAACCGGGAAGATTCAGCTTTTTCATATTCCCAAGTTGACAAAATTAGGGCTGAAAGATCCCGCCAGGATTCCGTTTTCGATAAAAGTTTTACTGGAAAGCGCGCTGCGCAATTGCGATGATTATCAGATCACTTTTGCCGACGTCAAAAAAATATCCGAATGGTCCCCAAAATCAACTGAGAAGGTGGAGATCGCTTTCAAGCCGGGACGAGTTATTTTGCAGGATTTTACCGGTGTGCCGTGTGTTGTTGATCTGGCGGCGATGCGGTCGGCCCTAAAGCGTCTCGACGGGGATTACCGCAAGATCAACCCCCTGGTCCAATGCGATCTGGTCATTGACCATTCGATCCAAGTGGATGCGTTTGGTTCGAAAAAGGCGTTCGGCATCAACGTTGCCAAAGAATTTGATCGTAACATTGAGCGCTATGAATTTCTCAAGTGGGGACAAAATGCGTTTCAAAATTTCCGTGTTGTCCCGCCGGCAACCGGCATCGTCCATCAAGTCAATTTGGAATATCTGGCGAAAGGTGTTTTAACGAAAAAGATCGGCAAAGACCTGATCGCGTATCCGGACAGTTTGGTCGGAACGGACAGCCACACGACGATGATCAACGGACTTGGGATTGTCGGATGGGGAGTCGGCGGCATTGAAGCCGAAGCGGTCATGTTAGGTGAACCGATGTATATGCTGATGCCGGAGGTGATCGGTTTTAAATTGACCGGCGAGCTGAATGAAGGCGTTACAGCGACGGACCTTGTTTTGACCGTCACGCAGATTTTGCGTAAAAAAGGCGCGGTGGATAAATTTGTGGAATTTTTCGGAGATGGATTAAGGCATTTGACCTTGCCGGACCGCGCCACGATTTCCAATATGGCGCCGGAATACGGTGCGACCATCGGCCTGTTCCCGATCGATAATGAAACGTTACGCTATTACAAAATGACCGGCCGTACTCCGAAGGAAATTGACCTTGTTGAACGGTACTATAAAGAGCAGGGATTGTTCTACACCGGGAAGGAAAAGGATCCGGAATTCACGGAAGTGCTCACGTTGAATCTCTCGACGGTTGAACCGAGTTTAGCCGGGCCAAAACGTCCGCAGGATCGAGTTCCGTTGCAAAATATGAAACAGACCTTCCGGCAAGCCCTGACCGCTCCGGTCAAAGAACGTGGTTTCGGATTGGCGGAAAGTGACCTAAAAAAAACTGCCGGCGTTTTGAACGGTGAGAAATTAGAGCTTCGTCAAGGATCGGTCGTTATCAGCGCGATCACGAGCTGTACCAATACTTCAAACCCGTCTGTCCTGGTGGCCGCCGGGCTTCTAGCCAAAAACGCGGTCGAGCGCGGGCTTCATTCCAAAGGATTTGTGAAAACGAGTTTCGCGCCCGGTTCGCAGGTCGTTGACGAATACCTGCACAAAGCCGGCCTGATGACATATTTAGAAAAATTAGGATTTCATATCGTAGGTTATGGATGTACGACCTGTATCGGAAACAGCGGCCCGCTTCCCGAGAATGTGGCGAAAGCGATCCAAAATTCTGATCTGGTTGTCGCGAGCGTTTTGAGCGGTAATCGTAATTTCGAGGGGCGGGTGAATCCTTTGACCAAAGCCAATTATCTCGCCAGCCCGCCGCTGTGTGTCGCGTTCGCCTTGGCTGGGACGGTGGATATTGATCTCACGACCGAACCGCTAGGCAAAGATAAAAAAGGGGAAGATGTTTATTTGAAAGACATCTGGCCCTCGACGAAGGATATTGTAAAAATCTGCGGGAAGGTTGTGACCGCGAAGGCGTTCCGTGAACGCTACAAAAGCGTGACAAAAGGGAATAAGAATTGGAATGAAATCCATTCCGCGAAATCCGATCTTTACGATTGGAAGAAAATGAGTACCTACATTCAGGAGCCGCCGTATTTTATCGGAATGACGCTGGAGCCTGGCACGATCAAAGAAGTTAAGGGCGCACGGGCATTGGTCATGGTTGGCGATTCGATCACGACCGATCATATTTCACCGGCCGGAGATATCAGTGAAAAAAGTCCGGCGGGGATTTATTTGAAAGAGCTGGCCGTAGCTAAGGAAGATTTCAACAGTTACGGCGCCCGCCGGGGAAATGACCGCATTATGACTCGCGGGACGTTCGCCAACATCCGTTTGCGCAATTTGCTGGCGCCGGGGACGGAAGGTTCATGGACGATCCATTTTCCAACGAATCAAAAATTAAATATTTATGACGCTTCACTGCTTTATAAAAAAGAAGGAACGCCGCTGGTCGTTCTGGCTGGAAAGGAATACGGCACCGGTTCCAGCCGTGACTGGGCCGCTAAGGGGACAAATCTTTTGGGTGTGCGCGCGGTCATTGCGCAATCGTATGAACGCATCCACCGCAGCAATTTGGCCGGCATGGGCATTGTTCCTCTGCAGTTTAAAGAAGGCCAATCCGCTGAGTCACTGGGCCTAAAAGGAAACGAGATCTTTGATTTTGAAGGCATCAATGCTTCGCTTAAACCCCGGCAGGACATTAAGGTCACAGTGACAAACCCAGAGGACAACTCTAAAAAAGAATTTATTGTCACCTGCCGCCTCGACACACCGATCGAAATTGATTACATCAAGAACGGCGGGATCCTGCAGACCGTCCTGCGCAAGCTGGCCAAGTAATTTCTCCTTTTTCTCTTCACAAGAAAATGATATACTTGAGCTCTTGCAAAAAATACCAGAGAATATTTATGCCTAAAACAATGTACGAAAAGATATGGGAAGACCATTTGGTGAGAGAAAAGAAGAACGAAACTTCACTCATCTACGTCGATCTTCATTTGGTGCATGAGGTCACGAGCCCGCAGGCGTTTGAAGGATTGCGCCTGACTAAACGAAAAGTCCGCTGCCCGCAAAAGACCTTTGCGACAATGGACCACAATGTGTCGACGCGTACTAAGGATTGGTCTTTGGTCGAAGAAACTTCACGTTTGCAAATGGATACTTTGGTCAAGAATTGCAAAGAATTCGCCGTCACGTTGTACGATTTTTCGCATAAAGATCAGGGGATCGTGCACGTGATCGGTCCGGAATTAGGGTTAACCCAGCCGGGAATGGTGATCGTCTGCGGAGATTCTCATACCGCGACGCACGGCGCCTTTGGCGCGTTGGCCTTCGGGATCGGAACGTCGGAGGTCGAGCATGTTTTGGCCACACAAACTTTACAGCAAAATAAAGCGAAAACGATGTTGATCAACATCGAAGGAAAATTAGGATTCGGCATCACGTCGAAGGATATTATTCTGTATATCATCGGACAGATCGGGACCGCCGGCGCGACCGGTTATGTTATTGAATATGCCGGCAGCGCGATCCGTGCCTTGTCGATGGAAGCGCGTATGACGATCTGTAATATGAGCATTGAAGCAGGCGCCCGCGCCGGAATGATCGCACCTGATGAAACGACCTTTGCTTATATTAAAGGAAAAGATTTTGCGCCGCGGGGTCAGGATTGGGACTTGGCAGTTGCTTACTGGAAATCTTTGCCAAGCGACTCTGGCGCGAAATTTGATACGGACCTGAATATTAAAGCGGAAGATATCAAGCCGCAAGTGACCTGGGGGACAAGCCCGGGGCAAGTGACATCCGTGGATAGTTTTGTTCCGGAACCGGACAGTTTCAGCGATCCGGTTTCGCGAACCGCCGCCCGCAATGCGCTGGCCTATATGGATCTTAAACCGAGAACATTGATGAGCACGATCATTGTCGATAAAGTTTTTATCGGATCCTGTACCAACGGCCGCATTGAAGATCTGCGCGCCGCCGCCGCGATCGTGAAGGGCAAAAAAGTTAATTCGAAAGTACAGGCGATCGTTGTCCCTGGTTCCGGCCGCGTCCGCCGTCAGGCTGAGGCGGAAGGATTGAATAAAATTTTCACCGATGCCGGATTTGAATGGCGATTCGCGGGATGCTCGATGTGTTTAGGAATGAACGACGATCAATTAAAAAAAGGGGAGCGCTGCGCTTCGTCGAGCAACCGTAATTTTGAAGGACGTCAAGGCCCCGGCGGCCGGACCCATTTAATGAGCCCGCAGATGGCGGCGATCGCCGCCCTCGAAGGCAAAATAACCGACATCAGGGAATACTTAAAATAATGGAAGCTTTCGATATACACACCGGAATTGCCGCACCGCTCGACCGCGTGAATGTGGATACCGATGCGATCATCCCGAAGCAATTTTTAAGAAAGATCGAGCGCACCGGTTTCGGCAAACATTTATTCCACGAATGGCGTTACACGGATTATGCTGGGACTAAGGAAAATCCGGAATTTTCTTTGAATAAAACGGAATACCGGGAAGCGACGGTTTTAGTGACGCGCGACAATTTCGGCTGCGGTTCGAGCCGTGAGCATGCGCCGTGGGCGTTGTCGGATTACGGATTTCGAGTGATCATTGCCCCGAGTTTTGCGGATATTTTTTACAATAATTGCGTTAAAAACGGGATTTTGCTGGTTGTTTTAAAATCACCGGAAGTGGGGGAGATTTTTAAAGATATCGCGGCCAGCCGGCAGGTGGAAATCACCGCGGATCTTGAGAAGCAAACCATTTCAACATCAACGGGGAAGACATATTTCTTCGATATTGATGTATTTAATAAGACCTGCTTACTGAAAGGCCTGGACCAGATCGGCTGGACCGAGCAATTTAAAAAAGAAATCGCAAATTACGAAACCAAAATTGAAAGTAAAAAATCATGGCTGATAAAAAAATAAAAAAGCAATCATCGACACGCCAGTTTTCCAGCCAAGTGGTGGACGGTTACGAACGCGCCCCGAGCCGGGGGATGCTGCGCGCTGTCGGGTTTAAAGACGAGGATTTCCATAAACCGCAGATCGGTGTCGCCTCAACCTGGAGCATGGTGACTCCTTGCAACATGCACATCAATAAACTGGCGGAAAAAGCAGCCGAAGGCGTTGACCAAAACGGCGGGAAAGCGATTATCTTTAACACTATTACTGTGTCTGACGGAATTTCGATGGGGACAGAAGGAATGAAATATTCGCTCGTGTCCCGGGAAGTCATCGCGGATTCGGTGGAAACTGTAGTCGGCTGCGAAGGGTTTGATGGATTTGTGGCAATCGGCGGCTGCGATAAAAATATGCCCGGATGTTTGATCGCGATGGCGCGGCTTAACCGTCCGGCGGTGTTTGTCTACGGCGGAACGATCATGCCGGGCTGTTATCATGACAAAGATGTGGATATCGTTTCCATTTTCGAAGCCGTGGGGCAATATGCCAATAAAAAGATCGATGAAAACCAGCTGAAAGGAATTGAATCCTGCGCGATCCCCGGCGCCGGATCCTGCGGCGGGATGTACACCGCCAACACCATGGCCTCGGCGATTGAAGCATTGGGAATGAGTTTGCCGAACAGTTCCGCGCAGGCGGCGATCTCTTCGGAAAAGGAAAGCGACTGTATCCGCGCCGGACAAGCGGTCCTGAATTTATTGGAAAAGGGAATCCGTCCGCGCGATATTATGACGAGGAAAGCATTTGAAAATGCGATTACGGTGGTTATTTCATTGGGCGGTTCGACCAACGCGGTTTTACATTTATTGGCCGTCGCGCATGAAATCGGCGTGAAACTCAAGATCGATGACTTTGACCGCATCAGCAAAAAAACTCCGCTCTTGGGGGATTTGAAACCGGGCGGTAAATATGTCGC
>CAYING010000046.1:0-14566 GCA_964364715.1 uncultured Planctomycetales bacterium
GGAATGAAGAACGGAGAAATGCGGCTGGGGCCTTTTTCCAGATATTTTTTGTATTCGTCCTCGATCGTCTCGATACTTCCGATCCCGGAACCGATCAAAACGCCCATACGGTCCAGATCGATCTTGGTGAGATCAAGAGTTGAATTCTTGATCGCTTCTTTACTGGCGACTTCGGCGAATTGGACAAAGCGGGCTATATGCCGCGCTTCCTTCGTCGAAAAATGGTCGAGCGGATTGAAATCATGGACATACCCGGCGATCTGACAGTCAAACAGGCTGGGATCAAAGTGGGTAATACGGCTGATACCGTTTTTTCCGGCGAGCAGGGATTGCCAAAATTTTTCCGTTCCAATCCCGACTGGCGAAACAACACCTAACCCAGTGATAACAACGCGTCTTTTTTTCATGCTCATATACACATATGCCCCGACTTTTAGGTCAGGGCATATATTTTAAGGATTATATAACGTGGGATTACAACAGAATTACTTATGTGCAGCCTTTTCCTCAATATATTTGATGGCATCCCCGACTGTGGTCATTTTCTCGGCATCTTCATCCGGAATTTCCACGCCGAATTCTTCTTCGAGGGCCATAATGAGCTCTACGGTATCCAGGGAATCCGCACCCAAGTCATCAATAAAGGATGCCTGAGGGGTTACTTCTTCAGCTTTGACACCAAGTTGTTCTGCAATGATCGCTTTTACTTTTTCATCTACTGCCATCGGACAGCCTCCTTTTTCTCTTTCGTGAAATCTTTTAAATTGCTAATCCACCGTCTACTACGATCGTTTGTCCGGTAATATAATCGGCATCAGAGGATGCCAGGAACAAACACACCCCAGAAACGTCTGAGGGTTGGCCTAAGCGGCCTAATGGGATATTTTTTAAAAGGGTTTCGCGGGCCTGGTCGTTCAACTTGTTGGTCATATCGGTTGTGATATACCCTGGAGCAATGGCATTTACGGTTATTGCCCTGGAGGCTAATTCTTTCGCAAGTGATTTGGTAAAACCGATGATACCGGCTTTACTTGCGGCGTAATTAGCCTGGCCTGCGTTCCCGGTTATTCCAATGATCGAAGCAATGTTGATGATCTTGCCTTTTCGTCCGCCTGAGGCGTCAGCCGCGGGCTGATCCGCCTTAGGCGGAGATCCTTGCTTGCCTTTGGCGGAGGCCTGCTTCAACATTGCTTTAGCAACGACTTTAGTACAGTTGAAAACTCCTCGAAGATTGGTGTTAATGACGTCATCCCAGTCAGATTCACTCATCCTGAGGAGTAAATTATCTTTTGTAATGCCTGCGTTGTTAACTAATATATCAATGCGATTATGTTTGTCAAGAATTTTGTTCACAGTTTCGTGGACACTCTGCATATTGGTGACATCGCAGCCCATTCCGACGCTATTGAGACCTTGAGAATGGAGTTCATCGCCCGCTTTTTTGGCCGCCTCTTCACTCCTGCCGGTGATAATGACCGTTGCTCCGGCCTTTGCAAAGGCGGTCGCGATATTTTTTCCGATCCCGCGGGTTGAACCAGTCACCCAAACGACTTGATCTTTGAAATTCATCGAAAACTTTCCTCTTCCCTATAAATCTCAAGTTATGATAACAAGGGAATCCGGTTTTGCAAGTTAAAATTGTACAAAAAGTCAATCCCAATTTTCCTTATAAAAGCATTTCTTAGAGGAAATTGGGATTAGTACTGATTTCTCCAAAATAATATAATATTTAAGGTAAATCAGTACAAGGCGCCTTAAACAAAAGGTGCCTTGCAAGATAGTACTGAGGTAGCTTAGGGATTAAAGGAACTCGACCTGAACGTCGATCAGACCTTTTTTGGTCGGGGATAATTGATGGAAGGCCCGTTCGGTCAGATCAATGATCCGGCCTCGGCTGACATATCTTTTGTGAGGTCCGCGGTCATTGACCCGGACGATAATGGATCGGCCGTTGGCTTTGTTGGTGACGCGCAATTTTTGGTTAAACTTAGCCCCCCACATCGCGCAGGTGAACGCCTCATCGTCAAAAATTTCCATATTGGCGGTATGGTGCCGGATGCCAGGGGATTTACGGGAATACCACGATGCCTTTCCTTCTTTCAAAATGCGTTCACTGGGCAACGGTTCGGCGTAACGGTGTGCTTTTGAAAAAGGCATTACGCTCATAATCATTGCCAAAAGTGTTGTATACGCTATCTTTTTCGCTCTTTGAACCATATGTCATCACCTCCGAAGTCAAAAAAGAATAACATATAGAACCGACTTCGGCAAATTGGCGGGCGAGTTTGAAATGTTGTAAATAATTGTAAATAAACAAGTTAGTGTGCATAGGTAAAAAATATTACTTTTCTCGTGGAATTCGACCGGAGCTGAGGATCCAAAGCCCCGCCTGTGGCGGGCAGGTAGGCTTTAAATATCGATCACATCATTATCGTTACGGCCGGAAGACCTTGAAAAAGTTGTCATTTGTCCGTTTTTAAGCATTGCTGCTATATATTTTCGGACCAACTGCTTGAATAGCCACCGGCTAGCGGGAAAAAGCATTACCAGGCCAATGGCATCGGTAATAAAACCCGGGGTCAATAAAAGAATTCCTCCGGCCAGGATCATCATCCCATCCAACATTTCTTCAGTCGGCATAATGCCTTGGCTAAGGCTGTTCTGGATCTTCTGTAGAACGAGGAACCCTTGTAGGCGGGCCAGCCAGGCGCCGGTCACGCTGATCAAGATAGTCAAAATAATCGTTTTGATGGCGCCGATTTGGCTTCCCACTTTGATCAGGAGTGTGAGCTCAAGGATCGGCAAGATAGTAAAGAGTATGACAAGAATGGGAAACATATTAATATTTAAGAGTAGGCAGAACTTCTAGGACTGCATTTTTTAGAAAGTCGCGGTTGTGAAAATCTTGATCCGTAATTTTTCCGTTCAAAACCACAATATCCAGATCGATCATCCGCGGGGCAAATTTATCAGTGGATTCCCTGCGGCCCAATTGCTGTTCGATAACCTTTAATTCTTTGGCCAGTTGCTCATAAGTTGCCTGAGTCTCGATCAATACGGCACCGTTGATAAAATCCGGCTGCGCGGCATTGCCGATCGGCTGAGTGGTCACGAATTCTGATTCAGCCAGGACATTATATTTTTGCGCAAGGATTATTCGTGCCTTCCGGATGTTCTCTCCCGGAGCGATGTTGGAACCGATGCCGATAACAACTTTATTCATTGTCTTTGGAGGTCAAAGTTACAGAGACGGATTTTGCGAAACGAAGCGCGCCCGGTTTATCGATGCGCACGGATGTTTTCTCTACTCCGGGAGTTTTCATAATGATATCTAAAATCTGTCCCGCCAGTTTTTCGATCAGAAAATATTTTGAGGATTCGACTTTGGCGATGATTTTTTTGGTCAGCCCTTTGTAATCAACCGTGTCCTTGAGCTTGTCGCTTTTGGCCGCTTTCTTGGCGTTGAATTCCAGCGCGATATTAATGATCACGTCCTGTTTGATTTTCCGTTCCCACTCGTACGTGCCGACAACGGTTCGTAGATGCAAATCGGTGATATGAATGCTTGCCATAGCTGACTCCAGTTTAAGTCAAAAGTTAAAAGTCAAAGGTCAAAAGGGTGGTATCGCTGTCGCGATTCTAAACTTTTGACTTTTGTTTTGTCCTTTTGCCTTTTGACCTTTCACTTTTGACCTATATTAAATGCTCTCCCCCGTCGACAAAAAGGATCTGGCCGGTGACGTAGCCGCTGGTCGCGAGGAATTCAACGGCTTGGGTGATATTTTTAATATCGCCTTTTCGTTTGAGGGGAATTTTTTGCGCCAAACGGTTTAGATAATTTGCTTTTTCTTGGGCCGGCGGCAGGATGAGCCCCGGCGCGATTCCATTGACCCGGATCTTGGGCGCTAAGGCAACAGCTGCCTGTTTCGTAAATTCTGCCAGCGCTTTTTTGGACAACAGATAATCAAAATGGTTTGTGGTGTTATCGGAGATATGGGTATCGAGAATGTTTATGATCGAGCCGCTTTTGCAGAGCCGGGCAAATTCCTGCGTGAGGATGTACGGCGCTTTCAAATGGACGGCCAGGTACCGTTCGAGATTTTTGACGCTCGATGTAGGAAATTCTGATTTTTCGAAAATGGATGCGTTATTGACCAAAAGCGATAATCCCGGGAATTTTTTCCGGACGCTATTTATTAAGGTAGAAACAGCATCACTGTCAAAGAGATTGCATTGAAACGTTTCTGCTTTTTGTTTTAAGGCGCGGACATCGCGGGCCAGCTCTTCCGCTTCCTTCTGGGATTGATTATAGTGAGCCGCGATCGAATATCCCATTGAGGCTAATTTCAAGGCGATCGCCCGGCCGATACGTTGGCCGGCTCCTGTGAGCAGAGCCGTTTTGTGAGTTTTGAATGAAGCCATGATTATTGGATGAGGCTTAAGAATTCGGTACGGGTTGAGATCTCCCGGCGGAACGCTCCGAGCATGCAGGATGTCTTCATGACGGAATTTTGCTTTTCCACGCCGCGCATCATCATACACAGATGCTGGGCTTCGATAACGATCCCGACCCCTTTGGCGCCGGTGTACTTTAAAATTGTCTCGGCAATTTGTTTGGTGAGATTCTCTTGAACTTGAAGACGCCGGGCAAAGACATCGACGATACGGGCAACTTTAGAAAGCCCGAGGATCTTGCCGTTGGGTAAATATCCGACGTGGCATTTCCCGAAGAATGGTAAAAGATGATGCTCGCACAGCGAATACATCTCGATATCCTTGACGATGATCATTTCATCGTTGTCCGATTCGAAAATGGCGTTGTTGACGACCGTGTCGAGGTTGTCTTTGTAACCCTTGGTAAGGTATTCAAAGGCGCGGGCGGCGCGTTTGGGTGTGTCGCGCAGGCCTTCCCGGCCGGTGTCTTCGCCGATATACTTCAGTAAACTTTTGTAATAATCTTCCATTAAAAATTTTCCTAATTTTGAGATAGCCGATAATACCACAGTGGATATATACTGTCAATCCACACGGTCTATGCTATAATACGCACTGTTTTTTAAAATTAATTTTTTTGAAAGTCCCGCCCAGGCGGGACAGGGATTTGCGATGAAACCGGTTGTTGATTACCACATGCATACACCTCTCTGCGGGCACGCGTCCGGTACACCGAAAGAATACGCCGAGCATGCCGTTAAGATCGGCTTGGAAGAGATCGGATTTTCCGACCACGCGCCCCTTGTTTCTCACGAAGATCCGCGCATCACGATGAGCCTGAAGCAGCTTCCCCAATACTATAAGCTGATCGAGGATGTCCAGGCCAAATTCAAAGGGAAACTCCTTATCAAAATGGGCATTGAAGCGGATTTTATCCCGGGATTTGAGAAGGAAACGCAAAAGATCATCGACGCCTATGCGTATGATTATGTCATCGGGTCGGTTCACTTTATCAAAAATTGGGGATTCGATGATCCGGATACCCGTGACACTTGGGATCAGATCGATGTGAACCGTGTTTATCGCGATTATTTTGATCTTTTACGGCAAAGTGCTAAGTCAAAATTGTTTGACATTATGGGTCATGTGGATCTGGTTAAAAAATTCGGCCATCGCGCGACCGAGGATATGACTGATGAAATTAAAGAAACCGCGAAGGTTTTTAAAGGCTGCGGCGTTGCGGTTGAGATCAATACCGCCGGCCTCCGGAAACAATGCAAAGAAATGTACCCGGCGTTGGATCATTTGAAGATTTACTGCAAGGCCGGCGTTCCGCTCACCTTCGGTTCAGATGCGCATGAGCCTGGCCATGTCGGCGCGGATTTTGATAAAGCGTTGGAATTGGCAAAGAAAGCTGGTTATAAAGAATATTTAGTGTTCAAGAAGCGAAAGATCGAAAGAACCATCAAACTATGAGCATAAGAGTTTTAGGTATTGACCATGTTGCCGTTAACGTCCGTGATATCGACAAGGCGGTAGAGTTTTATACCAAAGTGATCGGTTTGAAGATCACCGAGCGCGAACCTTCCAAACCCGGCATCGAATATTTCCTCGACTGCGGCCCTTCCTTAATAGGTATCATTCAGGCGAAAGATCTGAGCAAAGTCCACGCTTTTGAGAATGAAGGCCTGGGCGCGAACCATTTCTCTTTTCGGCTGCATTCGGATGATTTTGACCCGATGATCAATCGGCTAGAAGAATACGGTGTGCGGATCGAATTTGCTAAAAAGCGCGAAAAATCCTGGTCGCTTTATTTTTATGATCTGGACGGGAATAAATTGGAAGCGACTGCCTGGCCGGTGGAAGACGGCCTGCCGGTTGAGCGGCGGAAGAAGGAGATATATGATCCGGCAATTAAAAGTTGGACGTCTTATTGAATTTGAAATTCAAAGAGTAACCTGCCTGTCACCGCCTCTGGCGGGATCCCGCAAAAGCGGTGACCGGCAGGCAGGAATTTAAAACCATAATTTAAAATTTAAAATTATGATTTTTAATTTGTAACTTTAAATTTTAAAGTGGAGATTGTTCTATGTCCCGACTTCAAGCCGGCGATAAGGCCCCGGAGTTCAGCGCTTTAGCCAATAACGGTAAAACCATTTCACTTAAAGAATTTAAAGGAAACAAAAATGTCGTTCTCTATTTCTATCCCAAAGACGACACCCCCGGCTGTACCGTCGAAGCCTGTGGATTTCGCGATAATATTAAACCGATCGAAAAGGAAAACACGGTTGTTTTGGGCGTCAGCCCGGACAGCGTCAAATCCCACGAGAAGTTCATCGCGAAATTCAAACTTCCCTTCCAACTTTTGGCTGACGAAGACAAAAAAATAGCGACGGACTACGGCGTTTGGGTCGAGAAAAGCATGTACGGCCGCAAATACATGGGCGTTGACCGCACGACATTCGTGATCGGCAAGGACGGAAAGATCGCGAAGGTTTTCGAAAAGGTCAAGCCGCAAGGGCATGAACTGGAAGTTTTGGAAGTATTGAAGAGCTTGAGATAATTATCCTCGATAAATTTCTTTTCGATGTCCAAGGTCAATGATGTGGACGATTAGATGGGTTTTGTGAATTGTGTAAATGACCCGGTAATTTCCTACACACAATGAGTAATCCCCCTTGAAAGGCCCTTTGAGTTTTTTCCCTTGAAAGGGGTCTGCCTCCAGAGAATAGATCGCGTTACGAAGATGCTCGTAGAGATTCTTGTCGATCTGGTAGAAATGACGCAGTTGTTTCGATGCGGAATTTGAAAATTCGATCTTGTACTTAGTCACGTTCAATATCCTGTACTAGATCATCAAACGATACCGTCCTGCCCGCCTTGATCTCCTGTTTTGCTTGCCGGATACGCTTGACCGCTTCTTTGTCAGAAAGAATCTCGATAGTCTCCAACATTGCCTCATAATCCTCGGGGCTCAACATAACGGCTACCGGCTTCCCTCTTTTTGTGACTATGTAGCGGTCCAGTTTGGTATCAATGCCTTCGATGACTTCCGGCAGTTTGGGACGTAATTCCTTCAAAGTGATAGTAGTGACCATGGTTTAGCCCTCCTGAATGAAGTATACACTTAAGAGTATACTTTGTCAACGAGGGTTTTGAGGGTTTTGAGGGCTGGGTTTAAGATGGGTAAGTTTTGAATTAACGCCGGAACTTTTTCTGCAGGTGGTTCTCAAGAATTTCGATAAATTCTTCTTTGATCCTCTCCCCTTTTAACACTTTAAATTCTTTTCCATCCACGTAGACGGGCGCGATCGGTTTTTCGGAAGCACCCGGCAGAGAGATCCCGATATCCGCGTGGCGGCTTTCGCCGGGCCCGTTCACGACACAGCCCATCACCGCGATCTTCATTTTTTCCACGCCGGGGAATTGTTTTTTCCAAACCGGCATTTTACGTTCAATGTGCTGGTTGATCTCCTGGGCGAGGATCTGAAAATAATTGGAACTGGTGCGGCCGCAGCCCGGACAACTGGTCACGCTCGGTTTAAAATAGCGGAAGCCTAGCGACTGTAAAATATTTTTGCATACTTCGACTTCCCGCCGGCGCGGAATGCCTGGTTGCGGTGTTAGAGAAACGCGGATCGTATCGCCGATTCCCTGCTGCAGCAAAATGGACAGCGCGGCAGAACTGGACGTGATTCCTTGAACATCTCCCCCTGCCTCAGTTAACCCTAAATGCAAAACATAATCGCATTTCTGCGCGAGGCGCGCATACACCGTCACCATATCCTGCAGGATCGACATCTTCACGCTTAGTACGATTTTATTTTTTGGCATGCCCATCTTCTGCGCGAGCTCAGCGCTCGTTAACGCGCTTTTGATCATCGCATCATAAGTAACTTCTTTAAAGTCTTTTGGATTTTTGAGCTTGGCGTTTTTGTCCATCAGGCCGGTTAAAAGTTCCTGATCGAGCGAGCCCCAATTGACGCCGATGCGGACCGGTTTGTCATTGTCGTTCGCGACCTTCACGATCGACGAAAAATTATCATCGTGGCGGCCGCCTTTGCCGACGTTGCCCGGATTGATCCGGTACTTGGCCAGGGCCTTGGCGCAGTCTTTGTGTTTGGCAAGTAAAATATGTCCGTTGAAATGGAAATCGCCGATAATCGGTGTTTGATAGCCTTTATCACGGAGGCGTTGGATGATCTCCGGAACAGCTTTCGCCGCATCGTCATCGTTGACGGTCCAGCGAACCAGCTCAGATCCGGCCTCGATCAGGTCGATGGTCTGCGCGAGAGTTTTTTCAACATCGGCGGTCGGGGTATCGGTCATGGACTGGATCACGACCGGATAGTCGCTGCCCAGAGAGACATTGCCGATTTTAACGGTCGGAGTTTTGCGGCGCTTTTGGCATTTCATCCCAATTTTCCTTTATATAATCCCAATTATCGTCAGATGAAATTGGGATAAGTACTTGTTACATCTAATTTTATTCAGAGAAAACAAGTACATCCCAATTTTCCTTTATATAATCCCAATTATCGTCAGATGAAATTGGGATAAGTACTTATTTCCTCTGCATAGCATTATGGAAAATAAGTACATAATAGGGCGATTATACAGTTTTGCGGAAGGAAAAGCAAGGCAGCCTTGGAGATCAAAATGAAAAAAATTACAATATTCCCCGGACAGCACTCTCAAAGTTGATGCGGTCCAGTTTATCTTCAATGTCGAACACACCGCGGATGATGCCGCTTTGGTCGACCAAGATGATCCCGTCCTTGAAGAGTTTATCTTTCCATTCACGGATCCGTGTGAGCTGATCTTTTTTTAATATCAAAAATTGAACCCGCTGATCTGATATCCCTCGGGCTTCATTTGCCAGGATCAAATTATGTAAATATTTTTTTCCGTGGGCTGTGCCTTGGGATAATTTGTTGAGATAGACGATAGTGTTTTCTGAGAGATTTTGATCAGAAACAACAACCGCGGATAATTGGCCGTGCAGCCGGTGCTGGTCAAAAGGTTTTCCGCTCGTTTCAAACGCCTCAAAGTCCGGGAATCCTCCGAAGGCTACTGCCCCATAATGTTTCTGCGTTTCCCTGGATAAAAGAAAAAAAGCAATGCCGGCTAAAACGATCATTGCGCCCAGCCACAAAAGCCCGTCGTAGAAAAGGTTTTTATTTTTTTGGACGGTCAGTTCCATGATCAGCCCGAATTCTTCGTCATTTTATAAATGAGAAACCCGATCCCGGCCGCAGCGAGCAGAGGAAAAAATCCCATAAACGCCAGCATGAGGAGTTTCTGCGTTGTGCCGCCGTTGTTGTCCGAGGTCAAACACGCCGGGCACGCAAAGGCGGCTTCTTGGGCGGCTGCAAGAAAAAATATTGTGAGATTAATCAGGATCGCCATACGTATGCCGCGTCATAGAGCATGAACAATAAGAAATACAGCCCCACCGGGATCAGAATAAAAAAGGAGATCTTCAATGTCAGCGGTTCGCATTTCAAATTCATATAGACGAGGACAACGGTGAGGGCTTTCACTGTCATCAATGCCAGCAGTAAATAATTTCGAGTTATGCCGAGATCCGAGCGTCCGTATAAGGTCAATTCCAACACAGTCAGAACCATTAAGGAAACCGCAATTGCGCTATAGGTTTTGGTCAGCGACATTTTTTCCCTCCCTATCATTAAAGTAAGTACACGACGGTAAAGACAAACATCCACAGCAGATCGATAAAATGCCAATACAGCGTCAAGGTTTCAACGCGGCCGTGATTGTCAGAATTCCAGCGCCCTTTAAAGGCGCCTGAAACAATATAGAGCATAAAGATCAATCCGGCTAAAACATGCAATCCGTGAAATCCCGTCGCACCGTAAAAGCAGGAGGCATAAATACTGCCGCTCGGCCGGAACGTGCTGCCTTGTAATCCCGCAGCCGATAAAACTGAGCTGAGATGCTCGCCGCCAACGATAAAGTGAAAATACTCATACGCCTGGATCGCAAGGAATGATGCCCCCAGTGCCAGCGTAAGGAGCAAATTGTTTTTGAATGCTTTTTGATCATCGTTTCGAATCGCGTGTAATGCGAACATCATGGTCATAGACGAGAACAGGAGGATCATGGTATTGACCGCGGTCAGGGGCACATTGAGGACTGCGCCGGCTTGCGGCCAAGGCGCTCCGTTCGTCCGCAGATACGCGGCGCCGATCAGGATCGTGGCAAAACTTAATCCGTCCATTAATAGAAACAGCCACATTCCTAATTTTCCTTGAGGAATTTGATCGACCCGTTGAATGGCAGCGGCTGGCGTGCTCATAACATATCCTTTCATTGTATAAAGAAAATTAAAATTAGTAATACAACCCAAAATACAGCCAATAGATCCCAAAATCGTAAGGCGAATGCAAAACGGTATTCATTCATCATCCCGAATACCAAGATGATCGCGAGCCCGATCAGGACATGCACGGCATGAAAGCCGGTCAATAAATAGAGAAAACTTCCGGCCAAGGAATCCTTGAACGTCAAACCGGCGCCGGACAGCAGCATCCACAAGCTGATCTGGGCTGCAAGAAAAAGTCCACCGGCCAAGATTCCCGAGAATAAGAATACGCCGCTTTTATTATTACGAAATTGATGCAGAAGATACGAGCTTGCCAGCAGGACGGCTGTATTTATCGAGACCATCGTTAAAACAGTATTATCGATGTATCCCGCCAGCCATTTCCCAGCCTGCAGCCGGTAGAACAAATACCCCCAGATCAGGGTGACAAAGGTAATGCTCCACGCCCCGATGCCGATGAGAAATCCGATTGAGGATGTTGAATTGATTTTTACCGAAGGAGTATTCATTGTTTCGGCAGTTCTTCGGTTTGAGCGATCCAGTCCTTCCCTTTCAGGGCCGGGTGACTGTATTCATGCGGGCCGGTCTTCACGATGACATCCGTAGAAAAATTACCGTGCGGGATCGGATAGTCGACCGTCCATTCCAAGGTGCCGGCTTCCCAGGGGTTCTTTTCCGCTTTCTTTCCGCGAAACATTGACCAGAAGAAGTTTATGAAGAATAAAAGCTGAATGAGCCCGAGGGCAAAGGCGAACATCGAGGTCATTTTGTTCAGAGGCATCAACGGCTTGATGAAATCGAATATGGCCGGATCAAACAGCCTGCGGTGCTGTCCGGCATAACCGACGACCATCATATTAAAAAAAACATAGTTCAAACAGCTGAAGGATACCCAAAAGTGTATCTTGCCAAGAAGAGGGTTCATCATTCTGCCGAACATTTTCGGGAACCAATAATACATCGCGGCAAACGACGCCATGAAGACGGAAGCAGCTAAGGTATAATGGAAATGGCCGACCAGGAACATCGAGTCATGCAGATACATATCGGACGTAATCGTTGCCAGATACAAGCCGGTCAACCCCCCGAGGCCGAAGACGAATACCACCGACATCGTAAAAAGCATCGGAGCGTCAAATCTTAAAGACCCTTTCCACATCGTGCCGATCCAGTTCAAAAAGAAAATGGACGTCGGGATACTGATCAAAAGCGTCAGGAACATGAAAGATTTTCCCAACAATGGGCTCATGCCGGAAATATACATGTGGTGCCCCCAAACGAGCCCGCTCAAGACGGTGATGGTGCACATCGAAATGACCGTCATTTTGTAACCGAATGCGGGTTTACGGGAGAATGTCGCAAGAAGATCAGAAACGATCCCCCACACCGGCAGGATCAGGATATAAACTTCCGGATGGCCGAACAGCCAGAACACATGCTGGTACAACAATGGGTCTCCGCCTTTTAAAGTGGCCTTGCCTCCGGCGATAAAAAATTGCGTTCCTAAAACATTATCGAAGAGTAAGAAAATTAATCCGGCTGCAATGATGGGAACAAAGACCGCATTTAAAATGGAGGAAAGCCAAAATCCCCAGACCGTCAGCGGCATTTTCATCAGTGTCATTCCCGGCGCGCGCAGACGGATCACGGTGGTGACATAATTGATTGCTCCCAAAATAACCGCGATCCCCATCAAAATAAGCGATAAGGTCCAGAGGGTTTGACCTAACCCCGGGATCCCGCCGACCGGAGTGCTCAACGGCGGATAGGCTGTCCATCCGGAAGCCGACGGGCCGGATTTTAAAAAGTGGGAGCCGAGGAGAACTCCGCCGGATAAAAAGAAGATCCAGAACGAGAGCATATTAAGGATCGGGAAAGCCATATCTCGCGCACCGATCTGAAGCGGGATAAGAAAATTGCCGAAGGCGCCGCTCAAGAGCGGAGTGATCGCCCAAAACAGCATGATCGTTCCATGCATGGTGATCAATTGATTGTAAACATCCGGGGTCAGGATGCCGCCCGAATCAGGCCAGATCAGTTTTCCGATGAGCGGCACTTCGACACCGTTGAAGGCCATCTGCCAGCGGATGACCATGGCCTGAAGCCCGCCCCAAAGTAAAAAGAACAGACCGAAGAATAGGTATTGCTTGGCGATAATTTTATGGTCGGTTGAAAAGATATATTTGATCCAGAATGATTGCTGATGATGTGACATTCCGTTCTCCCTATTATTGGTTTAATACTTTAGATTGCCAGGCCCAACCCCAGTCCTTGAGCATCCCGCCTTCGGTGCCTTCTTCCGCCCAGAAGTCATCGTCGGCTCCGGCGCTTTCTGCTTTTACCGTATTCAGCCATTGCTCAAAATCCGGCTTGGATTGAACGGTCAAAAATCCGCGCATGGTCGTATGCCCGATCCCGCAGAGGGCTGAGCACGCGATCTCATAGACGCCTTCTTTGGCCGCCTGAAACCAGAATGTTGTCACTTTTCCCGGGATGGCATCCTGTTTTATCCTAAAGTTTGCCAGGTAAAATGAATGAACAACGTCATAGGCCGACATCTGGACGACAATCGGCGTATTCACCGGGGCATGCATTTGATTGAGCGGTGCGACGATATCATCGTCTGTTGCAAATTTCCCATCATCTCCGGCATAACGGAAATTCCAGGCAAATTGCTGGGGCATAATTTCAACTTTAAAAACATTGTCGCCTTGCGGAAAATTCCAAAAGACTTCCTTAAGATCCTGAAAGGATATTTTCTCTATGACCACATCGATCGAGAAAAAGACCAATGATCCTAAACAGATCGTCGCGATGATATTCGCTGATTTATCGCCGCGGTCATAGACAGCCTTGTGCCCCGGACGGGCACGGTACCGGAAAATGAAAAAAATGATCGCAGCCACCACTAAACTGAACGCGATCGTCATGACCAAATCTATATATTGAATGACCCGGTCGATCCTCCAGCCGTGCAGCGAAACGTCCTCCGGGAACGGAAGATACCAGATCCCGGCATCGGCCGGTCCGGTCAAAAGAACAAAGAAAGCGGAGAGTACACTTAAGGTCTTCAGACGCCGCGCCATATAACGATTTCCTTTCTTTCGAAAAAACCTTAACTTCTTTGTACACACTACCATGGTTCAGAAGTGTCACATATTCAGGTATTATACGGATTCTACTAAGTAATAATGCGTATGGCAAAAAGTATTTTACTTATTTCTGCTTATTTCCCGGCGAATTGACCTTCGACAGTATTTTATTTTTCATTCATATCGTTGCGTGTTATAATTATCCAAAATTCAAAATTAATGTAGTCTTGGAAGAAATTCGATGGAAATTTATCTGGCACGGACACAGGGGTTTTGCGCGGGGGTCGCCTTCGCGGTCGATATCGTGGAGATGGCCTTGCAGCGCTACTGCCCTCCCCTCTACGTTTATCATGAGATCGTCCATAACACTTACGTAGTAAGCGATTTTCGTCAGCGCGGGGTTGTTTTTATCGAAGATCTGGATGACGTCCCGGAAGGCGGACGTATCGTTTTCAGCGCCCACGGTGTTCCGCCGGAGATCGTGCGGAAAGCCAGGGACAAAAAACTCCGCTTTGTCGACGCCACCTGCCCGCTGGTCACCAAAGTCCACAACGAGGCGGTTAAATTTTCTAAAAAAGAATATGAGATCGTTTTGATCGGCCACAAAGGCCATCAGGAATTGATCGGGACGTCGGGATATGTGAAGCCGGACCTGTTGCACATTATTGAAAAGGAAAAAGATATTGCGGAATTA
>CAYING010000047.1:0-14454 GCA_964364715.1 uncultured Planctomycetales bacterium
GGTGTTGCTGGACAAGGGGCCGGACCGGGTTTCTCCGTTCTTCATTCCGAAGATCATTATCAATGAAGCGTCCGGCCATGTCTCTATTTCGTGCGGCGCCCGCGGGCCCAATACCTGTGTCGCTACCGCTTGCGCGACCGCGACCAACGCGATCGGTGATGCCGCTCGTTTCATTCAATACGGCGATGCGGACGTCATGATCGCCGGAGGGACCGAAAGCGCGACAACTATTTTGGGCTTGGGCGGCTTCTGCGCCTTAAAAGCTTTAAGCAAAAGAAACAACGATCCGGAAAAAGCTTCACGCCCGTTTGAACTTAACCGCGACGGATTTGTTATGGCGGAAGGCGCCGGGATAGCGATCCTGGAATCTTATGAACACGCCAAAGCGCGCGGCGCGCATATTTTAGCCGAATTCGCCGGATACGGCCGTACCGGAGATGCGTTCCATATCACCGCGCCGGAATCCAGCGGAAGAGGGGCAGGCAAGGCTATGGAATTGGCGATCAAAGACGCGGGCCTCAAGCCGCAGGACATTTCCTATATCAATGCCCACGGGACATCGACCGAACTTAATGACAAGGTTGAAACCATGGCCATTAAGCGTGTCTTCGGAGAATTTGCGAAAAAAGTCCCGGTCAGTTCGACTAAATCCATGACCGGACATCTCTTGGGCGCGGCCGGCGGCGTGGAATTTGCCGCGTCGGTCTTGGCGATCCGCGACCAGATCGCTCCGCCGACAACGAACTACGAAACACCCGATCCGGACTGCGACCTGGATTATATTCCCAACCATGCCCGCAAAATGACCATCAACACGGTCATGTCAAATTCACTCGGATTCGGCGGCCACAACGCGGTCGTTGTCGTTAAAAAATTTAAAGAATAATAATCTATGAAAACATACCGTATTGCAGTTATTCCCGGAGATGGCACCGGCCCGGAAGTGGTTGCCGAAGGATTGAAAGTCCTCCAGGCCGCGGCTCAAAAGTGCCAGTTTAAATATGAGACGGTTCACTTTGATTTTGGCGGGGAGCGTTATTTAAGAACCAAGGAAATCTTGCCTGATTCAGCAGTTGCCGAATTCAAAAAATTTGACGCCATGTTTTTGGGCGCGATCGGACATCCGGAGGTTAAACCCGGGATTCTGGAAAAGGGGATTTTGCTCCGTTTACGTTTTGATCTTGATCAATATATCAACTTGAGGCCGGTTCAACTTTTTGACGAGCGTTTTTGTCCGCTCAAGAATAAGAGACCGGAAGACATCGATTTCGTCGTTGTCCGGGAAAACTCCGAAGGCCTTTACAAGGGCATGGGGGAATTTAAGGATAAAGGGACCGCCAACGAAGTCGCACTGCAAATTTCCTACAACACCCGCAAAGGCGTGGAACGTTGTTTGCGCTATGCCTTCGAATACACCCGAAAATACGGTAAAAAAAAGCAATTGACGCTCTGCGGCAAAACCAATGTTTTAACGTATGCGTGGGATTTATGGGAACGGACATTCAATGAACTCGCGAAAGAATATTCCGATATTAAAACGAATTACACCCACGTCGACGCCACAACGATGTGGTTTGTCAAAAATCCGGAATGGTTTGATGTGATCGTCACCGACAATATGTTCGGCGATATCATTACCGATTTAGGTGCGATGATCCAAGGCGGCATGGGCATTGCCGCCGGCGGAAATATCAATCCGCAAGGGGTTTCGATGTTCGAACCGATCGGCGGTTCGGCTCCAAAATATACCGGCAAAAATGTCATTAATCCCTTAGCCGCGATCTGTGCGGCGGCCATGCTGTTGCGTCAAATTGGTGAAAGCAAGGCCGCTGATTTAATTGAACATTCCGTCAAGATTATTGTTAAAACCAAACTCAAAGACCTTGCCGCCGGAAAAATGGGCTATTCAACGACGGAAGTCGGGGATTTAGTGGTCAAAAATCTGTAAAAGTCACAGGGTCACAAGGTCACCTGTCACACGAAAACTTGCAACAACTTGTAACTTTGTGACGTTGTGACTACGCTTATAAAGGAATTCAATATGAAAAAATATAATATTGCGGTTGTCGGTGTCGGAGCGGTCGGGGAAGAAATGCTGCGCGTTCTTAAACAGCGCAACTTCCCGGTCGGGCAATTAAAAGTGTTCGCCCGCAGCCGCCGAACGATCACCGTTGACAACGAAAATTATCAGGTCGAAGAATTGACCGCCGATTCCTTTAACGGCATGAACATCGCGCTTTTTGCCGGGACCGAAGGGGAGAAAGGCGCTGCCGTAACGTATGCGCCGGAGGCCATTAAAAGAGGCTGTGTTGTTATCGATAACGGCGCGGATTTCCGGATGGACAAAAATGTTCCGCTCGTAGTCCCTGAAGTCAACGGCAAAGACATCAAAAAACATAAGGGCATTATCGCCAATCCGAATTGCTCAACGATCCAGATGGTCGTCGCGCTCAATCCCATCCATAAAAAAGTTGGAATCAAACGCGTTATCGCATCCACTTATCAAGCTGTTTCCGGCAGCGGCCGTAAGGCCATTGAACAGACCGAAGGGGAGTACCGCGCCTGGGCGAACAATCAGCCCTATGCACAGCCTTTGGCCATGGACCAAACGATCGCGTTCAATTTATTTCCGCACATCGGTTCTTTTAACGAAGATGGATCGACAACGGAAGAAATGAAGATGGTGCATGAAACGCACAAAATTATGCACGATCCCAAGATCAAGATCTCGACCACGACGGTCCGCGTTCCGATAAAGAACGTTCATTCCGAAGCGGTCTATGTTGAAACGAAAAAACCGATCTCGGCCGACGCCGTACGGAAACTCTTAAGCAAATCCCCCGGCATCATTGTCGTCGACGATATCAAGAATAAAAAATATCCAATGCCGAAAGACTGCTCGGGCAAAGACGATGTTTTTGTCGGCCGCATCCGCAACGACGCCTCGAACAAGAACGGCCTTTGGCTGTGGATCGCCGCTGACAATCTCCGCAAAGGCGCTGCCACCAACGCCGTCCAAATCGCGGAAGAGCTCATCAAGTAAGCATGCGTAATTTCAAGATCACCCTGGAATACGACGGCACCAGCTTTAAAGGCTGGCAAATTCAGCCCGGCCATCAGCGCAGTGTGCAGGGTGAGATCGAAAAAGCCCTCCAAAAAATATTCCAAAAAAAGATTCGAATTATTGGCTCCGGAAGAACCGACCAAGGCGTGCATGCCTTTGGCCAAGCCGCGAATTTCAAAACGCAAACTGAATTTTCTCCAGAAAAGATCCAGCGCGCCTTAAACGCGAATTTGCCTGACGATATTGCAGTGCTGGAAATTGAAGAAGTCCCGCTCGATTTTCATGCGCGATACAGCGCCAAATCCAAAATATACCGCTACACGATCCTCAACCGCCAAGTCCGTTACGCACAATTACGTCACTTTTGTCTGCACATTCCGTACCGCCTGAATATTTCCGCGATGCGCCGGGAAGCCAAGGCGTTGATCGGCCGCAAAAATTTCCGCTCTTTTGTGGCCAATGATCCCAAACGCAGCCAAAGCGATACCGTGCGGACGATCAAACGAGTTGATATCAAAAAAGCAGGGGATTGCCTCATCATCGACCTGGAAGCGGACGGATTTCTCTATAAAATGGTGCGCGGGATCATCGGGACATTGATCGAGATCGGACGCGGGCAATTGCCGCAAGGAAGCATTGAAAAAATTCTGAAAAAAAAGGACCGCAGGTCAGCCGCCTACTCGGCAAAACCCCGCGGTTTATGTCTGCTGGCCGTCAAATACTGACAATGAAGACAATGAAGAAATAGTTGACAAGTATAAAGAAGCTGATATACTTTAAAAACTTTAAATCAGTCGATACAAAATCAAGAAAGTACAGTCGAGAAATGTTCAAGAAAACATATTTACCTGACGTAAACAAAATCGAAAAAAAATGCTACGTTATCGACGCCAAAGACAAAATCTTGGGCAGGGTAGCGACCACCGCCGCCACTATTTTACGCGGTAAGCATAAAACAATTTACACCCCGTATATGGATACCGGAGACTTCGTGGTCGTCCTTAATGCTGAAAAGGTCCGTGTGACCGGCAAAAAAATGACCGATAAAATGTATCAAACCTATACCGGTTATCCGGGCGGGCGCAGGCTCATCAGTTTGGAAAATTTATTGAAAAAACGCCCGACTCAAGTCATCACAGTTGCGGTCAACCGCATGATCCCCAAAGGGGCATTGGGGAACAAGATCCGCACCCGTTTACGCGTTTATGTCGGGGATCAGCATCCGCATCAAGCACAGAAACCAATCGTTTTGGACGTTAAATAGATTCTGGAGGTTTTTAGATGGTAGAAATCGTTAAATATTCTGCTACCGGCCGGCGCAAAAGTTCGATCGCGCGGGTCACAATTTTACCGGGATCCGGAAAAATTGTCGTCAACAACCGGCCGTTTGAGGATTTTTTCCGGCGCGAAACCGACCGTATCCAGATCATTACCCCTCTGCGGGTCATCAATTCAGAAACCAAATTTGACATTATCGCTTCGGTCAACGGCGGCGGCACGTCCGGCCAAGCCGGGGCTTTTCGTTTAGGCCTGTCCCGCGCCTTGTCACAATCCGATCAGGAAGTTAAGAACGTGATCAACAAAAACAAATTTTTAACCCGCGATCCCAGAATGAAGGAAAGAAAAAAGCCGGGACAAAAGGGGGCGCGCAGAAAGTTCCAGTGGGTTAAGCGTTAATCAAAAATATACAATTTGTCGTCGTAAGTAAAACCCATCTCCCCGATAAAAAAGTTGACGAGATGGGTTTTTTATTTTATGATAAAACCCTTGTTTATTAACCCTGATTTTGCAATAGCAAAATCCCTGTCTGCCGACAGGCCGGCGCCCAAAGGGCCGCCAAATTGTTCTGCTATATGGCAGAACAATTTATTCGCGGGGTAATCCCAATTTTGCAGCGCACTTTTTTGTGCGCTTACTCAAGACGATATTTCAGTTGTATTGCAAAATTTGGGATTAACCGAACTGATTTAATTTAAACGATTTACAAATACTATGTACTTATTTTCTCTAAATAAAGTTAGATGTAACAAGTACTTATCCCAATTTCATCTATCCTAAATTGGGAATATAAAGGAAAATTGGGATGCCTAAAGAAAATTCACTGATTAAAACAGGAATTGTAGGGATCAGCGGATATTCCGGCTGTACAGCCCTGGAGATCCTCTTAAAGCACAGCCACGCCCGCGTTACCTATGTCAGCGCCAATAACACAACCGGCCCGGTCGCCGAAATTTGGCCTAAACTGAACGGTTTGACCGATCTGGTCTGCGATAAATATACGCCGGAAAAGGCCATCGAAAAATGCGATGTGGTCTTTTTAGCGGTTCCGCACACTATTGCCATGGATATCGCGCCCGCTTTGCTAAAAGCCAAGAAAAAAGTGATCGACTTAAGCGCCGATTACCGCCTGAAAACAGCCGGGGAATTTACCAAATGGTACACCGCGGAACACAAAGATAAAGCGAACCTTAAAAATGCGGTCTACGGCCTGCCGGAACTTTACCGACAAAAAATTAAAAGCGCCCAACTGATCGCAAACCCGGGATGTTATCCGACAGCGTCGATCTTAGGATTAGCGCCGATCGTTTCAGCGCAAAGCGATGCAATCAATTCCATTATTATCGACGCGAAATCCGGCGTCAGCGGGGCAGGCCGAAAAGTCGCGCTTGGTTTTGTTTTCTCGGAGGTGAATGAAAATTTTAAGGCCTATAAAGTTTTGAATCACCAGCATACACCTGAGATCAATCAATATTTATCAAAGGTAGCAGGGGGAAAAATCGAAGTGACCTTTATCCCGCATCTGCTGCCGATCAACCGCGGGATCCATGAAACTATTTATGTGCAATTTAAAAACGAAGTCAAGGCTGCTAATATCCATGCCATCTACAAGAAATTTTATAAGACCGAACCGTTTGTCCGTGTATTAGCCTTAGGCAAGCAACCTGAAATTCGAGACGTCGCGCGTACAAATTACTGCGACATCGCTGTCGCCGCCAAAGGCAACTTAGCAGTCATCACCTGCGCCATCGATAATCTTTTAAAAGGCGCTTCAGGCCAGGCGGTGCAGAATATGAATATTATGTACAACTTCAAAGAAACCGAGGGGCTCATTTGATGAAGATCATTAAAGGCGGGGTGGCCGCCGCTAAAAATTTCAAAGCCAACGGATTATCCGCCGGCATCAAACGCTCCGGAAAACCGGATCTGTCGCTGATCTATTCCGAAATTCCGTCCGTTGCCGCCGGCGTTTTCACCACAAATTCGGTTAAGGCCGCGCCGGTCATCGTCAGCCAAAAACATATCAAGAACGGCAAGGCCCAGGCGATCATTACCAACAGCGGAAACGCGAATTGCTTTACCGGGCATTTCGGATACGTCTACGCGGTCAAAACAACTCAACTGATCGGCAAACTTTTGAAAATCAATCCGTCCGATGTCATCGTATCCTCGACCGGGATCATCGGCCGGCCGTTGCCATATCAAAAAATCGCGCAGGCCGCGGAAAAACTTATTCACGGGTTAGGCAAAACTGTAGAGCACGGACAAAAGGCGGCGCAGGCGATCTTAACGACCGATCTGATCAAGAAAGAAATTGCCGTAACCGTTTCGCTTGGCGAAAAAAAAATTACGATCGGCGGATGCGCCAAAGGTTCCGGAATGATCCAGCCGCATATGGCGACCATGCTGGCTTATATCACAACCGATGCCGCAATTACACCGGGACTTCTCAAGAGCGCATTGAAGGAAGCGGTGGAGCCGACCTTTAACAGCATTACGGTCGACGGCTGTATGAGCACCAACGATATGCTCATTGTCCTGGCGAACGGCGCTGCCGGCAATAAGGCGATCACGGCAAAAGGAAAAGATTATAAAACCTTTGTCGATGCCTTGGCCTTTGTCTGTTTAGACCTGTCCAAAAAAATCGTGATCGATGGGGAAGGGGCGACAAAATTCCTGGAAATCACCATCAAAGGCGCAAAGTCAATGAAGCAAGCCAAACAGGCCGCGTTTGCTATTGCGAATTCCAATCTGGTCAAGACCGCAGCGTTCGGGAGCAACCCCAACTGGGGACGGATCGCCGGCGCGGTTGGATCACTCGCGATTCCGGCTCTGACCGAAAAAAATTTAAAAATCACCTTCAGCCCGTTCAGTAAAAAAAATATCGACATAACAGTTGATCTGAATTTAGGCAAAGAGCAGGCAACGGTTTATACGTGCGACCTGTCTTACGATTACGTCAAGATCAACGGAGATTACAGTTAGTGTACTTATTTTCTCCACATTTAATTCAGATGTAATAAGTACTTATCCCAATTCCATCTGTACGTTAATTGGGGTTATATTAAGGAAAATTGGGATGTACTTGCTTTCCTTAAACATTAAATCTATAAATTTTGCGGAAGCAAGTACTTATCCCAATTTCCTCTAACGATTATTGAGATTGATTAAGGAAAATTGGGATGGAAGATATCATCAAAAAAGCCGGGGTTCTGGTCGAAGCAATCCCCTATATTCATCAGTTCCGCCAGAAAGTTTTTGTTATCAAATACGGCGGCAGTATTTTAGATGACGACGCGATCCGCCGTCAGGTCTTTCAGGATATTGTTTTCTTAAGCTACGTCGGGATCCGAACGATCATCGTTCACGGCGGCGGGCCGCACATCACCGCGCGCCTGCAGGCGGCCGGCAGGGAGGCAATCTTTCATGAAGGCATCCGCGTGACCGACCGGGAAACCTTGGGAATCGTTCAGGAAGAACTTGAAGGATTGAACAAAAAGATCGTTGCCGAGATCAAAGAATTAAAAGGCGACGTCACCGGGCTGCACGGCCACGAAAATATCGTTTATGTGGAAAAGAAAAAATCGTCCCGCGACCTGGGTTATGTCGGGACGATCACCTCGATCGAGCGGCGGGTCATCGAAGACCATTTGAAAATGGGGCGCATCACGGTCGTTTGTCCGATGGGCATCAGCGTGGAACAGCAGCCGCACAACGTTAACGCGGATGAGGTTGCCGGCGCGATAGCGACATCTTTGAAAGCGGAAAAATTGGTTCTCTTAACCGATGTCCCGGGCGTACTGAAAGATCCCAAGAAACCGGATTCATTATATTCAACGTTAACGATCCCGGAAGTAAACACCTTGATCAGCGCCGGAATTATTCAAAAGGGAATGATCCCCAAAGTTCAATCGTGCGTGGAAGTCCTGCACGGCGGTGTGCACAAGGCGCACATTATCGACGCCCGAACGACGCACGCGCTGTTGCTGGAGATCTTTACCGACAAAGGTATCGGGACGCAGATCATCAACTAATAACCAAGAAACAAGAAACAATAACCAAACTTGAAAAATTTTTGATTATTGCTTATTGATGATTGGTGATTCTTTGGTGTTTGTTTCTGGACATTGGTTATTGAAAAATTATGACACAGCACGAAATCTTTAAAAATTATGATGATTACATCCTTTCCACCTACACCCGGATCCCGGCCGTGTTTGTGAAGGGAAAGGGGATGACTCTGATCGACATTACCGGAAAAAAGTACCTGGATTTCTTTCCCGGGTGGGGCGTTAACAATGTCGGGCATTGCCATCCAAAAGTGATGTCCGCGGTCCGCGATCAGATCGGCAAATTGATCCATATCCCGAACAACCTTTATCATCCGCATCAGGCGAAGCTGGCCAAAGAGATCATCCGGCATTCGTTCCCGGGAAAAATTTTTTACTGCAACTCCGGGGCTGAGGCGTGTGAAGCCGCGATCAAATTTGCCCGCGCCTACGGCAAAGGCGACCGCTTTGAAATTATCACGATGGAAAATTCATTTCACGGCCGCACGATGGGCGCGTTGACGGCCACCGGACAAACTAAATATCAGGCAGGATTTTCACCGCTTGTTCCTGGGTTCAAGACAGTTCCGTTTAATAACCTGAATGCGCTTAAAAACGCTCTAACCGACAAGACGATCGCGATCATGTTTGAACTGATCCAGGGCGAAGGCGGCATCAATATCGCCGACAAAAGTTTTGTCCAAGAAGTGCGGAAGATCTGCGATGAACGGAACATCCTTTTGATCTTTGATGAAGTCCAGACCGGTATGGGGCGGACCGGGGAGATGTTTGGATTTAAAAATTACGGCGTAACGCCGGATCTTATGATGCTGGCCAAAGCTTTAGGCGGCGGGCTGCCGATCGGCACGCTGGTCGTTAAAAAGGAATTAGCCGATACTTTTAAACCCGGCATGCACGCCTCGACCTTTGGGGGAAGCCCGGTGATCTGCAAAGCCGCGTTAGGAGCGTTTAAAGCGATCCAATCCGATAAAATGCTCGCCAACTGCAAAAAAATGGGCGCGTATCTGACGGCAAAACTCGCCAATCTGCAGAAAAAATTTGATTCTATCAAAGAAGTCCGCGGTATGGGATTGATGGTGGGGGTTGAATTAAATACGGATGGAAAAGGCATCGTAGAATCCTGTTTTTCCCGCGGGCTCATCATTAACTGTACGCATCAGAATGTGCTGCGCCTTATGCCGGCGTTAAACGTGACAAAAAAGCAGATCGATAAAGCGCTGTATATTCTGGAAAAATCTTTTAGCGAGGTCAGGACAAAAAAATGAAACGCGATCTATTATCCTTACAAGACATTACGCGCGCCGAACTCACAGCTCTTTTGAAACTGACGGCAGAACTCAAGAAAAACAAAGCGAAACATGCAAAGGCTTTGAAGGGGAAAACGGTCGGGCTGGTTTTTCAAAAACCGTCCAACCGGACACGGGTTTCGTTTGAAGTTGCGACGTGGCAATTAGGCGGAAATTGTATTTACTTAGGGCCGGAAGAAATCAATTTAGGCAAACGCGAATCAACGCATGACGTTGCCAAAACTTTATCCCGTTATCTGGACGCGATCATCGCGCGGACGTTCTCGCACAACGATATCATCGAACTCGGCCGGCACTCCTCAATCCCGGTTATCAACGGGTTGTCGGACCTTTTTCATCCATGCCAAGCGTTAGCGGACGTTTTTTCGATCAAGGAAAAATTTGGCAATAAAAAAGCCCTCACGGGCGCTTACGTCGGCGACGGCAACAATGTCTGCCACTCGCTTATGTTGGCCTGCTCCAAACTCGGTTACAACATCAATGTCGCGGCGCCGGAAAATTTTGAACCTAAAGAGTCTGTGGTCAAAATCGCCCGGAGCTACGCAAAAACGACCGGAGCAAAAATCATTATCGGACATTCACCGCAGGAAGCGGTGCAGGGCGCGCACGTCATTTATTCCGATGTCTTTATCAGCATGGGGGAAGAAAAACAGGCCTCGAGCAAAGTCCATCACTTTGAAGGTTTTCAGATCAATGCCCAGCTTACGAAACTGGCGGACAAAAATTACATCTACATGCACTGCCTGCCGGCGCATCGCGGGGAAGAAGTGACCGCCGACATTATCGATGGGCCGCACTCCATTATTTTTGACCAGGCTGAGAACCGCCTGCATGTCCAGAAAGCTGTGCTATTATTTTTACTTATGAATACGAAAGGAAACAAAAAATGAGCAAAGTTATTTTAGCTTATTCAGGCGGGTTGGATACCTCCTGCGCCATCAAATGGCTGCAAGATAAAGGCTACGATGTCATCGCCTTCATCGCCAACGTCGGCCAGCTGGAAGATTTCAGCGAGATCGAAAAGCGCGCCCTGAAAACCGGCGCTTCCAAAGTCTATGTCCAGGACCTGCAGAAAGAATTCGTCGATGACTATGTCATCCCGAGCATCCGCGCCGGCGCCATTTACGAAAATAAATATTTATTGGCCACCGCCCTTTCGCGGCCGGTCATCGCCAAACACCAAGTCCTGACCGCGCACAAAGAAAAAGCAACGACCCTGGCCCACGGCTGTACCGGAAAAGGGAACGACCAGGTCCGTTTTGAAGTCACCGCCAAGTTACTCGATCCGACGTTGCAGCAGATCGCTCCGCTGCGCATCTGGGAATTAAAAACGCGCGAAGAAGAGATCGATTATTGTTTAGCTAACAAGATCCCGATCAATGTTACGAAAAAAAGCCCGTACAGCATCGATAAAAATCTTTACGGCCGAAGTATCGAAGCCGGTATTTTGGAAGATCCGTGGGTAGAACCGCCGGAAGAAATTTATGCTATGACCGTAAGCCCGGAAAAAGCCCCGAATAAACCGACCTACATCGAAGTGGATTTTCTGGAAGGCCGCCCGACAAAGATCGACGGGAAAGCTTACGGCTCCGTCGAGATCATCCATGAATTGAACAAGATCGGCGGCGCCAACGGGGTGGGGCGCGTGGACGCGATCGAGAACCGCCTGGTCGGCATCAAATCGCGTGAGATTTACGAAAATCCAGCCGGGACCATTCTCCACGCCGCGCACGCGGAATTGGAAAGTTTAGTCCTCGACAGGGAAACGATGCATTATAAATTGGGTATCGCACACAAGTACGCCGAGTTGATCTATTACGGACTTTGGGAAACACCGTTAAAGCATCAGCTCGATGCCTACATCAATCAAACGCAGGAACGCGTGACCGGAACGATCCGCCTGCGTCTCTATAAAGGAAATTGTGTGCCGGTGGGGCGCAAATCCAAATTCTCCCGCTACAAGGAAGAACTCGCGACGTACGGCAAAAAAGATATTTTCGACCAAAAACTCGCCGAAGGCTTCATTAAGATCTTCGGAATGCCGTTCTAACAAAGGAAACGCTATGGCAAAACTATGGGGTGGACGATTCAGCAAAAAAACAAGTCCGTTGGTGGAAGAATTCACCAAGTCGATCCATTTTGACCAGAAATTGGCAGAATATGATGTGATCGGATCATTAACTCACATTGGAATTCTCAAAAAAGCTGGATTGTTAACTCCGAGCGAGCATAACCAACTTGCCGGCGCTTTGAATATCATATTAGCCACTATAAAAAATGGTTCATTTTTTAAGAACTTGGATTCATCATTTGAAGACATTCACTCTTATGTTCAACACTTGGTAGAAAAAAAGGCAGGGAAGGCAGCTCTTAAATTGCACACATGCCGTTCAAGGAACGACCAGGTGGTGTTTGATGTTAAAGCTTATACTTTTTTCAATGTCTCTGAAACAGGTAAAAGCCTTGAAGAATTCATTGTGACCTTACGAACCCTGGGGAAGAAGAATATAAAAGTCACAATCCCTGGATATACCCACTTGCAGCATGCTATGCCAATTGCTGTAAGTGCGTACTTAGATGCCTATGCAGAAATGTTTCTGCGCGATCGAAAGCGATTGGCTAATGCTTTATTAAACATTCATCTAGGAATGGGCGCCGGGGCTCTAGCTGGAACAATGATTCAGTCGGCAAAATATAATTCGGCCGCGAGTGCTTATTTACCGTACGGCATTAAACCCATATTTAATTCCATAGATGCCGTCAGCGATCGAGACTTTGTTATTGAAACCTTAAGCGCATTAGCCATTATTGGAATGCATTTATCTCGCTTGGCTGAAGATATGATTTTGTGGGTATCCAAAGAATTTGATTTTATCGACATCGATGACGCCTTTTGCACAGGCAGTTCTTTGATGCCGCAAAAGAAAAACCCGGATGTTCTTGAACTCGTTCGGGGCTACAGCGGCCGGCTCTATGGTAATTTAGTTAACGTGCTTGTCATGATGAAAGGGCTTCCCCTAAGCTATAACCGTGACATGCAGCTCGACAAAGAACCTTTGTTCGATTCATTTAAAATCGTTCAAGATGAATTGAAAGTCCTTACGGAACTTTTTAAAAACGTCAAATTCAAGAAAGAAAACATTGCAAAGCAGCTTGATGATGAAACCCTCTACGCGACGGACTTGGCCGATCATCTTGTAAAAAATAAAGTTGCATTTAAGGACGCGCATACTATCATAGGGAAGCTGATCCGGGAAAAACTAGACAGCAAAGAAAATATTGTCGAAATGAGCAAGGAAAAATTAAAGTCATTTCATCCTTTATTGACTCCGGCGATCGTGAAAAAGATCATTAACCCGGAGTATTCGGTTAACTCAAAAAAATCCGTAAAAAAACGAGTATTGATATAATGCATGACTTTCTCTTTAAAAAAGGCGAATTGCACTGCGAAGGCGTGAAAGTCTCCGCAATCGCCGCAGAGGTCGGAACACCGTTTTATCTCTACAGCCACCACACCCTCGTTGACCACTTCACCAAGATCCAGAAGGCGTTTGCAACGCTCAATCCGCTGATCTGCTTTGCGATGAAAGCCAATGATAATCTGGCTGTTTTAAAAACTTTGGCCGATCACGGAGCAGGTTTCGATATCGTTTCCGTCGGAGAATTAAAAAAAGTTCTCAAAATCGGCGCCGATCCCAAGAAGATCGTTTTTGCCTCGGTTGGGAAAACCGAGGAAGAAATCACCTTTGCGCTGCAAACCGGAATTTTATTATTTAACGTTGAGTCTCTGCCGGAATTGGAAGAGATCAACCGCATCGCCGAAAAAATGGGGAAGAAGACCCAGGCCGCGCTTCGGATCAATCCGGACGTCGAGGCAGCCACTCACGCCCACATCACGACCGGCACACTGAAGAACAAGTTCGGCATTGATCTGGCGTCAACGCATAAGATCCTTAAAGCGCAGAAAAAATATACACACGTAAAAATCACCGGCCTGCATATCCATATCGGCTCGCAGATCGTGACCAGCGGCCCGTTCATTACCGCCATTAAAAAAGTTACCGAGTTTCTTGATGTCCTCAAGAAAGATAAGATCAAGATCGAATATCTGGATATCGGCGGTGGGCTTGGCATCATTTACAGAGATGAAAAACCCCAAACCGCGCAGGATTTTGCTGATGCTGTTTTGTCCTATTTAAGCAAACTGGATATCAAGATCATCATGGAGCCCGGCCGGTTCATTGTCGGGAACGCCGGGATCTTTGTCACAAAAGTTCTGTATATCAAAGACAACGGCGTAAAGAAATTTGTCATCGTGGATGGCGGGATGAACGACTTTATCCGTCCGACTTTGTACGGCGCCTATCATGAGGTCACACCCGTAAAAGGAACGTCCTCCACGAAACGATTTAAGGTGGATGTGGTCGGGCCGATCTGTGAAAGCGGCGACTTTTTTGCGAAAGACCGGGATATCCCACTGGTCAAAAAAGATGATCTTTTGGCGGTGATGAGCGCCGGGGCATACGGTTTTGTGATGGCGAGCAATTATAATGTCCGCTGCCGTCCGCCGGAAGTTATGGTGAAGGGCAAAAAATTCGCCGTCACCAAAGAACGTGAAAAATTCGAAGACCTTTTGCGCGGAGAGCATATTCCGCAATTTCTGAAATGAAAAATACAATGCGTAAAATTCCATTCACCAAAATGGCCGGCGCCGGCAATAATTTCGTTGTCATTA
>CAYING010000048.1:0-14312 GCA_964364715.1 uncultured Planctomycetales bacterium
AAGTTCTTTTTCGCTTTTCGGCGTGACTTTACCGACGAGGATATCGCCGGCCTTCACTTCAGCGCCGACACGGATAACGCCCTCTTCGGTCAAATCCTTTAAGGCCTCTTCACCGACATTCGGAATATCGCGGGTAATTTCTTCGTTGCCGAGCCTGGTTTCACGGCATTCGACTTCAAACTTCTCAACATGGATGGAAGTAAAACGATCTTCACGGACGATCCTTTGATTGATCAAAATAGCGTCTTCGAAGTTGTATCCCCTCCACGGCATAAACGCGACCAAGACGTTGCGGCCTAACGCCAAACGGCCATTCTTTGTACCGATACCGTCGGCGATAGTCTGTCCTGCCTCAATCTGGTCTCCAACCTGAACAAGCGGAGATTGATGAACACAGGTATTCGCGTTCGAGCGGGTAAAAACCTTTAACGAATATACTTCATCACCGACCGTAATTTCCTTGGCATCGACCTTTGTAACACGGCCGGCCTTTTTAGCTACGACCACAACCCCGGAATCGCGGGCGACTTTCTCTTCCATCCCGGTTCCGACGAACGGAACTTCGGTGACCATCAAAGGAACGGCCTGACGCTGCATGTTGGAACCCATGAGAGCGCGGTTAGCGTCGTCGTGTTCCAAAAATGGGATCAAAGAAGCAGCCACCGAAACCAACTGCTTCGGGGATACGTCCATATACTCAATTTTTTCAGAACGCACTTTCGGGAAATCAGTCTTGTAACGGCAGATAATTTCCTTTTCCGAGAAATGGCCGTCCTTATCGACGGCAGCGTTGGCCTGTGCGATATATTTATTCTGGTCAAAATCGGCGGTGAGATATTCGATCTTGCGGGAAACCTTTCCGCCCTCGACCTTGCGATACGGTGTTTCAATGAAACCTAAATCATTAACCCGCGCGCAGGTCGTCAAAGACGAGATCAAACCGATGTTCGGACCTTCAGGGGTTTCAATAGGGCAGACACGGCCGTAGTGGGTCGGGTGAACATCGCGGACCTCAAAACCTGCACGCTCGCGGGACAAACCGCCGGGACCCAAAGCGCTTAACCGTCTTTTATGGGTCATTTCAGCCAACGGGTTGACTTGATCCATGAACTGGGACAACTGGCTGCGGGCGAAAAAATCCTGTATCTGGTTGGAAAATAATCGGGAGTTGATCAAATGATGAGCCGTCAGATTTTCAAAATTACTCATAACGATGAGACGTTCTTTGATCGAACGCTCAAGGCGGGCCAGACCGATGCGGACCTGATTCTGGATCAATTCCCCGACGGTCTTGATACGCCTGTTGCCAAGATGGTCGATATCGTCCGTTTCGCCTGTACCTTCACGAAGGCCGAAAAGATAGCGCATAACTTCCACAACAGTGCGGATATCAAGGACGCGGTTCTCGAGCGGGATCTCAGTATTCAATTTACGGTTGATGATATGACGGCCGACCTTGCTCAAGTCGTAACGTTTCGGATCAAAAAATAGGCGGTAAAATAATGTCTCAGCCACTTCAACCGTTGCCGGTTCGGTCGGGCGCATCTTGCGGTAAAAATCGACCAAGGCTTCCTCCTTGCTGGTCGTATGGTCTTTTTCCAAAGTGGGCTTTAATTTATCAAAATCGTCCCCCAGCATCTTTTTCATTTCTTCCGTGGAGGTCAAACCCATGATGCGCAGGATCTGTGTGGCAGGAAAGTTTCTCCGGCGATCCACATAAGCGAACATAATATCATTTAAATCATATTTAATTTCAAACCAGGCCCCGCGAGAAGGGATAAGGCGGCCGTGATAAATGCTTTTCCCGGTAGGATGCAGTTCTTCTTCAAAAGAAACACCCGGCGGACGCTGGATCTGGGAGACCACGACACGTTCATCGCCGTTGACAATGAACGTTCCGCGCTCGGTCATAAGCGGAAAATCACCGAAATAAACTTCTTGTTCTTTGATATCGACCGGTGTAATAAGACGGAGCTTGACTTTAAGCGGAGCCGAATACGTCATACTACGGCGCTGACATTCGTTGCTGGAATATTTCTCTTTACCTAAATAATAGCTGATGTATTCGAGTTTGATCTGACCATCATAGCTCTCCAAGGGAAAAACTTCGCGGAAAACTTCCTCCAACCCGGCATCGCCTCTTTTATCCGGGGCGCTGGCTCTCTGTAAAAAATCCTCATACGCCTTTACCTGGATATCCAGCAACTGGGGGAGTTCAAAATTGTCTTGGACCTTGCTAAAATTTCTGATTTTGATTTTCTTCATGGAGGAGGGCCGCTCTCTAAAGGTTAAAACCCGCCCCGCCACAGGCGGGGGTAGACACTAAGGGCAAGGCCTAAACAGTGTTAGGCCTTACCCTCAAATGGCCGTCAGGTTTGACAAAACATTATTTTAATTCGACTTTGGCGCCGGCAGCTTCTAACTTTTTCTTCAAGTCTTCAGCTTCTTCTTTGGGCACAGCTTCTTTGACGGTCTTCGGAGCAGCTTCAACAAGATCTTTCGCTTCTTTCAACCCTAAGTTGGTCGCGGCGCGGACTTCTTTGATAACGCCGATCTTATTGGCACCGACTTCTTTCAAGACGACATCAAAAGATGTCTTCTCTTCTTTAGCGGCAACGGCACCGCCACCTGCGGCTGGGCCGCCCATCATCATACCGGCAGCCATCGGAACTGCGGCTTGGATACCTAAACGGCTTTCGAGACCCTTCACCAACTCGGACAATTCAAGCGCGGTTAAGCCCTCTATCGTCTTAGCAACATCTTCAAGCTTAGGCGAAAGTTGCATATTTTCCTTTACTGTACTTTCTGACATCTCAATTTCCTCCCTTTTTTTCACTTAATTGTTTCAATAGTGACAATAAGTCGCGTGTTTTTGTGTTTAAAATCCCGGCAAAGCGCGTCACCGGTGATAATATGGTTCCGAGCAGCATGGACAACAGGACTTCCTTAGACGGCAATTCGGAAATTTTCTTCACATCTTCTTTCGCCAATAATGCCCCGTCCAAAAGTCCGCCCTGGATGACGACCTGCTTGAAATTTTCGGTGAATTTGACCAGGACTTTCGAAACAGCGACGGAATCATCATTGCTCCAAACGAGCGCCGTCTGCCCGCTTATCTTTTCGGTCAATTGCTCTTGGGCCAATTCTTCAAGAGCTTTACGCAGAAGGCTGTTGCGCGAGACGTACATTTTCGCGCCGACTTTTCTGAGGTCTTTTCGCAAAGTGTTCATCTGCGGACCGGACAATTTCTGGTAGCTCAAAAGAAAGACGTTGGAATTCTTGTCGACGTTGGTTTTGACCGTGGCGGTTATACTCTCTCTGAATATTTTTCCGACTTTCATGATGTCACTACCCTCGCGGATGGGCCCATCGTAGTTGCAACGAAGAGGCTTTTAATAAAATTCCCCTTTACCGCAGCCGGCTTGGCATGATCGACCGCATCGATAAGATAGCGGGCGTTCGCGACAAGTTTTTCTTTTGCGAAGGAACGCTTTCCGATTCCGACGTGAATACCGCCCTGTTTATCCGATTTGAATTCAACTTTACCGGCGCGGACGTCCTGAATGGCCTTAGCGACATCCATCGTGACCGTTCCCGACTTCGGGGAAGGCATAAGTCCGCGAGGGCCGAGGACACGGCCCAACTTGCTCAAATCCTTCATCATATCGGGTGTTGCGACAACACAATCAAAATCCATAAAACCTTTTGAAACTTTGTCGATCAGATCATCGCCGCCGACGCATTCAACGCCCAAGTCACGCGCCTTCTGAGCCTGCTCGCCCTTGCAGAAAACCGCGATACGGACCGATTTACCGGTTCCGTGCGGAAGAACGACCGTGCCGCGGACCGATTGTTCGGTGGCCTTCAGGTCGATGTTCAGATGAAAATGAAGCTCGATCGTTTCATCAAATTTGACTTTGGGAAATTTGGCGAGCGAAACCATGGCCTCATCCAAAGAAACAACTTTGTTGCGGTCAGCGGCCTTTTCAAATTCCTTTTTTCTCTTCGATACATAAACCATAAACCTGCTCCTATACCTATAATAGAGAAGTTAACCCGCGACCGCGATGCCCATGCTGCGGGCGGTGCCTTCGATAATTCGCATTGCCTGTTTTAAATCGCCGGTGTTCAAATCTTCCATCTTCGCCTTTGCGATCTCTTCAACTTGCTTCTTGGTCAAGGTCGCGATCTTTTCTTTGCCGGCTGTCCCTGAGGCCTTGGCTAAATTCGCTGACTTTTTGATCAAAACTGAACTCGGCGGGGTTTTAATGATGAAATCAAAGGATTTATCTTTGTAAACAGTGATGATCGCCGGAAGAATAAGCCCTTCTCTTCCCTTGGTCTGTTCGTTGAACTGCTTGCAGAATCCCATAATATTGACGCCGTGCTGACCGAGCGCAGGACCGACCGGCGGCGCAGGGTTTGCCTGTCCGGCGGGAACGTATAACTTTATTTGAGCGACCGCTTCTTTAGCCATAATTTACCTCTGAATAATGATTACACTTTCTCGACTTGCCAATATTCCATCTCAACCAGAGTGGAACGGCCGAATATCGAAACGCTGACCTTCAATTTCCCGCGGTCAGGATAGACTTCCATCACCGAACCGTTAAAATTCGCGAAAGGACCTTCGGAAATTCGGACAGCCTCGCCGATCTCAAGAATAATTTTAGGGCTGGGTTTTGTTTCCGTATCCTGGGTGCGTCTTAAAATGTTATTAACTTCATCGTCGCTCAACGCCGCCGGATTTCGTCCGGGACCGATAAAACCGGTAACGCCGGGAGTGGTCTTGACCAAATACCAGCTTTCCTTGGTCATTTCCATTTTCAAAAGAATGTATCCGGGGAAAAACTTGCGGGCACTGATCCGCTTTTTACCGCCTCTGATCTCCGAAACCTGCTCCGTCGGGACCACGACCTCGCCGACATAATTCTTCAGTTCGGTTGCGGCCATCTTGCTTTCCAAGCCGGCCTTAGCCTTTTCTTCCGCACCCGTCTGCGTGTGAACCACGTACCATTTCATAGCCATATTACTTAATTATCAATCCTAAAAATTTTGCCAATGAAAAGTCAATACCGGCTATGAATGCTGCTAAAATGAGGGAACTGATCAAAACAACCCACGTTGAGTCGAGCAACTCCTGCCGCGTTGACCACGAGACCTTTTTTAATTCTACCGCAACTTCTGCCGCAAATATTTGAACTTTACCGATCATTGTATGATTTTAACCAGGCCAGGTAGGACTCTAACCTACAACACACGGTTTTGGAGACCGTTGCTCTACCAATTGGAGCTACTGGCCTACAAATAAATTATTTTTTAAGTTCCCGGTGCGGTGTATGTTTTCGGCAAAATCGGCAATACTTCTTAAGCTCTATCCGATCCGGGTGCTGCTTCTTATCCTTGGTACTGCTGTAATTTACCCGACGACATTCCATACATTCAAACTGTATATTTTCACGCATAGGAAAATACTTTCCGGTATCGCATCTAAGCCCCCGATCGGTTTTGAACCGATGACCTCGTCCTTACCAAGGACGTGCTCTACCAACTGAGCTACAGGGGCAATTTCTTAAATATTATTCGGCTGAAATTACCCACGTGTACTTATCCCGTTAATAAATCATCGAATAAGCGCGGGGACAAAAAAATACTTTTCTCCAAAATAAACAGAGTTTAAAGTATATCCAGCTCACTAATTTTTGTCAAGAAATTTGTTTTATTTTTGAAATATAATAGATTCAAAATACTACACTTACGGCTTTGCTCTAATCCTGCGTCAGCCTCACAAAACGCCGCTTCCCGACCTTCAAAATCCCGGCCTTCACCGGCCAATTCTCGCCGCTTACCTTTTCCCCCGCAAGCGTCACTGCTCCCTGCTGGATTAACCGACGAGCTTCGTTCTTGGAAGCCGCCAATTTCGCTTCCACCATAATGTCAACCAGGGCCGGCGAACTGCCCCTTACAATATATTCTTTTGCATCTTCCGGAACTTGTTTCCGGCTGAAGGTGTGTTCAAAATTTCTTTGCGCATCCTTTGCGTCAGCATCAGAATAAAATTGCGCGACGATCGTGCGCGCGAGTTTTAATTTTGCCTCTTTTGGGTGCATCACTTTAATGTCATCCAAATTTTCTTCCGTTAGAATCTCATAATAGCGCAGCATCAGTTTATCGTTAATCGACATCACTTTTCCAAAGATCTCCTGCGGCGGTTCATTGATCCCGATATAATTCCCCAACGATTTACTCATCTTCTGAACACCATCGGTGCCTTCCAGAAGCGGGGTCATAATCACAACCTGCGGCTTTTGCTTGTGCGCTTCTTGAAGCTGGCGGCCCATCAAAAGATTGAACTTTTGGTCGGACCCGCCGAGCTCAATATCGGCCTGCAGATGAACGGAATCATACCCCTGCAGCAGCGGATAAATAAATTCCAGGAGGCTGATCTCTCTTTTATCTTCAAATCGCTTTTTAAAATCGGCTCTGGCCAGCATCTGCGCCACCGTCGAGCGAGCCGACAATTCCAGCATATCCTGTGCGGTCAACTTGCCCAGCCAATGACTGTTAAAGACCACCTTGGTCTTTTTCCTGTCCAAGATCTTAAAAACCTGTGCCTTGTAGGTCTTAGCGTTCTGGGCAATCTGCTTACCGTCCATCTTGGTACGCATTTGATCGCGGCCGGTAGGATCTCCAACCTGAGCGGTAAAATCACCGATCAAAAAATAAACGTCATGCCCCAAGTCCTGAAACTGCCGAAGCTTTTTTAAAAGAACGCAATGCCCTAAATGAATATCCGGCGCCGTCGGATCAAAACCCGCCTTAACCTTAAGCGGTTTCTTCGACTTTCGGCTCTCAGCCAGCTTTTTCTCCAGAGATTCGAGATTAATGATCTCGGTCGTTCCGCGGCTGATCTTCTGTATAATTTCAGAAATGGGGATCATAAATGAAAAATAAAAAAAACCCTGCCCCGCCCCTGCCTGCCGACAGGCAGGAAAAGGCGAGACGGAATTTACATTGATTATTTCTTCTAAGGTAAAAATTTGAAATTAGGCCAGCCTGGCGCTGACACCTATTTTCATCTGCTCGACGTCAACCTTGATGATCTTGACCATTAATTTCTCGCCAGGTTTTAGTGCTGCAGCTTTTTCCTTATCGATCTCGGATGAGTAAACCAGGGCTTCGACATCATCTTCCAATTTCACGAAGACGCCGAAGTTTGAATTTAAAACGACTTCCGCTTCGACCTCTTTACCCACAGCGAACTTCTGGGCAATCTCGGCCCACGGATTATCGGTCAGCTGTTTCAATCCCAGCGTGATCTTGCGGCTTTCTCCGTCGACAGCTAAAACAATGACTTCCGTTTCTTGTCCCTTTTTCAAAACATCCTGCGGATGATTGACTTTCTTGATCCAGGACATATCAGAAACATGAATCATGCCTTCCAGACCGGATTCCAATTCGACAAAGGCTCCGTAATCGGTGAACCCTCGGACAATACCCTTGACCCTGCTTCCAATAGGAAGTTTATTTTTCGCTTCCAACCAAGGATTAGCCTCAAGCTGTTTCATACTAAGGGAAATCCTCTTAGAATCCTTGTCGACGTTGATGATCTGGACTTCGATGACATCGCCGAGTTTGAACATCTCCTGAGGATTGACCATTTTTTTCTGCCAGGTGATCTCGGAAGAGTGCAACAAACCTTCAATGCCTTTGTCGATCTCAATGAAGACACCGTACGGCATGATGTTGACGACTTTTCCTTTGATCCGGGAACCGGCGGGGAACTTTTCGTAGACGTGATCCCACGGGTTGGGGATGATCTGCTTTAAACCTAAAGAAACTTTGGAATTTTCCTTATCGAAATCAAGGATGGCCACTTCGATCCTATCACCGATCGAGACAATTTCGGAAGGATGATTGATCCTGGACCAGCTCATATCCGTAATATGGAGAAGGCCATCCACGCCACCAAGATCGATAAAGGCGCCGAAATCGGTAATGCCTTTCACAACACCCTTGCGGCGCTGCCCCTTGGCCAATTCGGTCCAAAGTTTTTCGCGCACGACTTCCTTCTCCTTCTGCACGACATCCCGTCGGGAAAGGATCATATTGCGTCTTTGCTTATTGAGTTTTGCGATCTGGAATTGGAATTTGTTGGCCATCACGTCCGCCGGGGATAAACCGCGGAACGATGACAACGACATCGGCAAGAACGCATCGATACCGTTCACGTCGACCATATACCCGCCCTTGACCTGCTTGATGACGCGGCCTTCGACAATATCACCCTCATTGATCTCTTCACCCAATTTCATCCAGCCCTGCATTTTTTCAGCCTTGGCGCGGGAAAGAATCAAACGGCCGTCTTCATCTTCGATCGTTTCAATGAGGACATCGATCTTCTGATCTATTTGCAAATCTTCACGATTGCGGAATTCCTCGATAGGGATAAATCCTTCGGATTTGAACCCGATGTCAACGACGGCCTCTTTCGCGTTGAACGCGACGACGGCACCTTTGACAATATCTCCTTCCTTAAAAATCTTAAGCGTGTTGCTGTACAACTCCATCATGCTTAATTGTTTATTTTCTGCCATTTTTTCTACCATTTTAGTAGACCTCTTTTCCTTTCAATTTTTAGATTTTCCCGCGTACGGGAAAATCTAAAGTGATTCATTATCGCAAAAAACTTTTTTTTGTCAAATAGAATTTTGGAAGCTCAAACGTCTTCACTCTGCGGGGGAAGCGCATAAATCGAATCCATAATGCGCTGGGCGATGGCGGGATAACTATCGCTGGAAGAATAAGTTACGGCTCTGCCGAAATAGAGCTTCACCGGATGGAATTGCGGGAATTTCTTCCCGGGCGGCAAAACTTTGTCGGACCCGTCAATAAAAGCCGGAATGACCGGAACACCGCTTTTACGGGCAATAAATCCCACCCCCTGTTCGGGTTCTTGGGTGCTGTTATCGACCCGGCGGGTTCCTTCCGGAAAAATAACGATCGGCCTGCCGCCTTTGATCCGGCGCAAGGCCTCGCGCAAAGCGCGAAAATCCGCTGACCCGCGATTTATAGGGAAAGCCCCCCAAGCCGCAAGGACAAATCCCAAGAACTTTTTCTTAAAAAGTTCTTCTTTAGCGACAAAACTCACTCTCCTAATGAGCGAAATGCCGACAATAAAAGGATCCAGATTGCTGACATGGTTGCAGGCAATGATAAAACTGCCGCGCGCGGGAATATTCTCCAAACCGATGACCGTTCGCGGAAAAAAGAAACGGCTAAATACCGTAAATAATATGTAGCCAATCCAGTAGAGCATTATTTGCTTTTACGGAGCAGGCTTTCACCGTATTTGATCAGTTGTTTGGCGCGGACCGGCGATTTGGACTCCGCATAAGCCCGGACCAGCGGCTCTGTTCCGGAAGGCCTGAGCATCAGCCAACTTTCGTCATCACAGACCAGTTTGACCCCGTCGAAATCTTTAATCTCGACAACTTTTCTGCCCAAGAGTTTTTTTGTCTTCTTGAAAGCGTCCAGATCGAATTTTTCGCTGCCTTTGAGCTTAAGATCAAAACGCTCATAATGATACCGGCCGAATTCCTTCTCCATCTCGTCAATGATCTTCTTGATGTTCTTTTTCTGGTAAACCATCATCTCCAGAAGAAGAAGCCCGGCCAAACTCCCATCGCGCTCCGGGATATAATTAGGCAGCCCCATCCCGCCTGCTTCCTCGCCGCCGGCAATGATCTTCTCATTGATCATTAATTCGGAAATATATTTAAACCCAACCGGTGTTTCATACAGTTTCAAATTGAATTTCTTAGCGATGTTGTCGATCATCGTTGTTCCGCAAATTGTTTTAACGACCCCGCCTTCCTGTTTACGGTTACGGACCAAATGCAGGATCAAAAGCCCGAGGATCTTCTGCGGATGGACAAATTCTCCGCCGGAGGCAACCGCGGCGATGCGGTCCGCGTCCCCGTCCAAGACCAACCCGAGATCAAATTTTTCCTTCTTCACACGCCCCAATATCCCGCTCAAATATTCGACGACCGGTTCCGGCTTTCCGCCGTCAAAAGAAGGATTAACGTCATCCCGCATGATCGACAATCTGATCTTGGAGCCGTCCAGGATCTTGGCGATAAGGGCGTTGCCGCTGCCGTGCATGGCATCGACCAAGACCTTGAAGTTAGCGCCTTTGATCTTCGCGAAATCGATATAATTACGGATGAACTTCAAATATTCCGACTTATAGTCGTGGATTATGACCTTTTTTTCTTTTTTGGCTTGATCGATATCGATATTTTTGACCTCAGACTGGAATAAATACTCTTCCACCACGTCGGTCACATCTTTTCCGGCGCCGCCGCCTTCTCCGGTCTTGATCTTGATCCCGTTGAACTTTCCGGGATTGTGGCTGGCGGTAATCATAATGCCGGCCACACAGTTATTGCGGATAACACCAAAGCTTAAAGCCGGCGTGGGAATGGCTGAATCCGTCAAAAGAACCTCGATCCCGTTCGCCGCCAAAACACAGCTGACCAACTGAGCGAATTCGGCGGATAAAAAACGCGTGTCATAACCGACGGCAACGCGCCGCAGGCCGTCTTTTTTCTTTAAGTGACGATTGACCCATTCGCTGATCCCTTGCGCGACAACGGCAACGTTCTTAAAAGTAAAATTATCGGATATGACACCTCTCCATCCGTCTGTCCCGAATTTGATCTCATTATTCACTTGCTCGGCCATGAAGACTCCTCCCTGCTCCGCCTGGGGCGGGGCCTAATAATGTTCAACGTGTTGCGTAAAGATGATGCCTTTTAATATAGCGGTAAACTTTGTCCGATACAAAATATTTTATGGATTTTCCATCGGTGATGCGTTTGCGCAAAAAGGACGAGGCGATATCAATGTCCGGCATATTCACGAATTGAAATTTTCCTTTAAGCTTAGCGCGGCCCTGATATCCGGGACGGTTCACCACAATAAAACTGACAAGCTTACGAAGTTTCTCAAAATCCTTCCATTGATCCAGGCCGGCCAGCGCATCTTCTCCTATAATAAAGAACAATTTTGTGCCCTTGGGCAGAATATCTTGAAAATGCCGGACCGTATCGATCGTATACGATTTACCTTTTCTCAAAATTTCACAATCTGAAACTTCAAAATGCGGATAATCTTTGACCGCCAACTGCACCATTTTGTAACGATTCCCTGCTGACGCCAATCCACGAACCGTTTTATGCGGCGGAATATTGGAAGGCACAAAAATGACCTTATCCAACCGGAGCTGTTCGGAGGCGATCTGCGCCATCGCCCAATGGCCGATGTGGATTGGATTAAAAGTTCCGCCGAGTAAAGCTACCCGCCTCACGTTCTGATCTGTCCTTTTCCCAACACCAGATACTTGTACGTGGTCAATTCTTCCAGCGCCATCGGGCCGCGGGCGTGCAGTTTATCCGTGCTGATCCCGATTTCCGCCCCGAAACCGAACTGATAACCGTCGGTAAAACGCGTCGAGGCGTTCACATAAAGGCACGCAGAATCAACTGACTTCAAAAAATTTTCGGCCTCTTTTTTATCGTCCGTGATGATGGCGTCCGAATGATGCGAACCGTATTTGTTAATATGCTCAATGGCTTCCTTCAAATTCTCAACGACCTTGACCGACAGAATAAGGTCAAGATATTCCGTTTCCCAATCCTTCTCGGTTGCTGCCTTGATCCCTTTTTTAATGATCTTCCGGGTGATCGGACAGCCGCGAATTTCAACACCGGCTTCTTTAAAATCCGTGATCATCCCAGGAAGAAAGCGAACCGCGGCATGCCGCTCGACAAGAAGTGTTTCCATCGCATTGCACACGCCCGGCTTTTGCACCTTGGCGTTGTAGCAAACCTTATGCGCCATGTTAAGATCGGCCATATCACTGACATAAGTATGGCAGATCCCTTTATAATGTTTTATGACCGGAATACGCGAATGGGCCGCGACAAACTCTATCAGTTCTTCTCCGCCGCGGGGAATAATCAAATCGATAAATTTATCCAGTTTTAAAAGTACGCTCACCGCCTCGCGGTCCGTCGAAGAGATCAAGTGGATCGCGTCTTGCGGGATCGAAGTTCCTTTTAAAGATTTTTGCAATATTTTAAAGATAGCTTTATTGGAATGAACAGCCTCGCGCCCGCCTTTTAAAATCACCGCATTCCCGGATTTTAAACACAACCCGATGCAGTCGCTCGTCACATTCGGACGGGATTCGTAGATGATCCCGATTACGCCGATGGGAGTGCGGACCTTTTTGATAACCAAACCATTAGGCCGTTTGAACGTGGACAACACAGCACCGACCGGATCCTTCAACCGAGCGGTCGCCAGCAAACAATCCGCCATTTCATCAATCACTTTATCCGTCAAACGCAGGCGATCGACCAAGGCCTTGGTGTAACCTTTATCCTCTGCCGCCCGGAGGTCCTTTTGATTCTCGCGTTTAAGAAAATCCTTTTGAACGAGCAAGGCCTTGGCCATTTGGCGAAGAACTTTATTCTTCTCGTCCGTTGAGATAAGAGAAAGTTCGTACGCCGCTGCTTTTGCGGCCTTGACCATTATCAAAATTTGTTTTTGTAAATTCATATTAATTCTTAAGATTTTCTAAATACTTTCGAACGAATTGATATTCTGCCGCTTCTGGAGAAGCCCGAACAAATACATAAAAATCAGAAATCCGGCCTGCAAAGGGAACGGGACCTAAAGACTGAAATCCCCCACAAAGTGTCGTTGCTTCTTTAATTAGCTTACCTTTCTTAAAAATCTGTTTTTCGCATGAATAAAAAGAATCACCCTCCCAATCCAGCGGCATAATAATGAATTCAAATGGCAGATGATAAGCAGGGCGCATGATGCCCCCTTTAGGCGACGTTTCAAAATTTGTTTCGGGCCTTTCAAAAAAAATGGAAACGCCATTCCCCCCTGCCGTTCGGCTCCAGAAATATGGCGCTTCCACGACCTTGATTTCCTTAACTTCCCAACCTTTCGGAAAGTATTTCTTTAATTCTTTTGGATTGATTATATTTATATCTATGGCAGCAAAAGAAAATGTGACAAAAAATAAGCAAATAAAAAGCAGCACACACGCGCAACCACTAATAATTTTTCGCCAATCCATCACATTTTCCTATCGTTCGCTCAAGACCAGGTCATCGCGGTGAATGACCTCAAGTTTGCCTTTTTTATCCTCGACCTTGTGCAGATCCGAAACGGAATAATTGATCACGCCGCGGCCGATCTCATTATTGTCCAGGTCGTGCACAACAACAACATCATTCTGTTTAAAATGCCCTTCCCAGGAAACAACGCCTGGTAAAAGCAGGCTCTTGCCGCCTTTGAGCACAGCCTCCTTGGCGCCATTATCAATTTTAATAATTCCCTTTGGTTTAGCCCCGAACGAGATCCAATGCTTATGCGCTAAAAGTTTTTCTTCTTTCTCGACGAAGTATGTCCCGATCCGTTCGCCCTGCAATATCCGAAGCAGGACATTTTCCATTTCTCCGTGGGCAATGACACACGGGATATTCGCATGTGTTGCGATCTTGATCGCCTGTAGTTTTCCGATCATCCCACCGCGGGACAATTGTTTTTTTGTCGTCCCCGACGCCATTCCTTCGATCTCGCCGGTGATTTCCTTGATCTCCTCGAGCAATTTCTTCTCGCCGCCGGTCAGGTCATACAGGCCTTCCACGTCGGATAAGACGACCAAAAGGTCCGCCTGGACCAGGCCCGCCACCAAAGCCGCCAGCTTATCGTTGTCGCCAAATTTAATCTCATCCGTTGAGATCGTATCATTCTCATTGATGATCGGAACAACTTTTTGTTCAAGGATCGCTTTTAAAGTATTCCTAGCGTTAATATATCTCTGCCGGTTGTCAAAATCATCCCAAGTCAGAAGAATTTGGCCGCATTTTTTTTCAAACGGTTTAAACAGATCGCCGTAGGTACTCATCAGGACTGCCTGGCCGATCGCAGCTCTGGCCTGCAAAGAGGCTAAATCCGTCGGACGGACTGTTTCATTCAGCTCTCCCATGCCTAAAACGATGGCACCGGAGCTGACCAAGACAACCTCGATCCCGCGGTTGTTAAGTTCACAAATCTGCTCGACCAAAGACGGCAAACGGCTGTCCTTAGGCCGCATTTTATAGGTAGCAATGAGGCTGGAACCAATTTTAACGACTAAACGCTTGATTTTTTGGGGGAATTTTCGCGGCATCCCAATTTTCCTTATTAATCCCATTTATCGTATAGATGAAATTGGGATAAGT
>CAYING010000049.1:0-14194 GCA_964364715.1 uncultured Planctomycetales bacterium
CCGTCCCAGACTTTCTCTACAACGCCGTCTCTCTTAATCGCATAAATGCTTTCGCTTTCTTTCCCCGGCAATACATAACGATAACCTTCCACACTCAACGGCTCAAAGATCGGAGAGGCGCCTTCGGCATCAAAGGTGGTGGTCCCGTCGGAATTGCTGAACCCAAAAGAAATGGGCAGGCCGCTCTTTAATCCTTCATCGGAATTCGTTGTCGCGTTGGCATTGGCTTGGCCAGAATACAAAAGCGCGTACTTATTGCCGTCGACCGGGCTGACACCAGCGTTCCCTGCCAAGCGGGCTTTGGTCGCTCCCACGTTTAATCCCGGAGGCGCCGGCGGGCCCATAAAATTCTTATCAGCCTCAGCGGATGATCCTGCCGCGTCTCCTTGAGCGTCTTCCGGCCGTATCAGGGCCGGGCCGATCAAATAACCGCCAATCCGCGCCCGGGCATCAGCCAAGCGGCCGCTGTCCGGATAACCGGTCCCCTCTTCGCCGATGTTCATCGTGTGTTCGCCAAGCGCGTGCCCCATCACTCCGGTGTAATCCACATAATCAACGCCCACGAGCACCTCGGCGGCGTTGTTCAGATTCGGGTCAAGGACGCGCGTTTCGTAGGGTTTAAGGGGGGGCATTACGACGGAGTTAGTGACAAACGCGTACGCCAGCTTTTGCTCCGGATCTAATGAGGTGAATGACCTGAAATAATACTCATTGTACGGGCCGGCCTGCCCATCCCCGATTCTGACCGATTCAAATGACATCGAGGAAACCAATTTAAGATCTTCCGACTGATAAAAGCCGCCTCTCAACTTTGTCGCTTGTGTTAAGACGTCAGGCAGTGTTTTGTCGAAGAGGAAAGGAATAGCAGGCGTGTTGAACTGAGTGCTGGTACTGTCTTCGTTAAATTCCGAACCGCTGTGAAGCCGATACACTCCACCAACAAAATCAATCCCTCCGGACAATACTGTGATCTGATCATTCGTGGTAACGTCCTGAGTGCCGACAACTGTTTCGCCGGGCTTTAAAGATGGCCCCAGGCCAAATAAATCAACGCGCGGTACAATACGGCCGTCGGCGGTCCGAACCAGAGAATAATCTTCCTTCCCTTCTCTCGTAAAGACTGCTCCGTCCTTAACCGCGCCTTTCTTGAAGGTGAGCCCGAAGCTGTCCATCACCGGCGACATATCCGCGGGATGTTCAGCGGTTCCGAAATTGCTTTGCGCCAGCAGTTGGCCGCCCGCGTCGCGAACAAAGAATCCATCGGACGCGTTATAAGCGAGGCGGCGGTCTCCGGCCGACAATGTCGGGCCATGAACGCCTGCCGGCAAGGCATAGGCATCATCCCGGCCGGCGAAATTAACGGAAAAAACTTTGTCGGTGACCGGCTTACCCTTGTCGTCCCGACGGACCTCAGCGGTCAATCCTTCATCGCCGACGACCTGGCCGATAACTTTTATGGTACTGCGGTCCAAGGACTCGCCAGCATTGCCGCCTGCCCCGCCAGGATTCGATACGGTCTGCCCCGGCCACGGGATAACGACTTCGTCATCTTTGCCGATCTGGTACGTATCTGTTTTTTTGTCGCCGGTGACTTTACCGCGGGGGCTTTCCGCCTGAGCTAATGTGATCACGCGGGAACCGTCTTCGTTGATCGTGACAGCGCCTTTCTTAAAAGTGACTTTCTGCAGCTTGCCGTCTTTCGTGACGGTCAAAAAGGTCTTATCTTTATCGACGATCGACGTCCCGGAAACTTTCTTGAATGCTTCTTCAGGTTTCGCGATCTTGGTAAGAGGCCCGGTCGTTTCACCGCGCTTCTTTTCGTCCAGCTGCATGACCACCTTGTCGTCCTTGAGGACAGCGTTGCCCTCGACACTGCCGACGACCTTGTCGCCTTTTTTCAGGTCAAATGTGCCTTTATAAACCGCCTCACCGGTGTGTTCCAATTCCCCTTTTTCTCCGGTCCCGTAAATGGCCTGCGTTCTTCCGTCGGTCGCGATGACCAGATCCCTGGCCAATACATCCCTCCCCGGGGCCGCACCCGACTTCTTGCCGTAAGCAAAAATACCGACGGAATCCAGGACCGCCAGATCCGCGTCCAGTTTAACGACCTTGGGAAGGTCCTTTTTCCAATCCGGGCTGTCGCGCATTGTTCCTTCGGCGCTGAATCTTGACACAATATAATCGACTCCCGGTTCGAGGGCTCCCTGCGCGATCACCTCTGAATCAGCAACAGTGCCGTCTGCCGGATTGACCGGCACCGGCGGGCCCATCAGGGAATCCTTCGCCGGCTCTTGCACAGCTTTTCTGTCTATTGTTTTATAACCGAGGAGATTCCCGCCCACGACATCATACCCGCCGGCTGCGTTGGGAACGATCGGTGAAGAGCCTTCTTCTTTCTTGTCTTTGCTTACAAATTGCGCATAAGCACTGCCGCGCTGGAACACTTGCGGCGGCATCGGGCCCATAAACCCGGGGGAGGGGCTAAAGACCTCTATCCCGCTAAGGATAAATCCGACTCTATTTTGTTCTTTGTCCTCATCGCTTAATTTCACCTCTCCTAAATATAATTCTTTCAGCGAAACCGATGCGTTCCCTGTTGCCGAACCCCAGACCCGCACTCCGCCGGCCAAGGAAAGCTCGAAACGGGCGCTCGGATCGACTTTAATTCCATCCGGTGTGAGAACTGACCGATTTTTGACTGAAGAAGAACCGAACAAGTCCTGGCTGCTCTTTACCTGTTGTCCGCTCTTATCGCGCACGACACCTTCGGCCCCGATACGCACCGTCATCAGATCTGTCCGGCTTTTGGCATACGAACCGAAATCGAACATCCCCTTCAGCTTATCTCCAAACAGCACCGTGAGGTTACGCTGATCCGCGGGCGAAAACTTGCTGACAACCGCCATGATCGCATCCGTGGTGACGTTCTCCCCGGCATTGATCTTAGCCAACAGGGCCGACACTTCACCGATCGCCTTTGCCCGGTCTGCTTCGGTCTTGAACTCTCCGGCAAGGTTGATCGTATTCGTTAATTCCTTCCTGGATTGCGCAACAAGTTTGCCGTCGACATTAAGAAATGAATTTAAGATCGAATAGACAGCCTGCTGAGAAAGGGATGACCACTTCACTTGGCCTTTTGCGTCCAGTGTTTGCTCCTGGCCGAACTTCAGGTGCTGAATAAGGTACTGACGGTCGCGTGAATCTTTGATGCCCTGAACAACCCCGGATTTGGGATCGCCCGTTATGATGATGTTCCCGCCGCTGATCAAGGCGACCTGATTGCCTTTTGCATCCTTAACAATAATATTGCCGTTCAAATCAAATTCATGATCCATCTTCGATAAAGCATTGAGAATACCCAAATTCACGGGCCCTTGGATACCCGCTTGGATACCCGTAGATCCCTGGGCGTCCAAACCTAACATCGCCGGAATGTTCGGGCTTTGCGGCACAGTCGTTTCTCTTGAAGTAAGAATGTCCGTTACGACATTCTGCGTGTTCGGGATCTTTGTCGGAGAAACCGTTGTGACCTCCGCTTGGAGTTTGCCGTCCTTTATCTCGCCGGTGATCATCCGGCTGATCACGCCGGAGCCGTCCTCAGCTTGAAAATTGACCGAGGTTTTGAAATACTCCAAATTCCTGGCTTGGGCGGCGAGATCGCCTAATTGCATTCTCCCCTGGGGATCTAATTTCTCCCTGGTATCAACCGGTAATCCGCCCGGTCCGGTGGAAGATAGATTTAACAGGGAACCGTCGAAATTTTCAAGCGTCAAGCTCTTCGGGAATAACCCGAAATATTCCTGCTCCTTAGCGTCGAGCGCTTTGCCGTTCAGGAAATTTTCAAACTCGGAAAAATTTCCGGTTTTATCATTCTTCTCCATGATAATATTTCCAATGCCGTCACCGGGTTCTATGATCAACCCGTGCAACGGATCCCAAGACAGCTTGGCGCTGGGAACTCCGGCGATGTCGCTCGAGGTATAATACTTTCCTGTGTTCGGATCATACCCGCCGGTCGTATACACCGTAATATATTTTTCCCCGCCGACCGGTTTATACAAGGCTGTCCACCGGGGGGTAAATCCCATTCTGGCAAAACTTTCGATCCCCGCCGCGGACAAATGCGGGCTGATCGCGTTTTCAGCAATAGTGACGATAAAATTGTTATCAAAATCGATCAACGCGCTGCCTAAATGCGCGTTCAACGCGTCGATCGGGGCGTTAAGAACGTTCTGCTGGATCGTGTTCATAACCGCGAAACGGATCTGATTATCAAGCGCTTCATCGGAAACAGGGTTTTCGGACTTGGCATTGTTCTCGCGCATTTCCTTTTTCATCTGGCGCAGACGGATCACGGTCTCCGGCGTCCATCCGGCCAAGGCGCTCATGCGGTTCAAATAATTCACCTCGGCCGCGACGCTTGAAAATTGTCCATTGACCACGGTCGTGGGTTCAGCGCCATATAAATTTCTTCCAAACTCTTGCATGCTTTTCAAAGCACGCATGCCCATACTGTCGCGGCGGTTCTCTAAACCATCCTCTATTTTTCCTGCAGCACCGCGGGTTTCTCCTTCGCCTTCCTTAAGCTGCCTATCATCGCCGGTCACCGTCTTAGCCGGGGCAAGGGCGTTAGAAACTTGGTAGAATAATTCACCGGCTGCCAGGCTGCCCACGAAGGCGAGCGAGCGGTACAAAAGTAATTTTTGACGCTGGCTTGCTTCACGGTCTTGAGATTCACCGGCGCGTTCACCGCGGATATTTTTTGCTTCCACGCGATCAACGCCATACGCCGCGCCAAAAACGGCCAAGGCTTTAAACGCCATTCCAAGCCAACTCGGAGTTTCTCCACCTTTGATGATGGGGGTAAGAACAAATCTTTCGAAAAACGCGCCGGCAATATCGCCGATCGCCTGCGATACCATGCTGTCGGATGACGCATGTTTCGGATCGATCTCGCGGGCGATATAGCGGGCAGCCACTGAGATCCCTGCCATGGCCAATCTCGGCAAGGCATTTTCCAAAACGTTCAAAAGATTCGTACCGATGCCGCCATGATCAAAATTATAATTGTACGTTTGACCCGGTTTCAGCGTGACCAGGTTGCCGTCGTTGCCCGTAATTTTCATATTTTCCGCGGTTCTATTTGTTTTTGAATCATTGTTCCCGGACATCTGCCCAAATTCACTTCCGAATGACGCATCTACGACGCTGTCAATGAGCGATCCGGCCATTTCCGCCGCGACCGCGGAAATAACGCCGATGATCGCCTGCTTGAGGATCGGGTCCATGCTGTCGCCGAAGGATTTGTCTAAAGCCTGGATCACTTGATATTGCACATATCCTCGTACCGCGCCCCTGGCCGCGCCATACGCGAAACCCTTAAAAAAATTACCGACCGTCTGGAGAAATGTTTGAGTGGAAGCATTCGCCGCCGTGGCCAGTGTTAGTGCTTCATCCATACCTATTTCGAGTCCCATCTCAAAAGAGGCATTCATGATATCTTCTGCCGCGCTTTGGATAGCCGCTTCAGCCGCCGCTGCTTGAGCGGCAGTCTCAACACCCGCAGCTCCCATCCCGTAATTAACACCCGCCACGATCGCGACCTGCAATACCATCGCCCCCTCCTCACTGCAGGCGCCTTCCACGTAGCAGGCTTGAGCGACAGCGCTGGCAAAATTCGACAGCGCGAGGCTAAAGAAAAAACCATATGGCCCGAGAAACGCGCCGATCACCTGGATCGCGATGGACAGCGCGATCTCTCCCGCGCTCATGATTCCGGGAAGATCGTCGGATCTATCCACCCATCTCGACCCCCAGACGAACGCGGTCATGTCGTCGCTTAAAAATTCCACACTAACCTGGCTGGTCAACCGTTCCAGGTCATCCGCCAAAACAAATCCGGTGAACTGGCTGATAAATTCTTTTTTGGAAAGTTTTTCGTCGCGGCCGATATCTTTGAAATGCACTGCGTTAAGATCAATTTTCGTGACCGTAACAAAGTGTTCATCCTGCAGGCTCGCGATGAACGGCGGGTTCAAAAGCACAATATCGGCCGGCGAAACTTTCGCGGCCTTAAGTTTCAATCCATACGCGTTCACCACTTCTTTGATGGCGTACAGCGAAGTCTTTAATTTCGGTTCGCCGGGCTTGATAATATTGCTCATCAAATCCACCATCAGGGTCAAAACCGATAATTCTTCCAGGGAGTTATTGATGTTATGGCCGGCTAAAATTTCTTTAAGCGCGTAGACGCCGCAGTTCAACGGATGGATGGCCGGATCTTTTAACCAGGAGGTGATCTGGTTGATCCGCTGTTTGGTGACCAGGATATCGGAATTGATCGAAAGGGTTTTATTGTCCAGTTCAGAATTTTCCTGAACCCCGGGAAGTTTGATCGCGATCTTGGATTTTTCTTTATAAGCGATCTGCTTTAAGAGATTGTCAACGCTGGCGGCGATCTGGGCAGAGGTAACTTCGCCTTGCGGCGCGGCCACATTGCCGTTCGCGGAAACGCCCTGTCCGGCCGCAACTTTGTCGCCCCAGAGAACGGCCGGGCTGTAATTGAACGCCCAGCTGATCTGATCAGGAATGAAGACGGCTAAAACGACAAAAGCCACAACGCGGATCCAGCTCGCGAAGCGGCTTTTATAAGGGGCCTCAGGTGTGGCGGTCAAGTCAACAAAAGTCTTTCCTTCAGTGATACTAGTAGTATTGCTACTAGGCACACTTTGGGATTCCTGATATATGTCCAATCTGTTTTTCATTGGCCTTATATAGTTTTGTCCAAACAACTGTCCAAACTAATACGGCTTGACATGCGCGAAACAACTTGGTTTGACAACCGGCACACGGCCACGGGGAACGACTGAGAAACTTTTTGGGAGTATTCTTGACTATTGCGCGATCTTAGCCTCGGTTGCGTAACCTTTCCCGTAAACAACTTCGGGCTGCCGATAAAGGCAGCCCGGGAAGAAAGCTCAACCGAAGCTAAATCACACAACTGATAACGCGTTGTTTTTCCCGTGGCTTGGATCATAGATTTAATAATTAATTCTTTGAAGTACGCTACAAGTATAACACGCGGGAGTGACGCGGCAAGGGAGGCCGGGGGATTTATTCATTACGGCAAGAGTATAACTTGTTGACAATCAATGAGTTATATTCCGGCTTAAAATTTCTTAAATTTTTATTGGTCAAAAGCGCCGATGCCTGATTTTCTGGACGAGAAACGCGCAGAACGAATTTCTCTTATGAGCAAGAAAACGTTATCTTACTTTTCCGGCGGCAAAAAGGCAGGGCCGGTCATTGTCCTCTCCGGCGTATGCGAACACCGCGCCCGCTTTCTCGTCGAGGAATATCTGGCGCGGTTTTACGCGAGGCGGCTGACCGGCGCGGCAAAAATTATTTGTAATGGCGCGCGATTTTTTTAATCAATATTTTTTGAACAAAATTTAGCGGACAATGTGAAATAATTCATCAACGCGATCCGTGATCCGCGGCGCCCTGCCGCGCCGTCCTTGATCAAAAACTGCCCGGCCGGACGCGAATTCTCCGGCGGTGTCATAACCGCGTGACCCGATTGTTCATGCCGGGCATGCCGGACGATGATGACACACTCAGCAAGTGAGAATCATTCGATCCTTAAGAGAGGCTGCCGCGGTAAACACGATCCGTTGAATTGATAATGCTGAGGCACGTTCACCGATCGCCTAATATTTATTCAATTAATGTCCAATCTAATAGCAATACAGTTTGGACATATAATATTCAGTTAGGACATTTTAAAAACGGACATAGTGGATTGGATTAACCGCCGCCAATCTTCGACATCGGATTATTCATGGTGAAATCCAGCAAGATAGGAGCGGCAACGAGGATGCCGACGACCGGAAGGATAAAGAAAAGAAGGGGCACAAGCATTTTTAAAGGGGCTTTAAGGGCAAGCTGTTCGCCGCGCCGGTAACGGGCCAGCCGCATATCCTCAGAAAGGATATTCAGCGCCTCGCTGACCGAGGTCCCCATTTTATCCGCCTGGATCAGCGTGCGGGAAAAGGTGGACAGATCCGGCAGGTCATATTTGACCGCCAGATCTTTTAAGGAGTCGCGGCGGGTTTTTCCGACATTGATTTCCTGCAGGACAATGTTCAATTCGGTGATAAAAACAGACGGCGGGGATTTCTCAATGACCCACTTCAAGGCCAGCATAAAGTCCAGGCCGGCATTCACGCACAGGCCCAAAAGGTCTATGGCGTCGGGAAGCTCCTTGATCATGCTGTTCTTTACGGTCTTCACGCGCCCCTTCAGCCAAAATTCCGGCAGCATATAGCCGAACGTAAGGCTCATGCAGACCCAGAAAAAAACAATGTCCGGCGTCACCATATTGTAGCTGAGCGCTAAAATGCCGACGACCCCGGCCTCCTTGATCAAAAAGAATTCTTCCGGCGTCAAGTCCACATGCCCCATCGACAGGTCCTTGGCCAAACGCCTGCGCAGTATTCCGGCGCATAACGGCTTGTTGACTTGAGCGATCGCGCGGATTATCTTTCGAAAAAACCGGCCGACAACATCCTTGCGCCGTTCTTTTGTCTTTTCAAAATCAAGGCCCTGCAGTTTCGGGCGGTGTTCCCACTCGGGAGGAAAAAGCCCGACGACAAAACTGAAGGCGGATAAATAAGCGATCAAAAGAATAATGGCGTACATAATTTCCTCACTTCCCGCCGCCCCAGCCCCGGGGGCAATCGGCGGGATTAATAAATCCCGCCTCTTATCGCCTTCGGCGACCGGCGGGATTAATTCGGGCTCTAATTTGCGTTCGCTTTCGCTCCGCAAATTATGCCCTCATTAAATATCCTTAAACGTGCTGATCTTCCAGATCATAATGGCGCCGACGATCTCCAGCAGGACCGCGGTCATCAACAGCATGCGGCCGAGATCCGTGTACAGCATGGAATCATAAAAATGCGGATTCGTCGAATAGACGACAAATCCGAACCCGATGGGCAGGCCGGACATCACAACACCCTGAATCTTCCCCTGCAAGGTCAGCGTGTCTATATTCTGCTGGATCTTTTTTCGCTCCCGGATCGAGTTAACGATACGGCTGAAGATGGCCGGCAAGTTGCCGCCGGTTTCTCTGGCCAGCAGGATCGCCGTGATCATCTGCTGCAGCGCCGGAGAAGTCATACGGCTATACAAATGGTTCAGGGCATCTTCCAGTGAAACACCCATCTTGTTCTCCCCGAGGACCGTGCTGAATTCATGATTAATAGGGTCGGGCATTTCTTCCACGACCGCCTCAAAGGCCTGGATCAAACTTAAACCCCCGCGGAAAGAACTGGACATGATCATCAGCGCGTCGATCAGCTGGTCGCCGAATTTGTTCTGATTCCTCTGATTCAAACTTTTCGTGTACATCCCGGGGAACAAAAATCCGCCGACGAAACCGAGCACAACGCCGAACAGCCTGATATCCTCGGGGAGCAAAAAGAACATCGCGGCCGCGGCGGCCGGCGGCGCCAAGACAAAATATTTCGCCATCTTTTTGGCGTCGGAACGGTGCAGGACCCGGTCCATCTTATCGGACAACTGCTGTTCGCGCTTCTTGCCGTAAACGACCATCCCGTTATAGACCATCGGAATAACGGCATAGCCCATCAGGGCGACAGTGCAGAATATAAGGAATAAAGTAAATATCATCCCGATTTTCCTTAATAATCCCAATTAATCATAAGATGAAATTGGGATAAGTACCTGCCTGCCGGCAGGCAGGCTTGTTTCATCTGTATTATTTTAAAAAAAATAAGTACATATTATGTGAACAAGTATAACATTATATTTCAGCGCCCGACAATCCTTATTTTCCTTAAATCTCATAAAATAACATTAGCAGTAACAGGGGATTAGCTCTGATTTCCTCCAAATAACATTAAGGAAAAATCAAGCAATCCCTATTTTCCTTAAATCTCCTTTACGCGTCACATTCAGGAACAGTGCAGCCCAAAATACAAGCGCTGCAGGTCATAGCATTTTGGCGCACCGTTTCGCAATCACATCTTGCTTCATAACACAGCAGGTTATACCACCGGCTCGTATATAAAAAATCGTATTCGCACTGGACAGTGTTTTTAGGATGAAACCGCAGCCCGAACCCCGCGCTTTCTCCGACGGTGCGCCAGCGCCCGAGCATACCCCGGCCGATATACGTTTGAAAAACAAAAAAGACGGCCAAAAGAAACGTAATAAGCGCGACATATTCGATCGTCGCGGCCGCGGTCTTTTTTCTATGAGATAATTGCCTGAACATTAGTCAAAGTTTTTGCACTTAATGAATTTCATATGGAAACCCTGGCCGGTTTGGCCCACGTCAGGGTCTCTGAAAAAGTACTCGGCGCAGGTTTCGGTGGTGACGCCGCTGCGCAGGATGTCATTGACCGTAGTCCAGCAAGCGGCGCACTTTCCGCCGCAAGATTCGCCGGTGCGGCAATCCTCCGCTGAACCAATGGTGAAGGCGCCTGGAACGGATGGAATTTCAATATCGCACCTTCCCCGGCAAGCCTGTTTGATCCGTGTTCCCACGTCCGACGCCCGCGGAGCCAGCGGATTGGAAAATCTGAAATCCCAAATTTTTTCGCCGGACGGGAAGGTCAAAAACCCCGGGGCTTTATCTTCATCAAAACGCGTCACGCGCGCTTTCACTGAACCGCGGCGATTGTCCAAGTACCAAACTCGGATCATCCCCCCGCTAATGGTCCTGGTTGCCACCCTAGGCCAAGCGGAATCCGGTGAGTCTCCGCCGGGGCCGCAGGCAGTGGTCGCGCCGCAGCGCTGCGGAATTCTCACGTCAACCCGGGCAATATGCCACGTCCCTTCCGTCGGGTTCCCGTTCAAATCAAACGGCCTCTTCGGGTCAGGATCCGACTGCCAAACATAGACCGCCTGGGAAGGAAGCGGCGGCTGTGACGTTCCGAAGCTGCGCATTTTTTCCGTAAGGTTCGCGGCCGGGCCCAATGGTTTTAAAAATTTATCTAATTCCGCATACGCCAGATTTAACGCCGCCAAGGCTTCTTTTGCCTGTGCCGCCAAATTGACCGCGCCGCCGTAACCGGCTGTGCCGGCCGGCGTCGTGTTCGGATAACCTTTCAAAAATTCCAGCCGCTTGCGGAATTTCTCAACCTGATTGATCGCTTCAACATTGCTCTGCATCACATTGTTTCGCCAAACCGTATTTGTACAGGAACCTCCCGCGGTGATCATATCAGCTATAAGCAGATCTATAAAAGATTGGCTATATGGACATGATGCCGGGACTGAATAAGAATAAGGGGGTTGCGACAATGTCTGGCACTCCGGTCCGCTGCAATTCAGCAAGCATCCCTGAATTAATGACACTCTAGCCGCGTCCGGCGGAGGCGTTACAGCCGTCTGATCAAATTGGGAAACCGGCAGCAAAGACCTCGGCAAATTACTGCATTGCTGAGTCCAATTTATGACACAATAGAACGGGTCGGAGCAACGGAAAAACTTATAGGCATTACCCTTCTCGGCCGGAAACCCCGCAACCTGGTCATTCACGTTCCAATCCAGGCAGGCAATGACCTTGTCGATCCTTGGCGCGTTCTGAGGAACCAAGTTAATAGCGTCGTATTCGTCGTCCGACATATATTTACTTGGGATTGTATTGTTGCGCTGAGTGATATCCGGATAACACCACGCCGCTGTCAGAGGATCGGTTCCCCAATTGGCATCCTCATAACTGGGGTCATCCACCCAGCTTTTAAAAGCGTCCCGCCATTCTTTGATATCATACATCCATTGCCATAAGATCCCGTCCTTGGTGAGGCCCATAAGACTGCCGGCAGGTTCGATCCAGTTCCCCACTTCAGCGTACCATTCCGGAAGTTTTTGCCCCAGCTCATCCGCCATTCCGGGTTTTGTAAGCGGATAGGCCAAAGTAATAAAATCCGGGATCCCATTGACAATAGCGTCCAACGAATCTTCCGGCCATATACTTTGATTTGATGACTCGGAACAGGTGCACATATCCGGGTCTGCGCCGCTGCCGTTGCCGCAATTGCCGGTTCCGCCGTAATGCTTGTCGCATCGAAGCCCGTAGGGCCACGCCGGAGGAACCGTGGCGCTGCAATACCTGTCGCTCCCCTTTTTCCACAAAGGCTTGGTGGGGGTGTTGGGGGGAATTATGTTTCTTTGGGTGTCATCCGCGCATAAACCCGGATTTCGGTTGAAACGATCGATGGTCTTATCTTTGTTCGTGACCCCGACGTTGTCCGGACGGATAGGTTTCCGAAGTGGATTTGCGATAACATTATCTTTGCTGACACAATAATAATTTGCCAGATCGCCGCTGTATTGTGAATCATAGGGAGGTGTCTGCCAGTTGGTTCCGTAACTGGAAGATAGGACTGGCTGCCGGAGCCCGACTGGTAAATTTGCACACACTTGTCGGTCACACCAATGACACTTCAAGGCATTGGTGTTGGTTGAACTCACATCCATCTCCGGGTCCCAATCCGCCATTTTATAGAGAAAAGAATAAATACCGGTCTTACCGTCCGGCGTCAAACTCGCCGCGCTGTGATACGTCGGGTCACGGTAATATCCGGTCACGTCATTCAGAATATACGATTGAGGTGGCGGCGAGGAAGCGGGTGTCTGCGCGCGGTTGGGAGTATTGGGAGCTTTAACATACCCCTTATGCTCGTCGTCACGGCCGAGGATCTCCCGGAAGGAAAGAACCGGCGGGCTCAAGTTATTATTATATTCATTATCGACAAAAGAACTTTCAAAAATATATTTATAAGGCGAGGTAATGCCGGGAGCAATGAGAGGAAAAGGATCTGCCCACGTCAGGCCCGAACGCTTGCCGCATTCGCGAGTCGGATGAGCAAGGCCAGGAGTAGGAGTTGCGTACCCTTCGAACCATCCGTCCTCAGCGCTGCCGCAGGGATCAGGCGGAGGCAGACTTCCTGGGGTTGGAATATAAAAAGGCAGCGGCCCGCAGCAGCTCGGCCGGATCACTTGCAGGCCGTTGCCATCGCTAAAATCATGCGCCCTGGGGACACAGCATGGATCACAGATCGACGGCTTGAGCGGAGATTTGGAATTGTCATCAAAATCGCCGCAGGGATGGTTATCATCCGGTTTATCCCAAAAACCGAAATCACCCGGGTCCGTGATCGAGTCCCCTTTGTAAATCAAATCCTCCAAGGCCCCTAAAAATTCCGTAACATCCTCCCCGGTGCGCGGTTTAATTTTTTTCAGCCGGTCCGTATAATAAATACTAAAACGGCCTATTGTATCGTTAACGGTCCCCGCGGAAAGATCGACATAGCTCCGGTCTCCGTCAAAGTCGAATTTATCCGGATACGTCTTGGCATCCGACACGGCCGAGACCAAACCGGTCTGGATGCCTCTTTCGACAAATTCGTCCAGCGGCATCAACTGCTGGCTCATCATATTGTTCCACATTTTGGTAAGGCCCGGCTGAATAACCGTTACCTGAATGACAAAGGTCGCCGCTAAAAGCGCTAAGCTCACCAAAAACCATACCAGCGACAATCCGCCGGTAACCCACGCGAGAGCAACAGCCAGGGCAGCGAGAACGACCACCAAAACTCCCGTCGGGCCCTTCTTTTCGGTCCTGCCGCCCAAGGTATTTTTAAAAATGGATTGCCCGTAACTGGCCATGGAAGAGGCCAGCTGGGAAGCGGTTAAATTGGAGGAGATCTCGGTGATATTCTTAAACTGCAGGGTTTTATTGAGGTTCAAGACGACCGCGTAAAGGACCAAAGCTATCGCGATCACCAAAATGATCACAACAGCCGTCTGTCCCCGGCGGGATTTAAGATTCTCTCTCATTATTCTCCCCAGACCGCTTTAACTTTTTTAGGTTTGTAAAAATACGGATCAATCTGGCTTTCCGGGCCCACGCCTATCGTTCCGTCGGGAAAATCTTCCACGATCGGCGCGATTAACGCGTTCTCGTGCGCGATGCGCCTCTCCGCCAAGCTGACGCCGCTCCAGCGGAAGATCTGCATCAGGGCGTAGGCCATCAGCAAGACCAGGATCATCCCGAAGGTGAATTCGATCACGGCTTGAGCGCTTTTTTCCTTTATTCTCATTCTCACGGCGCGACGGGAGTGACCCATTTTTTCCCTCCCATATCCTTCAAACGGCT
>CAYING010000050.1:0-14150 GCA_964364715.1 uncultured Planctomycetales bacterium
ATGCGCCGCCGAAGCTGTGCTCGTCAGGATGATCCTCCCCCCTTTTCTCCTCATATATTTCATCGCTTCTTGGGCCAAAAAGAACGGACCCGACAAATTGACCGCAATGTCCCGGTCCCAGCTTTCCTGATCCAAGGTATCCCAATTTTTCGGCTCTTTAACGCCGCCGGACAATTGTATCAACCCATCAATCCCTCCCGCCCATTGAATAAAGGATCGAATGAGTTTGGCACTATTTTTTTGTGAGGAGATATCCCCGCGAAATATCCGCACTTTGGCGGCACTCTTTTTTTGCAAGAACTTTTCAAGCCGCGCTTTGTTTCGATGGCTATGAGCCCCAATCCAAACAGGATGATGCGCGAGCATCTCAAGAACGGAAAAGCCCAAATCCCCGCTTGCGCCCACGATCAAGAATTTTTTATGCGAAGCGATTTCCATATTTTACTTCTTTCTTTTGGCGACCCGCCAGGAATCATAGCGGTGTTCCAAGTCCCCCATCTTTTCCATATTTTCTTTAGCCATCACGTCGCGGTCTGCCTTGTAATAAGACCAGAACAGATCGTTTTTGTAATTCTTTTTATAAGAATCGTTGATCCGTTCGGCCTTCTGCCAATTTTTCTTTAAAAATTGATCAGTTTCCTCATAGAAAGCGCGGGATTTATTGTTGGCTAATTCCGCAATCGCCTTCAAACCCAATTTTTTCCGGAGCATATTGATATACGCCGTGTTGGTATGCAGGAAATCATAATTCGCATCATCAATCGCCACGATCGCGTCGTCTCTCAAAAGAGGATTGACGGCCTCTAACTCACCGCGTAAATTATCCCAGGTATGCTCGCTGTCAAAAAAACAAAAATCAACCCCATCCACCAGTTCTTTGAGAATCGGCACGCCAAGATAGGGGGATTTGCTGTCATAGGCGATAAATTTCCAGGTATCAGAAATATTCTTACCCAAAACGGCCGAAAGCGTATCCGTACAGACGGCCCGGATATAGGCCCCTTTCTCGGATTGAAAATCCCAAGAATAAAGCGTCCCGTCATGTTTCATGGCATAGTAGATCATCACAATTGAGCTTGCTCCCACGCCGGTCTCAACCAGCGTCGGTTTTCTACCCTTTATCCCTAACGATTCTAAGTCATCATAAATGGCTAAATATTCTGAATCAGGAATCGAATTGACCCAGCGTGGCAGCATGCGCTTTACAGACAATAAGAATTTTTTCTCATCCTTTTCTATTTCTGCTCTTGTCCCAAAGTAAAAATCAAACATTGCCTTTATCTCCCCTTTTAAATGATGCTGTACTTTTCTTTAACATACGCTATCGTTTTCTGGACCACTTCCCGGCTTGGACCAAAACCCCGGCGCATTTCAATGGATATATAATGACCGTAACCCGCTTCGTTTAATGTCTCGCCAAATATCCGATGGTCAAATCCGCTGGTCCCCGGGGGCATCAACCCGCCGTCACTCACATGAAAATGCCTTAATAACGGAGCATAACGGTGAATGGCGCTTTTGACATCTTCGCTGGAATCCACCATTGCCTTGGCATCCAAGTGAAGACGAAAATGAGGATGATTAATTTCTGTGACAAGATCGGCCCCCTCCGCACTGGTCTTGACAAATTCGGTTTCCTTCGCGCTTAAAGGTTCAATGCACAAAAACACGCCAAAAGGCGCGGCTTTTTGGGCAAGCTTCCCAAAAAAATCAACCGCTATGGCGAAGGCCTCCCCTTCTTTACGGCCCTGCAGGCGACGGCTGGGAGGTGAACCATAAACAAGTGTCTTGCCGCCCAGATCACGGCACAACTCAAAAAGCTGTTGAAGATACTCTGCGGTTGCCTGTCGTTTTGACTCAGAACCAAAAATCTCGAGATCCGGATGAGAATATAATAAGGCGTGTAATCCGATAATCTCCAGACCCGAATGATTGATCTTTTCTTTTAATGCCTTTCGTTCTTTCAGGGAACTTTTTTCCGGTTTCGGCCAAAAACTGCTCGGGGCAATTTCCAGGCCGCGGCATCCCAATTGCTTAATTAACTTAAGATGATCGTCCAGTTCGTGATTGTCCCACGCAATATTCGATATCGCTAATTTCATATCCTATACAACCACACACCGCTGGCAGGGACTTAAAGTGGAACGCATCTTCGTTAAGTGGGCCTCCCGCAGCTGCTGGTATCCGGCCAATCGCCAAACTTCCGAGATTGATTTTTCATGAACATTCCCGACACAAAGGGTTGATTTAAAATCCGTGTCGCAGGGATTCACCGAACCGTCAAACCAGACGAACATCCGTCGCCACAGATCCGAACACGGCGCGGTCACCTGATTGACCGGCGCAGCATACACATTTTCCCACGGGTTATAGGCGACGAACGAGACCTGATCGACCAGGTTGCCCCAAAGCTTCACCATCGATTCCATATCCTGGTCTTCACCGTAGCGGACGCCGGAAACGCGGGTGATGATCTTCGATCCCCGATAATGTTCATTTTTGATCGTTTGGAACATTTTAATATTCTTCAAAACCTTCTCGAGGTTTCCCTTCACGCGCAATTGGCTGTACAAGGGTTCCGTCGCCGCATCCGCCGAGAACACAAGTGTATTAATCCCGCCGGACAGGATCGCGTGGCAATGCTTTTCGGTGAGCATCGAGGCGTTGGTGTTCATCTTCATCCCGACAAATTTTCCGATGCAGTACTCGAGCATCCGGTCGATCTCTTTGCACAGAAGCGGCTCGCCGCGGGAAGCGAGCGAAAAGAATTCCACCTTTCCCTCGACCTGATCAATGACCTCTTTAAACGTATCGAACGTCATCGCGCCCATATGGCCGTTGGCCTTATTTGTAAATTCATTATCAGTCTGATAACAAAATACGCAGCGGTAATTACACACCGATGTGGGTTCGATTTGCAAATACGGAGGAAATTCATCGAGCTTTTTCTGCCTCGGGAAAACATCATAGCGGTAACGGTGGAACATATACCGGCAGACATTTTGGTCATCGAGCTTGGAAAGCTCGTCGGCAATGTGCTGGGTGATCTTAAAGCCGCTGACCGGCGACGCTGCGGAAAGATCCGACAATGCCGAATTCAGCACATCCTGATGCGCGGAATTCGTATTGGTCTTAAACAGTTTCAAAACCCGGCTGCGCTGAGTTTCGATATCCGTTTTAAGATTCGAGACAAAATCTTCGAAACTGTGATGTTTGACGTAAACCTTAGCTTGCGTACTCATATTTTTTCTTCGCTTTTTTTGTTGTGGCGGCCGGCTTCAAATATTTCCTAACCCAATATTCCGTCTGCGCGATCTGAAATTCATAATCCACATCGCATCCAGCTTCCTGAATAAGCGGATAAATTTTTCGCCCCATCCATTTTTGCGGCAGAAGCCCGTTCTCGATGTGGTCCAGGCAGCGCGGCTTCACGATCGAAAGCCCCATATCAGCAAAATACACATCGCCCTGCGAATCACGGTCACAATTCAAAGTCTTCGGGTCGCCAAACGTTTCAAACGGAACGAACGGGTGCAAAAGCCCGTCGGAACCGATCTTTCTGGCCCGCAAAGGGCTCCACATATTGTATTTGGAAACGGAAACCGCGGAATCGTAGGACGGGTTTTCTTTCAAGGCCTTGATCCCGCTATCGATCATCTCGGCGGTGACGGTCGCGGAGTTACAGTGCAAAAGGATGATCGCGTCCTGCGGCCCTTCTCTTTTAGCGATCTCCTGATACCCGTGGACAAAGGCGTGTTCGCCCAGAGCCTTTTTAGTTGCAAGAAATTTCGGCCGCTTGATGATCTTCACGCCGCATTTTTTGGCCAAGGCCATGAGGATCTCACAATCCGTCGAGATATAAACCGCGTTGACCAATTTGGCGTTCTTGGCCGCTTCCATCGGATACTGCGCCAGCGGTTTTCCCAGGATCGGATAAATATTTTTTCCGGGGAATCCGACGCTCCCTTTTCTGCCGATCAATAACGCGGATACCATATTGTCTCCAAACCACAAATAACAAATCCCAAATTACAAATTCTTGTTATTTGTAACTTGTTATTTGTTTGTCATGTGTATTTTGTAATTTGTATTTTTCCTTAATAAAATCTACCAAACTCACAACTTCCGCCGCTTTGAACTGATACGGTTCGAACAGGCCCGACAAAGCGTCTTTAGCCTGTTGCAAGTGATGCGCCGCGATCCATTTTAAAGCCGGTTCAAGCCCCTCGGGCGAGTTGACATTATACACCGCGGACGGCTTGGCCGGCTGATTCTCCGACGAGATTTCGGCGCCTTTGATGTGCACATACCGCTGATACGGGTTAAATAGTAACACGGGAATATTATTCTGTAAAGCCTCCTCAATCGTCGTGGAAGAGTAACTGATCAGCAAATCCGCCAAGGTCAAATAATCGGCAAAACTGCCCCCTGAGGCCACGGAATATTTGGCCGAAACCGGCAAAAGGCTCTTCAATTCGTCCACCGAAAAGCCGTCGATTTCGCGGTAGCGGACGATCAAATGCACGCCCTCCAAACGGTCCACGGACTTGACCAAACTGATGATGCCATCCACATATTCATCCAAGGTCTCATAATTAATCAAGCGCTGGCCGCGGCGGAATTTCGGAGTGCCGGCATGCAAAAGGATCTTTTCCCCTTTCGGGGCATACTGACGCCGGAGTCTATCAATATTCGCTTCATTGCGTTTGATCTTCTGGCCGAAAACCAAAGGCCCGGTCACGACCAATTTGCTTAGGACCGGCATAGCGGCGAGAAAATCATTCAGCAACGGTGTTTGAACCGCCAGATATTCATACGAAGTATTGACCATTCCGAAGGCATTTTGCTTCCAATCGATCTTGGAATATTGATCATGGATCGCGGTGAACGACCCGTGCGGGATCAGCAGCGCCGGGATCTTTTTATTGCGGGCGATCACCCCCATCACCGCGCTCAAGTCCCGCGAATATTGAGCCACAATAAATTCCGGGCGGTATTGGTCGAAAAATCGGTTCAGATTGACCGAAAGAAAATACGTTTTATCGATAATGTCCGGTTCAAAGGCAAACGTATATTTATCCTTCATCCATTGGACGAAAGAAACGCCTTCGGCGGAACAGCGGTGGTCAAAGATCTTAAAGAGTTCCTGGCGGAACCGCTTTTTCTGCTCGATAAAATCCGCGCTGAAAGGCACCTTCCGGTCCGCATTGGCCGGGAAAAATTTACAGATTCCATCCGCCTTCCCCTGCCGCTGCGCCCAAAACATCTTCCAGCCCTTATGGAGCGGCATATCCAAAACCACAACGTCATGATCCGGCAATCCCCGGCTGAGATCGCGTAAAACTCCGTCGATGTTATACCCCAGCGCCGGGGCCATGATAATTTTCTGTTTAGGCTTTGAAAACCCCTGAAGAACCGCATAAATATACCCGCGGACGGAATCCTTAATATTTTCTGTCAGAGACACCAGCGCGAGGTTATAGGAGGCTTTAAATGGAAGGAATTTAAATTTGATTCCTTTGGACGCCGCGAGCTGCGAAGCTATGGCAGTAATAAAACGTTCTTTGCGTTCGACCCAAAAACTGCGTACCACCTTGGGCGATAATTCTCCGACACAGATAATCTCCGCCGGCGAAAATTGCCGGATGGCGTTTCCGACCACTTCTATCTGATAAAACCATTGCGCAAACATCTGAAAGAGCGAATGAAAAAGGTTCTCGACATAGATCCCGTCCACGCCCTGGGCGTCGGTCAATCGGCAGTTGACGCGGATGTCCTGAACGCACTCTTCTACTTTTAACAGGATACGACGGTGGGATTCGGTCGGAGCGAAGTGGAAACATTCGACGACATCAATTTGGTTTCGCCTCAGGAAAGCTGTCACCGTGGGGTGAAATGTGATGATCTTGAATTCTTGCGGCGCCGCAAGAATCTTTTCTTTATACTCCCGCAGGAACAGTTCCGCCTCGTCAAGGAATTCCAGAAAGACCAGATATTTTATTTTCGCGTCATTCATGCGTTCAAACCGTTATTATCATTCCGTCCTTCGCGGCGATCGTGTTTTTGAAAACCTTTTGCGCGGCTGTTTTGGCCTTGGTGCGCTGGGCAAAGGTCTGATAATTTTCCGCGTCGAAATGCATCAGCGCCAACTTTTTAACATTGGCATCTTTCGCCAATTTGGCAGCGAGCTCCGGATTCAAATGCGGCCAAGATTCAACGACCTGCCCCTGTTTGTAGGCGCATTCCGCCATCAAAAGATCGGCGCCCCTGGAAAGTTCAACCGCCGACGGACAATAGCCGGTGTCCGTGCACAGCGTGATCACTTTTTCATCGATCTCAAACCGGTAGCCGAAACATCGGGACGAATGAACCAGATCCGCCGCCGTCACTTTAAACGGAAAACCATTATTCTCGCCGACCTCCAGCTCCCGCACGGTCACTTTATACGGCAAATCTTTAAACCCGATCGTAAAAGGGTGATTCACGAACTGATTGAGGATCGCGCCTCCTCCTTCATAACAGCAGATGGTCAAGCCATACGGGAATTTAAATTTATTCAGGATGTGAAGCCCGTGCACATGATCAATATGGAAATGACTCATAAACAAATAAGCCTTCTTCGGCTTCTTTATATAGTGGTCCAGCTTGGCGATCCCGCTTCCGGCGTCGAAAATAATATAACTGTCCTTCGTCTCGATCAAGATACAGGTAGTGTCTCCCGTTGGAGAATTGTACCAGCCGTTGGTGCCGAGAAAAATTGCTTTAACTGACATCGGAACTCCTTTAATTAACTCAAAAGTTAAAAGTCAAAGGTCAAAAATACAAAGCAAAAGTCAAAAGTTTAAGGTCGCCTAGCGGCACCACACCTTTGACCTTTGACTTTTTACTTTTAACTTTTAACTTTCATTCACCCAATTCAAAGGTTTCTTCCCATCTAAAACTCTTTTTGCTTCCTGCGCCGCTTTGCTGCGCAGTTCAATGAAAGACTCTTTCGAATAAAACGCCGCATGGGGGGTCGCGATGAACCGCCCGGCTAGCCACTCGGCATTCTTTTCAAATTCCAGCATCAGCTCGCGCTGATCGTCATCAAATTCCAACGGCAAGGCATCCACCCCGCACCCGGCGACAATTCCCTCTTTCATCGCCAGCCGCAAGGCCTTCATATCAATGACCGGCCCGCGGGCGGAGTTGATCAAAAACATCCCCTTTTTAGCGTTCTTGAAAAATTTCTCTCCGATCAAATGCTTTGTTTGCAACGAGAGGGGCGAATGAACCGAAACAACATCTGACAACCGTGCAAGCTCCTCGATCGTTTTAATACGCTTGCATCCCTTGACCGTTTTCTTAAAAAAAGGATCGTAAAAAACCACCTTCATTCCTAAAGCTCTCGCGCGGACCGCTGTTTCCTGTCCGATCCGGCCCATCCCGAGGATGCCGAACGTTTTTCCAAAAAGACGCACCGCCGTCGGTGTCAATTTCACCCACCGGCCCTGATGGATCTGTTCAACGTGCTGAGGGATCCCGCGTACCAAGGATAGCAAAAGCGCGATCGCGTGGTCCGCCACTTCCCCTTTACAATAATCCGGAACATTACACACCTTGATGCCGCGGCGTTGCGCTTCCGCAAGATCAATATTATCTGTCCCGATCCCGGCGCGAACGATCACCTTACACTTTTTAAATTTTGCCTGAAGCTCTTTATGGTAAAAAATCTTGTCATAGGCGATGATCGCGTCGCAGTTCTCTAAATATTCGTCCTTTAACTGCGCATTGTTCATCGCTTTGGCCGCAATGACCTCGAACTTCGGCCCAAAGATCTTCTGCTCAAGTTCCGCCGGGGGTTCGATCAAGTCACAGATCAAGACATTGAACTTCGCACGGCTCATGCGTTTTGCACCTTATAAATCTTTCGGGCGAATTCATAATCCGCCTGCGTATCAACGTCGACCGATTCCAGCGACGAGACCTCAAAGAGGAACGGCTTCACACCAAACCAATAATTCCATTTGAGCATATCGCTTTTCACGCCGATGTAGCACGCGCCCGTGACCTCATAATAGGTCTCGAGCTGCTGCGAATACGGATGCCACCAGCCCGGGTTATAATTGATCCCGCGCCCGTGTTCATTGAGAAAGAATGACTTTTTAGGTAAAACCGCAACCAAACTGTCTTTTTCCTTTTGCATGTGTAGAAATTTTTTGACCGCCGGCGCAAAATTTGTGAACAAAGGGCTGGTCACGAGCGCCCAGGTCACGATCGGATCCCCGGGGATGGTCGTTATAACGTGAGTAATCACATCCGACAAAAGCACATCCGCCTGGCACATCCGGGTGTCGCGTTTTAGGAATTCCACCTTATTCTTTTTAGCGATCGCTTCAACGCGCGGGCTGTCGCTCGAGATATAGATCTTGTCAAAACAGCCTGCATTCTTAAGCTGATCGATCTTGATATCCAAAAGCGACTTGCCGCCGGCAAATTCGATAAAATTCTTACCCTTTACGCGCTGGGACCCTTCGCGCACGGGCACCAGAGCCGCGATTTCTTTTTTCATCTTTTTTCCTCCCTGCCTCGCCGTGGCGGGGCTCGACGAAGATTTTATTCCCAGGGACGCTGGGCAAACGCACGGCCAACACCGTGATCTCCTCATACACCTTGACGATCCGCTCCGTGCTGCCCGGGTGAAGCATATAGAACATACCCGGGGTCATCACGTGGCGGTTGCCGTCGATCTCATACTCTACTTTCCCGCTTAAGATCAGCAGGAATTCAAAACTGCACAAATGGTAATGCAGTTTCTCCTCAAAGCCAACGGGAATAATTTTGAAACAAATCTCGATGTCATTGCGGTGGAACACCGACCCCTTCGGATAAAAATGCCCGCAGATCCACCCGCGCATATCGCCGTTGATGACCTCATTGCTCAAATTGGCGAGAAGATAATTCTCTCCCTTATGGATATTAGCCCTGTCTTCCAGATTATTTATGATTTCATCGATCACTGCACCCTCCCTGCCCCACCGTGGCGGGACTAACGGTATTTATTAAGGACTTTCTTCGCGAAAAGTTTTATCCCTTTATCGTCCGGATAATCCATGAACCACAGCATAAAGTGGCCCACCCCGGCCTTTACAAAATCATCCAGCTGCTTTTTGATCTGTTCCGGCGCGCCGATCATAAATTCCCTGCGCAGGCTCTCCGGCGAGTTGTAATCCGCGCCCGACGGATTGGTGGCTTTTAATTGCGCCAGAATATCCTGGTCATACGAATTATTATATTTTATAAATGTTTTATACTTTTTCAATTCCTGGTCGACTTCTTTTTGAGTCTCACGGATCAGAATTTGTGTCTCAAAAGAAAACCCCATCTTCTTGAAATCACGGCCCTGGCGTTCGCATTCAGCTTTTAGAATGTTCTGCTTGGCCTTAAAATTCTCGACGGAACAGGGCATCGAATTGAACACATCCGCAAATTTCGCGGTATATTTCACCATCAACAGATTATTCGCCTCCCCCATCCAGACCGGGATACGCTTCACCGGCTTCGGATTACAGATCGCGTCGCGGATCGTGTAATATTTCCCGCTGAAAGAAAATTTCTCGCTCTCAAGCATTCCCTGAATGATCTCTAAACCTTCCGCCATTTTTTCGATACGCTCGTCATCCGTCGCGCCGAAATCAATACCGTATTGTTCAAACTCCGCCTTGCGCCAGCCGTAATCATAAAACAGCGTCACACGGCCATTTGAGATGCGGCTCATCGTCGCAAGCGTTTTGGCCACCACGCTGGGTGTGCGGAAGTTATTGCACAAATGAATCGGGATGACCTCCATCTTCTTAGTGATCGCCAATAGCGCTGACATCAAAGACGTACATTCCCAGATCGCGCCGTCTTTCCCCAAGAATAAATGGTCGGCGACAAAGAGCGAATCATAGCCGAGTTTCTCGCACAGAAGAGTTTTTTCCCGAATCGATTTGTAATCTAAATTCTTATACGCCGGGGTTCTAAAAAAAAGCATCCCGGGGTTAGCGAAAAGCGGTATGCAGAAACCAAATTTAATCTTTTTCATAATTTTGCGCTTTGTTACGGGTCACAAGGTCAAACGCAAAATATTTAAACCTTTGACCCTGCCTGCCGGCAGGCAGGCTTTTGACATTATGACGTTAGACCATTTATTGTAAATTCCACGACATTCCGCCGTCGACGATCAAACTGGCCCCGGAAACGCACGCCGCATCATCCGAGGCGAAAAACAGCATCGCCGCCGCAATATCTTCCGGAGTGGCCAACCGTCCGAGCGGTGTTCTTTTGATAAAATATTTTTTCAGGGCCGGATCAGCGTCCAGTTCCTTGCGGTTAATATCGGTCACGACCGTGCCCGGGAGAACTGCGTTCGCAGTGATGCCGTACTTCCCGCCGGCAATCGCGATCGATTTCATCAGCTGATTAATCCCGCCCTTGGTCGGACAATAATGCGCCTGCAATTCACCGCCAAAGATAGAACTTACGGAACTGGTGAAAATAATTCGCCCGCCTTTTTTCTGTTCCACCATTTTCTTCATCGCGGCCTGGGCGCAGAAAAATGCTCCCTTCAAATTCACTCCCAGCACTTTATCAAGCAATTCCTCATCGATCTTCAGGAATTCCTCAAACGGGCAGATCCCGGCGTTGGCGGCCATAATATCGATCTTCCCGAATTTCTTCACCGTGAAATCGATCATCTCATAAACTTTTTTACGGTTGGCGACATCCGCCTCAAAGGCGACCGCTTCTCCGCCGGATTTCGCGATCTCCCTGACGACCTTCCCGGCAGCGCCTTGAAATTCACCTTTATCCGCCTTGCCCGTATAATTGACCACGACCTTGGCGCCTTCTTTGGCGAAGCGGAACGCCGCGGCCCGCCCGATCCCGCGGGAGGCGCCGGTAATAATGGCAACTTTATTTTTTAAACGCATGGCTTACTCCTACCTGCCGGCAGGCAGACTTTCTTAAATTATTTTGTTCCCCAAATAAAAAAGCCCTGACAGACCGCCTCCTCGCACATCCACGGATGCTTTTGTGTTTTCGTGCGATACGCTGAAATATTCTTAAAGACCGAAACCAGCATCTTTTCAAAATACGGCGGCATAACGGTAAATGGAAATTCCGGAGAATACGAGATCGCCGGGTAAGGATACACGCCGGACCCGCCGATATTTTCAAGGCCGATCTTCTGCATGATCTTTTTGTAATGCTCGATCCCGTATTCCGTGCGATACAGCGGAACCTTATTCGGTTTCTTGATCCCTGCGGTAAAACCCGTATGCGTTTTTTTAAGCATCTCATTCACCGGCTGAAAAAGGTTCTGCGTGCTCCATTTTTTCGGAACAACGTAGGCGGTAAACAGTCCGCCTTTCTTAACAACTCTCACCTGCTCTTCTATGACTTTCGTCGAGTCTTCAAAATGCTCCAAAAGTCCGACGCTGGCCGCAACGTCAAAAGCATTATCCGGCAACTTCAGGTCAACGGCATCTGAAACCACAAACTTCGCCCGCTCCGCCAACCCCAGCGATTTAAAAACTTTTTTCGCTTCTACCATAATTTCATCCGAAAGGTCAACGAGTGTGACGTCGTATCCGTTATCCGCAAAAAATGCCGACAATGATCCGCGGCCCGCTCCGACTTCTACGCAGGTTCCTTTTTTCGGAACGCCGATGACTTCCTTTAAAAACGACCAATGCTGACCGAACGCATACTCGATCTGGTTTTGCGGATCTCCACGGTAAAACCAGGTCTTGGCTTTTTTCTTGCGCCAATTCTTATTAAAACTTTCGATATCGCCTTTTGTTTTAGCCATACCTTAACCTTTAAAAAATTTCCTCAACTCTTGGGCGATAAAAATATCCGTTTTATCGATCGCCTCAACCGCTGCCCCGCCGATGTGCGGCGTGATAATCACATTGGCATACTGTCGCGCGTAACGGACAAGCGGTGAATCCAGCACTTTGAAATTCGGTTTTTCTTCTCCGGGAAGGACATCTCCGGCAAATCCTGCCAGATGGCCCTTTCTCAAAAGACGAACCGCTTCTCTCTCATCGACCAACGCTCCCCGTGCGGTATTGAGCAAAACCGCCCCCTTTTTCATCGACCGCAAACACCGAGCATTCAGCAAATTTTTTGTCGCTTCATTGAGCGGCGTGTGCAACGTCACAACGTCACTCTTTTTTAAAAGCGTTTCAAGCGAACAAAATTTCACATAGACCGGCGGTGTGACATCACGGTCGGTTTCATTGGCCAGCACCGTCATCCCAAACGTGTCTGCATAGCGCGCTGCCATCCGTCCCAGACGGCCGAACCCGATGATCCCGATCGTCTTGCCGCTTAATTCATGCCCGAAGAATTTTTCCCGCGCCCATTCCCCGCTTAAAACCGAATAATGCGCGACAGGAATACGGCGCATCAGCGCCAGGAGCAGGCCGAACGTGTGTTCCGCCGTCGAAGAAATCGAGTTTAGAAATTTCCGTTCGCCCTTCAAAGAAACAATCTTTACGTCTCCCTGATGTGCAGCCTTTTCATCAATATGGTTCGTGCCGGTCGTCGGGGTCGCGATAACTTTCAAATTCCTTGCCCTCTCCAAAACTTCACGGTCAATCGCATTATTCAAACGGATGATCAGGGCATCATAGGACGCCACCTTCTTCAAAAGCTGAGCACGCCTTAAGTCCGCATAGTCCACGTCAGCGAAAGATTCTAAGATCGCCCGTGCCTTGACGCAATAATGTTTCGCTTCCGAATGTAAAATTCTAATTCTTCTTGCCATATTTCAAAATGATCCTTGCGAGTTCAAAATCATCCGGGTTATCAATATTAATCGACCGCCAGCGCGGCATCTCCATAACCAGAGGATGCCTTCCGATCATCTGCCCCTTTAAAAGCAATTCTCTCGGGATCAAATATATCGCACCGTTCCTGACAAAAACTTTTTCAAAATCCTGCCGGCGGGTCATTTCTTTAGAAGCCGGAATATAGAGCGCATTCTTTCCATTCTTAGATGCATACATGATCCTCGGATGCACGCCTTCGCCCTTGTAACAGGATATCAGCGCATCTAGAGAACGATGCTTCGCCATCAGACGTACCGCGTCATCAATATCCCTCTCGGTTCGTAAGGGTGCCGTTGGCTGCAGGAGCATCACATGCGTAAACTTCTTACCCGTCAAACGCTCATATTCTTTCAGCGCATGTTGTAGAACGCTTAATGTCGTCGCGGTATCATTAGCCAATTCTTTCGGGCGGGTAAACGGGACTTTGGCCCCCAAACGCTTAGCGATCCGTGAGATCTCCGACGATTCAGTGGAGACGATCAAATCCTCAAGTTCCTTCGCCTTGCGGCCGGCTTCAATCGTATACGCGAGCAACGGTTTGCCGTTCAAATTCTTAATATTTTTCTTCGGAACACCTTTGGACCCGCCCCGTGCGGGAATAATTCCCAAAACTTTCATCGTCCTCATTGCAGTTGTTCCCAATTATTGATCACACGGTCTCCCTGATGACAGGCAAAACGCCCGCGATAGTAATCCCGATTCAATTGCTCCGTTTCAGACAATTCCCGCTGGATCGATCCCAGCATCCCTGAATATTCCGGGATATTTTCATCGATAAATTTCTTTTGATCGGCTTTGGATGACCTCGCGAACTGAACCAATTCCTTCAACTGTGCCGGATCGATCGAGACCGGCCCGTCCTTGGTCTGCTCCGGTTTTAAAACGGTAAAATGCCGTTCGATCACGTCCGCTCCATAATAAATCGCGGCCATCGAAGCCTTTAACCCATCCCGCGCAACAAGCGTGTGATCGCTAAAACCGACCGATGGCGTAAATTGCCTCAGCCAGTCCATACGTTTCAAATGGATCTGATCCAACGGCGTCGGATAGATCGTCACACAATGCAACAAACTGTACGAGTGGCCCCTTAAAATCTGCGCGGCTTGTTTGATTTCTTCATCATACGTCGCGCCGGTCGAAATATATAAATGCTTAAAATGTTTTTTCACTTCCACGATCAGCGAAAAACTAGCGCAATCATAGCTGGCGAGTTTGATCGAATCCCACGGCAGTACTGCGTTACCTAAATTTTGTACAGAAGGAACGCAGTACTATACCGTGTTCTCCTGA
>CAYING010000051.1:0-14009 GCA_964364715.1 uncultured Planctomycetales bacterium
GTTATTTTGGAATATTTTCGTAAACCGGTTTATAAAAAGCAGCCTGCCGCAGTAAATAATTATTTCGCGGCTGATAAAGAATGCGCGATTGTTCAGAAATAGAGAATGATTAGGAAAAATTATGGCTAACGTAACAATGGTGCGGGTCCCGAGTTTGTTTGCTGCCGGAGCGCTGACGCTTACGGCAACGCCTCCCATCGGGATCGTGTATGTCGCCGGGAGCTTGCGGGCGGCAGGCCATAAGCTGACGATCGTTGACTCGATCGGTGAAGCGCTCGAGCAGTATCATTATTTCGGCGTCAAGAATTTGCACCAGAACGGTTTGACCATTGAGGAAATATTAAGCCGTATCCCGGAAGATTCTGAATATGTCGGAGTTTCTTTTCCGTTTTCCAATGAATGGCCGCTGGCGAAACGGGTTTGTTTCGCGATCAAACAAAGATTCCCCCGCGCGGTCATTTTTGCCGGCGGTGAGCACGCCACAGCTATGCCGGAGCATTGCCTGCGTGATTGCCCGGTGATCAGTTATATCATTTTAGGTGAAGCCGAAGAGACTTCGGTGGAACTTATCAATGCGCTCTCTTCTTCCGGGGATGTTGCGAAAATTTCGGGGATCGCGTACCTGGATGCAGAAAGGACGTTTCAGCAGACCCCCCGCCGCAGCCGGATGCTGGATGTCGATAATATCCCGCGGCCCGCTTGGGATTTGATCCCCCTGGAAAATTATCTAGCCGGCGGCTACAGTTACGGCGTGAATATCGGGCGGACTATCCCGGTTATCGCGACACGCGGTTGTCCGTACCAATGTACGTTTTGTTCCAATCCCCTGATGTGGACGACGCGCTGGCTGGCCCGAACACCGTCCAAGGTCGTTGACGAAATGCAGGAGTATATCGCCAAATATAATATTCAGAATTTTGATTTTTACGATCTGACCGCTGTCGTGCGGAAGGATTGGATCATGGAATTCTGCCAGCTTTTGATCGGCCGCAATCTCAACATCACGTGGCAATTGCCCAGCGGAACTCGGTCAGAAGCCTTGGGTGATGAAGTGACCGATCTTTTGTACCGATCAGGTTGCCGCAACCTCACCTATGCGCCGGAGAGCGGATCAGTCGAGACCTTGAAGCGCATCAAGAAAAAGATCAATCCCGACCGCATGATCGCTTCCATGAAATGCGCCATCCGAAATAAGATCAATATCAAAGCGAATATTATTGTCGGTTTTCCCGGTGAAAAACTGAAAGACATTCTGGCGACCTATAAATTTATTATGCGTATGGCTACGGTAGGAGTGGATGATGTGTCGGTGTGGACATTCTCGGCCTATCCGGGCAGTGAAATATTCCGCGACCTGCAGAATCAGAAGAGGTTGCCGGAATTCGACGACGAATATTTTTATTCTTTGTTGAGTTATTCCGACCTGAAGAACGTGATCTCCTGGAATGAGAATTTCTCCAGTACGCGGCTCAAGTATCTGCGGATCCTGGGCCTGGTTTTATTCTATGCCACGCGCTACACATTGAAGCCGCATTGTTTCTTCAGAACGCTGCGCAATCTCATCATGCATAAGCCGGAATCCCGGCTTGAGATGATCGTTGAAAAGGCAACTAGCCGTCACAGGAAAAGTGAAAACGGCCCAAAGTTAAAACAGGAAAAAGTGTTAGTTTCATGATAAGCGATACTGACCAAGAAAAGCAGGTTGCTGTTGTCTCGAATTTAAGCCCGGCCAAGAGATTGAAAGTCGCTTTGGTCGAGGTTAAACCTTTGAAGAACGAGTACATCGCCAAGGAAATGGCTGGAGGTCTAGGGAAGAGGATCCGTTTGGGCGGCGGAGTTTTCTCGGCGGTACTGAATAAATACCTGACCTCAATGTTTAATGCCCCGCCGGTGATCTTGGCGAATGTGGCCGGGGTGTGTAACCAATTCCAACATCAGGTCACGGCGTATCATACGTCAAATGCCGGCGATGTTGACCGTCTGACCGATATCGCGGTCGTCTTGAGCAGCATGGTCGATTATCACAATGAGCTTAATTTCATTGAACAGTTAAAGACGGTCCTGCCGGACATCAAGGTCATTGTCGTCGGATCTTTTGCTTCGGCGATGCCGGAGATTTATTCTTCGCGGGCCGACTGTATCATCACCGGCGACCCGGAAATTGCATTACAGAAAATATTTAAAGAGGGGTTCTCGAGTGAAAAAGTTATCCATTCCGAGCGGCCGGATAATCTGAACGAACTTCCGATGCTCGACTGGACGCCTTTCATCAAGAACGGTTCCTACGCCATCCGTCCGTTCTCGAAAGAAAAAGGTGTGAGCATCCAGAAATCCCGCGGCTGCAGCATGACCTGCAACTACTGCCCGTACGCGGCCTTTTACGGCAAGGCCCGCCAGTTCGACAGCGATTACGTGATGAAGATCATCGAGCATTATTATGCTAAGCACAATATCCGTTATTTTATGTTCCGCGACCCGAACTTCGGCGAGAGCAGAAAAGATTTTCAGGTCTTTATGGATAAGCTGAGCAACAGCCGGCTCAAGATCAATTGGAGCTGTGAGGCGCGGTTGGATACTTTTAAGGACGAAGACCTTCCGTTGATGGCGAAGGCCGGGCTGAAATACATTATCACCGGGGTCGAAAGCAGCGACGAGGAATTGCTCAAAGCGAATCTGCGCCGGGCGTACAAAAAAGAAGATGCCTTCCGGCGGATTGATCTCTTGGAGAAGTCCGGCGTGATTGTGCAGACGAATTTCATCATCGGGTTTTCCCATGAGACTGAAAAAAGCGTTTTGGAAACGATTGAATACGCCAAGAAACTCAATTCCATGTTCGCGACGTTTCATGTGTTCACTCCTCAGCCGGGTACGAAGATTTTTGAGAATTACCGCGGCCGTTTGATCGGCGTTGACTGGGAAGATTTTACTTATGCCAACTTGGTGTGGCAGCACGATACTCTTTCCAAGGAATTTCTCGACAAGGTCGTGAGTCGCGCGTACTCGGAGTATTATTTTCGTCCTGCCTGGATATTCAAGCACGCAGGGAAACTGGCCAAGATCCTTTTTTAAAAATGCTTAAAGCGATCATTTTTGATTTTGATGGCGTCATTTGTGAATCCGTTGATGCTAAGGTCGAAGCTTTCCGCCGGCTGTTCGAATCCTATCCGCAGCACCTTCCGCGGATCATGGAGTATCATATCCGCAACGGCGGCATCAGCCGTTATGAAAAATTTAAAGTCATTTACCGGGATTTCTTTAAAAAAGAATTGAGCGAAGCGGAATCCAAACGTCTGGGGAAGCAGTTCGCGGATTATTGCTATCAGATGGTTATCGACGCTCCGCTGGTTAAGGGTGCGCAGAAATTTTTGGATGAGCATCATAAAAAACTTTATTTTTTTATTGCCTCCGGTACGCCTCACGAAGAAATGGTCTCGATCATTAAAGCGAAGAAGTTGGAAAAATATTTTAAGACGGTTTACGGTTCTCCGACAAGCAAGCACGATATTGTTCGGAAGATCCTTGCAGAGAATCGTTTGTTGCCTGCCGATGTGATATTCCTCGGCGATTCGATCAATGATTACGAAGGGGCGAAACTGGCGGGAATAAAGTTCTTGGGGCGTGTGCGGAAAGGGGACCGTGATCCGTTTAAGGGCACAGGTGCGGATGCGGTCGTTGAGAATTTGGAAGAATTTTCGGGCTGGCTGAAGCGTAAAAAACTGATCTAAGGCACATCACATTTTTATCGCTAACATAGAATTATCAATGATCTACAAGAATCAATTTAAAAACAACCGGACAGTCGTGAATTTTGCTATAATTTTTTAACTTAATTTTGCACCTTCGCTTGCTGTCCTTAATCTCAACTCTTTGCCGTTTAATATGATATTTTCCATTATTATTCCAGCCTATAACGAAGAGCAATCCATCGGCTCAATTATCGAAAGAACTCTTCAAGCCCGCAGCCGCATTATTCAATCCACTCCGGTTAAAGAGGTTGAAATTGTTGTTATCAACGACGGCTCTAAAGATAAAACCAAAGAAATTGTTCAAGGGTTTAAAGAAGTCCGCCTGATCTCTTACGAAAAAAATAAAGGATACGGCGCCGCCATTAAACTGGGGTTTGAAAAAGCGCGGGGCCATATCCTTGGTTTCCTGGACGCCGACGGCACGTGTGATCCGGAATTCTTTTCGGTGCTTATTAACGCTTTACAAGCAAAAAAAGCTGATATCGCGCTGGGGTCACGATTGGGGCCGCACAGTAGAATGCCCGCGGTCCGACGAATCGGGAATACCATCTACGCTAAAATCATCAACTTTATGGGCAGCGTCAAGATCACCGATTCAGCCAGCGGGATGCGGGTATTGACAAAAAACTCATTGATCAAACTTTATCCTCTGCCGGACGGAATGCATTTTACGCCGGCCATGAGCTGCAAGGCGCTTATGAATAAGGATCTCAAAATTATTGAAGAGCCGATGGAATATAGCGAGCGCGAAGGAGAATCAAAGCTAAGCGTTATCAAAGATGGAATTAGATTTTTTAAGATTATTATGGAAATCGCCTTATATTACCGGCCTTTAAAATTTCTTGTTACCTTCGGCTCTGTTCTGATTTTTTTAGGGTTCGTTTATTCGATCTCGCCTATTGTTTATTATCTTATGCACCGGCGTCTGGAAGAATGGTTTATCTATCGCTTGATCAGTATCGTTGTTTTTTTCGTCTCAGGGATGAATCTTATAATGTTAGGCTTAGTAGCCGACGGGTTGGCCTCGCTTATGCATAATGAACGCTCGGTTTTAGACAAAGGGAACAGCAAGCTTGTTACAAGAATGCTTTATCCGCGCAATATTCTAAAATTAGGTCTGCTTATTTCTTTTTCCGGAGTTCTTCTGAATTCAAAAGTCATCTACCAGTATTTGACAACCGGACACATTTATATTCACTGGGTTTATATTCTAATCGGGGCCCTGCTCGTTTTAACCGGCGTTCAATTATTCACCTTTGGAATACTTCAAAAAATTCTTGTCATGTACAAAATCTACAAAGATTATCACAATACACCGGCCGTTTAACATGTCTTTTTTAAATTCCAAAAAATTTCTAATCCTTGTTTTTCTTTTACCCATGATGTATTGGACATATCTTTTTTTTGCATCGAATATGCAAATTGCTCACGACGCGATCGGTTATCAAGGACTCGGGGCATTGCTTAAACAACAAGGATGGGTTGGATTTTTTAAAACCGGTCCGCATCGAGAACCTTTTTATGTCCTGTTAATTTCGTTAAGCATGCACGTCGCTGATTTTTTACATATCTCCTATGCCTACCCGCAGAAAATCATTCAAATCTTTTTTCTTTTTATTACCCAGCTATTAACCTTAAAGTTAGCCAGAAAATTACAAATTAACAATGTGATCACAGCCTTAATCATTTTATACATAGGGCTTTCTCCCGCGTTAGTCAATTCCGCGTTCAGTCTTTTTTCGGAAATCGCGTCCTATCCATTTGTGCCGGCCATTATTCTTGTGAGCGCGTCGGCTTTTAAAAAAGTTCAGCTAAAATTTTCAACTCAGATAATCATCTTGGGGTTATTGCTGGGAGTCCTTTTTACCTTGGTTACTTTTATCAAAGCCATTTTTGAATATATTTTCTTTATTTTTCTTGTCCCGTATCTTTCTCTTTTATTCCTTGGAATCATTCAGAAAAAATATCAGCAGTCCATTAACGCATTGATTTTAATTGCTATGGCCGGGCTCATTTTTTATCCCTCGCTTCATTTTTATAAATCCCTTAATAAGCATTTCAACGGCCATTTTAGTTTAACCGATAGTCGGGGGCCCCATATGCTTTACGGAGCAACGATCTTAAGAACAGAAAAAAACGGTTTTAAGAAACTACCCATTGTCCTCTCGACGATTCCCGGCTGGGGTGTGTGTCAATCCCTATACGGCAGGGAAAAGTGTTTTGAATGGTTTCAAACCGGAGACGGCATTGCCGCTCAGAAAAAGAATGAAGTATATTCGAAAAATTTTACAAGGAATCAGGTCAACGATTTCTTGTTAGATGAATCAAAAAGGCAAATCTTGAGCAATCCGCTGCAGTATGCCCTCTTTATTTTTTTGGAATATTGGAAAACATTTTTCTGGGAGTCCACAAAGGTAGGATACGTCATTTATCCCGGCTGGCTGGACCATCTTTTTAACACGGTGGTCTTTAAAAATGCCCTTCGACTTTTTATGGCTTTCTTGACTTTCGCTGCATTTACGGATTTTACTTTTGAAACAATCCGGAAGTTCTCTTTGTTGCGGAGAATCGATTCTCAAGAAAGTGAAAAGATAACAATACATTTGTTTATGTTTTTGATGATCGTCAGCCTTACTTTATTGTATTCACTATTTTATATTCTCACCCGGTATATTTTTCCTATTGTCCCTTTGTACCTGATTATTATCGGCTATTTTTTTCACAAGCGCAGTTTACCTAAAGTTTTTAAAAACGCTGCATGAAAATTATTTTAAGTTTCACAAAAGCTCTGCATAAAAAATTCATTTCTTGGCGAAGGGTGGAAGTGCTTTCCGCGCAACTGGCGTATTTCATCGCTGATCGGTCAGCTGTTCTTGATATCGGTTGCGGCGACGGAAAAATCGCAAACTTAATTAAACAAAAAAACCCGAGTATTTCTATCGAAGGGTTAGAAATTTTGCCCAGACCCGACTGTCTTATTGCCTGCAAGAAATTTGATGGAGTATCTATGCCGTTTCAAAATTTTTCCATAGATGTCTGTGTTCTTGTGGATGTGCTGCACCATGTGCTTACGGCCAAGGAATTGTTGCAGGAAGCTTGCCGGGTCAGTCGAAAGTACATCTTAATCAAGGATCATCTCTGTGAAAATCGGCTGGATTTCTTGACGCTTAAAGCCATGGATTGGATCGGCAACCGTCCGCATGGCATCCCCTTAGTTAATAAATATTTAAGCGAAGCTCAATGGAAGAAATATTTTTCCGCCTGCGGCCTGCGTATCGTTCACTGGACCAGCCAGATTCCCATCTATCCTTTTCCCTTAAATAAAATCGCCGGCCGCAATCTGCACTTTATAGCCTTACTTGAAAAAATCCCGCTTAATTAGACAGTGACGGTACAATCAATATTAATATTTATGTTAAAATTGCAATAATTTGGTATAATTTTCCAAGTTATATCAATTTATAACCCAAACAAGCAGAAATATTTATGAGCCTAAAAGTCTTAATGATCTATCCCAATTTCCGCGGGATGAATATGCTTCCCCCCGGAGTTGCCCTGCTGTCGGCTGTCCTTAAAGAGGCGGGTTTTGAGGTCAGGTTGTTCGATACCACTTATTATGAGTCCCCCCCGTCACAAGTGGAGATGTATAAAAGGGAAGTTGGGAAGTCTTATCTCCGCAGGAAATCATTTGAGAATATGCGCCGGGAACTTTTGTTTTATCGCGATGTGATGAAGGCGGAATATTTATATTTCTGGGCAGACACCTTTTTTTCCTGGAAAGAGGGGGAGTTCGAAGAATTTGCCGAGATGTACAAGGACATCCGTCTTCCGTTCTGGTGCCAGACCCGTATTGAAACTGTTACGCCGGAACGCCTGAGGGCTTTAAGGGAAATCGGCTGCGCGCGGCTCTCATTCGGCGTTGAGCATGGGAACGAGCAGTACCGCAAGAGTTGGCTCCGCCGTCCGGTCACCAATGATCTGATGATTAAAAATTTCCGCGTTGTCCGCGATAGCGGGATACCGTTTAGCGTTAATAATATTATGGGTTTTCCGCATGAAACCTATGAATTGGCGTTCGATACGATCCGGTTCAACCGTTATATCGACTCCTGGGATCGCAATGCCTATCAGTTCGCGCCGTTCCACGGCACACCGCTGAGGGACGAATGTGAGCGATTGGGTTTAGTTCGCGATGAGGATCTGGTGCAGTCATTTGTCGTCGGAGATTCGATCCTTAATATGCCGCAGTTCCCCAAAAACCAGGTTCGTGGTTTGGTCAAAACATTTAATATGTATGTTAAATTTCCCGAAACCCGGTGGCCGGATATCCGCAAGGCCGAGGCCGATACTCCCGAAGCGCAAAAGATTTATACACTGAATTAAAAGACGAATTTATGGACCGGTATTTTAACGAGCAGAGCGAGAATTTCGAGGCGGCTGCTCTGGAAAAAATTTTGCCGGTCCCGATGAGCCAGTAGAGGAGAGACCCTTGCGAATTTTATTGACCGGTGCTTCAGGGATGCTGGCCGCCGAAGTTGTCCCGCAGCTTTTGGCGTATGGTTATGAGGTGGTTCAAACCGATTTTCGCCCCCGTTCAGCCGAAATTACTCAACTCGATATCTGCGATTTTGAGAAAGTCTTTAGCGAGATCGCCCAGGTTAATCCGGAGATCATTTTTCACCTTGGCGCGGAGACCAATGTGGATCTTTGTGAGCAAAATCCCGACCATGCTTTCCGGGTCAATACCTTGGGGACAGAGAATATTGTTTTGGCCTGTCAGAAAAACAAGATTCCGCTCGTTTATATCAGTACGGGATCTGTCTTTTCCGGCCAAAGTAAAACCCCCTATACCGAATTCGACGCTCCGGGTCCGGTGAATGTTTATGCCCAAAGTAAACTGCAGGGTGAACACATTGTTCAGCGGCTGCTTCATGAATATTACATCGTCCGCGCCGGATGGATGGTCGGCGGCTGGGAGATCGACAAGAAATTCGTCTATAAGATCCTTCTCCAGCTTTTGGAGGGGAAGAAGGAGCTGCTGGTCGTTTCCGATAAGTTCGGGAGTATGACCTTTACGAAAGATTTTGCGGCAAATTTGTTGAAGATCGTCAGCAACGGCCATTACGGCACGTATCATCTTGCTAACCAGGGGGTCGCATCCCGGTATGATATAGTCGTTAAGATCGTTGAGTATATGGGCCTGACCAAGCAGGTTAAAGTCGTCGCGATCGATTCCAGCCAATATCCTCTGCCGGCCCCCCGCCCGGATTTTGAAGTGATCCGCAATTACCGTTTGGATCTAATGAAGAAGAATGAAATGCCTCGCTGGGAAGATTCTCTCCGCGCTTATATTAATTTCAATAAGGACAATGGGAATTTTTCCAGAGAGATGTTTCCCGCTGAGAAAATTAAATAGGTAAGGAAATTATGGAAAAGGCCAGCGTAATAATCCCCGGTTATAATTTGGCTGATTGTGCCGTCAAGGCGGTCGAGAGCGTTTTGAGCCAGACGTATAAAAATATCGAGATCGTTTTTGTCGACGACGGCTCAACGGACGATACACGGGAACGTCTTGCTCCGTATATGGACCGCATCAAATATATTTATAAAGAAAATGGGGGGGTCTGCAGCGCCCGTAACCGCGGGATCAGGGAGTCTTCGGGTGAATTTATCGCGCTCGTTGATTGTGATGATGCCTATCTGCAGACTAAAATTGAATTGTGCGCGAAGTTTTTGCGGGATCATCCGGACCACGGCTTGGTGCACACCGACGCTTATATTATTGACGAGCATGATAATGCCGTCGGGATTGACAGTCATCCGAGCCGCCGGCATACCGGATGGATCACCGATAAGCTGATCATGATGAACTTTATTTGTAATCCCACGATCATGTTTCGTCGAGAATGTTTGGACAAGGCCGGGATGTATGATGAAAATTTATTTCCTCCGGCGGATTGGGACCTGTGGCTGCGGATTTCGGAGCATTACAAGATCGGCTATATCAATCAGCCGCTTTCCAAATACCGGGTCATTTCAAATTCATGTTTTCATGGATTGGAGCGTACCAAACGGGAGAATAAGATCGTTCTGGATAAATTCTTCGCGCGGAACCCGAAGGCAAGCCGGCGTCTTAAGCGGGCGGCATACGCCCGGTACCATCTGAGCATGGCGCAATGCTATTTTCTGAAGGAAGATGAAAAACAGTTTAAGGAGCAATTGAAGGCAAGTTTTCAGTATGACTCGCTCAGTTTACGGGCGGCGGCGGTCCTGTTTTATTCTTTTTTTGCCCGGAAAAGTTTTCGGGCGATGTTGGAAAGAAAGATATTAAGAGTTTCGTTTAAATCATGAGGTGATAAAAAAGATGCCGGTTAAACAGAAAGTAATAAAGGTTGTTCAGGAAATCGGGCTGGCCATGATCGTCGGGCTATCGTTGCTGTATGCGATCTTCCGGCAGCGCGTTTCGGAAAAATTTATTAAGCTCCCTTTGCTGGATTTTCCGATCTTTGTCGGTGAGATCGTCCTGGGTTTTTGTTTTTTGTTATTCGCCTTAAAATTGTTCCTTGAATATCGCAGCGGGCATTTCCGGATTAATTGGTATGGGTGGGGCATTGTCGCTTATGGTATATGGATTGTCACTATGGCCCTTGCCGGCTATAGCAAGATCGGCGCCTTTGCCTTCCGTACATCTGCTTTGTTTTATTATGCTTTGTTCGCGGTGATGGCCTTTCATTTTTATCGAAGGGAATTTTTCAATCAAAGGATCGTTCTTATTTTGATTCTTGGAATGCTGGCTTTTACGGCGCAGGATGCCATCACTTTGTACTGTCAAGTCCCTTTTTTTTTAGTCTTCCTTTTTTTGCTTTTTTCAATTGATGATAAACGGATACGAATGGGTGGGCTAGTTCTTTTGATGTTGATCGTTTTCTTGAGATTTTCCTGGGAAACGAGCGTACATCGAAGCCACATAGCCGGCATTCTCGGGACACTGGTTTTTCTTTTTATTTTCGGATTGCGATATATCAACAAGAATAATCTTTTTGGGAAAAGGCTTCTTGTCGGTTTCTTTATAGCGGCTATCCTGGGAATGTATGTTTTCCTGGATAACGACGTGAGAAGAAGTTTTGCCTTACAAGCGATTGTCGAAGAATATAAGTATTTCAATAATTATATTCAAAAGAACAAACATCTTTTTATCTTCCGGGATGTGCCTCCGCGTTTATATCAGGATGACGATGTAAAATACAATCGCAGGCCGTTGACGGAAGAGGAAAGAGCCAAAAGGAATGATCCTTTTCCGGACCTGGCCATGGTGTGGCCCGGGGGAGTGGAGGAGCGGCCGCGTCCGCAGAATGTTTCCCGTTTCGAAGGGGAGCCTGCCGCTGATCAGAAAAAGTCCGGGGCACTTTCATGGTTCATTCCTAAACAGCAGGGGAGGAATATTCTTCAGAGCAGAAATCAGATCCTTTTCCGGATCTTTATCTGGCGGGATATGCTGGAAGATATGAAAGCCGATCCATATAGTTTTATTAAAGGAGTGGGTTTTCATAAACCACAGCGCGCGCATTCGATCGAAATATTGGGATGGGGTCGTCAGGAGTGGGGAAGTGACGGATGGATAACCATGCACAATTCATTTTTAAATATGATCTACCGTGGCGGCGTGATTGGGTGGGCCCTTTTAGGCACTATTGTCATTTTGACTGTTCAGATGACAAAAGATTTCGGCCGTCGAAGGATTCTTTCCGGCGGCCTGTTGGTGGCGGGTTTGGTCTATTGGATCGTTATTTCTAATTTTTTAGTGTATTTAGAGGTGCCCCATACGGCTATTCCATTCTGGGGTTTTTTGGGCGTAGTCTGTGCATTTTGGAGAGATTGTATAAAAGAGCGCCCTTCTCTGTAGCGATGAACATCCTGATCATCCACAACCGTTATCAAATTCCCGGCGGGGAAGATGAGGTTGTCCGAAGCGAAAAAGCGATGTTGGAACGGTTCGGGCATAAGGCCGTGCTCTATGAACGTTCCAATGTTGAGATTGAACAGTCTTCGTTCACCGAGAAGATGCGATTTGCAGTGCGGGACGTTCGATGGTCCCCGCGATCCTATCGGGAAATCCGTGAGATCATCCGCAAAGAAAATATTGACCTTGTCCACGCGCATAATACTTTCCTGGTCATAAGCCCTTCGGTTTATCAATCCTGCCGGGACGAGAATGTCCCGGTGGTGCAAACCCTGCACAATTACCGCTTTCTTTGCCCGAACGGACTCTTTTACCGTGACGGCCATATTTGTACGGATTGTCTGAAATTCGGCCGGCAGTCGGCTATTGTGAACCGCTGCTGGCGGAATTCGTTCGGCGCGTCTCTGATGATCACGAAAACGGTCGATGCGTTCTATGCAAAGGGCATCCTTCAGGATGATATCCAGCATTATATCGCGCTCAGCGATTTTAGCCGGCGGTTATTTGTCCAGAACGGTCTTCCAGAGGGCAAGGTTTCGGTAAAACCGAATTTTTTCAATTTTGATCCGGGATCGGTCATGGAAAAGGAAAACTACGCGCTCTATATCGGCGGATTTTTTTCATATAAAGGAGTGGAGACCTTGGTGAGCGCTTGGCGCGATGTCGGGAACGAATGTACGCTTAAAATGATAGGGGACGGGCCGCTGTTTTCCAGGATCCAGGAGGTGAAAACAGATAATATTGAACTCTTGGGGCGAAGGTCTTTTGAGGAAACCATCCAATATCTTCGCCGGGCCAGATTCCTGATCGTCCCCTCTGAATGTTATGAGAATTTCCCGCGCGTGATCGTCGAGGCATTTGCCTGCGGAGTTCCGGTCGCAGCCAGCGATCTGGGGGCGATGCGCGAATTGATCAGGGAGGGGATCACCGGCGTATTGTTCGAACCGCGGAATTCTCGAGCCATGAAGGAAAAAGTGCAACAGCTGATCGCTCAACCAGCTTTGCTTAAGCAGATGGGAAAGAATGCCCGGCAGGAATTTGAAGAAAAATATACGCAAGAAAGCAATTATGCCAGGCTGATGGATATTTATTCGCGCGCGGTGGAGCAATACTCGCGCTCGTAGGTCAGCGGTCGCGGAGCTTTTCGGTAAGTTTTTGTAAAAATGTTTTTTGAAAATGGACGTTTGTTTCTTCCCGGTGACCGGGCGCGGGATCAATGCGGAAGATCCGCCACGTCGTATTCTCAAATACGGTGCCGGTCAGAGCGGCATCGGAAAGGCGGATATTACTGGATTCATCCCGGAAAATAAGGAAGTTGTCTTGGGAGATCAATTTTTCGCTGGTCAGGTTTCCATCCTGAAGATATTCGATGGGTGTCTGCGAATATATGCTGACGGCAATGCGGCTTTCGTCAAACGGCGGAGGGAAAAAGAATTTCGCGCCGGAATAGTGTTCGCTTAGCGATACGATCTCATTAACTATTTTTTTGATCTCGGCGATTTTGCTGATGCGCGGTACGATGATCTGGGTGAAAACAAAAAAAGTCAGGATTATAATGGCCGCATCAGGCCAATAGCGGTATTTTGATCTTGCCGCCGCAGACACGCTTTTTAAGTAAAAAGGATAGAACATTCCGAAAATAAACGGGGTCACGGGTGCCAGCAGATAATTGATTAGCGCCCAGGGAGACAAGATCATGATATAAACGATGTACCCGACGGGAAATATCAGGGACGGTATGGTCGTCGAAGTTCTATACTTCAGCATATTGATCCCGAGGACAGAGAGGGCGGCCATCAGCAGGATTTTCAGGATGATGGAAGCGCGTAAGATGCTTTGAAAGATGTCGAGGATATTGAGATTCTGAACGTATTTTGTGGAGTAACTGGAATTTTCAATAACATTTTTTACTGCCGCATAATACAGGGTGAGGATGACCAGCCCGATGAGCAGGTAAACCGTTGAGAGTTTTTTGTTTTCTTTGATAAAGATGATGTCCAGAGAGGCAATAGCAATAATAAAACCGATCAAGTAGATCCCGGTCGGTTTACTCAGAAGGGCGAGCAGTATAAAGAGAACGGTCAGCCGAGCAAAAAGTAGCAAAAAGCAGTATTTATAGATAACCTGGAATTATGTTAAAGCAAACATCCCCAAAACGTTCGTACTGGAGCTGTTATTATATAGCTGTAACTATTGTTTATGTCCTATGGCGGATCATAATTCTCACAAAACGAACTTTTTGAATATTGCGCATCTGCCGACGTGGATGCGAGACGTGCGAGGGAACCATGCCCAAGGAACGT
>CAYING010000052.1:0-4664 GCA_964364715.1 uncultured Planctomycetales bacterium
GTTTGTTGGCAGCCTTGTCTGTCTCATAGTCGCGGATATTATTGACCGCGAGTACGGCCGCGGAAAGAAATCCGGGAGCAACGCCTGCCCAAATAACCGCATGGTTCAATTCAAGCGATTGAACGTAATATGTCCCGGCGACAGCAACCGGGCCGAAGAAAATGATCACAAAAACTTCGCCCAGCCCCAGATATCCCAGCGGCGCAGGGCCGGCCGTGTACAAGAACGCCGCAGCGAGTGAAACCGCAGCAATGATCGCGATCGGCGTTCCTCCTTTATAGATCAGATAAATACTCGCTAAGACCGCGATCATGATCGTTAGGCCAATAGCAGTCGTGATCTGCCGAGGAGTCAGAAGTCCGGACGCCATGACCCGGGGCGGGCCGATACGATCTTTTGTATCAGCGCCTTTTTTAAAATCATAATAATCATTCGTCAAGTTCGTTAATATCTGTATGGACAAAGCGCCGATGAGCGCAATCGTTGCGGTCAAAAAATTATGAACCCCGTCGCTGAACGCCATCATGGTTCCTATGAAAACCGGGGCGACTGCGGCGTACAGTGTTTTAGGCCGGATGGCCATGAGCCAAATTTTTAAAGACGGAGATGTCATTACGGTCTTTTCGGAAATTTAGAAAAGTCAGGTTTTCTTTTTTGGAGAAAGGCGTTGCGGCCTTCCTGCCCTTCTTCGGTCATATAAAAAAGCATTGTGGCGTTGCCGGCTAATTCCTGCAGGCCCGCCTGCCCGTCGCAATCCGCATTGAGCGCGGCCTTGAGGCAGCGGATCGCTATCGGTGAATTCTGTAAAATTTCCCGGCACCATTGAACGGTCACTTCCTCCAGGCGTTCGTAAGTTACGACCGCGTTGGCCAATCCCATGTCCAAAGCCTGCCGGGCATTATATTGACGGCATAAAAACCAGATCTCTCTTGCCTTTTTTTGGCCGACGATCCGGGCCATATAACTGGCGCCGTATCCGCCGTCGAAGGACCCGACCTTGGGGCCGGTTTGTCCGAAAATCGCATTGTCCGCCGCGATCGTGATATCGCAGAGCATTTGTAAGATTTGTCCTCCGCCGATCGCGTAACCTGCCACCATAGCGATCACCGGTTTGGGACAGGTCCGAATCTGGCGTTGAAGATCCAAAACATTTAAACGGTGAATACCTTTGGCGTCCACATAACCGGCATCGCCGCGGATCTTTTGGTCGCCGCCGGAACAGAAGGCTTCTTTTCCCTCGCCGGTCAAAATAATGACCCCGATTTTTTCATCGTCCCGGGCATTGTTTAAAGCCTGCGACATTTCGACCACCGTCAGCGGGCGAAACGCGTTTCGAACCTGCGGACGATTGATCGTGATCTTTGCAATACCATCTTTGGTTTTTGCATAGCGGATGTCGGTAAATTGCCCGGATTTTATCCACGCGATCATATTCTTAAGTTTAGCCGTTGCCATGCGTCACCTCTCGGATTTTCTGGTCGAATTGAGATTTTTTGCGATTATACTTTTCAATTTTTTTTGAAGTTCTTTGTGCGCGGCATAGTTGCGGTTTCGGTCCGTTTTGATCTCAATAAATGTCGGTTGTTTGCTCTGGACGGATTTTCGGTAAATTTCCGCGAACTCCTTCGGCGTCTTAGGATTTTTGTAATTCAGGCTGAACATCTTCGCTGCTGATTCAAATGTTAACCCGTGCGGTGTTCCGAAATAATTTTCGAAAATATCTTTAAAGCCGGCGATCGGAAGGAATGAAAAGATTGCGCTGCCGTTATTGTTAACGGAAACGATTGTGATCGGCTGTTCTGAATTCTTAACCATTGACAGTGAATTAAGATCGTGCAGAACCGCAATATCGCCGATTACAAGCGTTACCGGCCGGTTCAGGCCTTTTGAAAATCCGCAGGCGGTGGCGATCAATCCATCGATCCCGCTGGCTCCCCGGTTCGCCCCAACGGTTACTGTTTCGCCTTTAAAATCGGCGTACATATCCATATCGCGGATCGGCATGCTGTTGGCCAGGAACAATCCATGTTCGATTGGGATGTGTTGGGAAACGGTCCGGGCGATCCCCATCTCGGTGATTTCTGAATATTTTCCCAGCTCGGCTTCAATCGCAGCATCAAGCTCCTTGGTCAAAGCAGAGAGTTTTGCTGAATTATTTATCCGATCCGGAATACCATCAGCAATTTTTTGACAAAAATCGCTCACACTTGCTTCGAGGCGCAGAGTGACATTGTGGAGCGGATCGTTCCTGAGCGGATGGTTAAGGACCATAATGTAATTTTGCGGGCGCGTGCGTTCGACAAATTGATACCACCGCCTGGAAGTGATGCGGCCGCCTAAGTGCAAAATTGTGTCCACGGCATCGGTTTCAGCCAATAAAAGCTGGTCAAAATACGGAACGACATTTGCATCTTGGGTCCCTAGCCGCAGTCCTGAGGTGACGTCGGGAAAGATCGGCCACTGTAATTTTTGTGCCAACGTTAAGACATTTTTCTGTTCTTCCGATCCGGCTAGTTTACCAACGACAATGATCCCTGTCTTTGAGGATGTTAATATTTTTCGTATCTCAAGTGCCTGTACTGAACTCAACTCGTTTGGAGCATGCGTGTAGTGCGTGAAAGGCGCAGTATCTTTTTCCCAATCTTTTAAATTTGCGGTGTACGCCTTTAGATTAGCGCCGGATTTTATCGGGGCCAATGGTTCTCGGAACATACAATTCAAATGGACCGGTCCGGCCATGGGAAATTTGGCGCGGTAAACTGCCTGGTCGATCGTAGTTAAAACAAATTCCGGTTTGATATCCGCCGAGGGGCACGGAACATCCATAAAATACCGGACATGCTCCCCGAAGATCTTCACCTGATCGATCGTTTGGTCTGCCCCGGTCAACCGGATTTCCGGCGGGCGGTCGGCGGTCAGGACGATTAAAGGCAACTTTTTCTTTGAGGCTTCGATGATGGCCGGAAAATAATTGGCAACAGCGGTTCCGGATGTGCAGATCAGCGCGCAAGGCTTCTTTTTGGCGGAAACATATCCCAGGGCGTGAAAAGCAGCGCCGCGTTCATCAAAATGTATGAACGCCTCCACTCCTTTGTTTTCAGCCGCGGCGACTGTTAAGGGCGACGAACGCGATCCCGGAGAGATACAAAAATATTCGACGCCATTTCTTCTTAATTCTTCAACGATCAGATGGCCCCAGGCGTGATTGATATTGGAGAGTTCAGCGAACTTCATGATTTAAAATCCGTAAATAAATACTGATCTTATTTTCGATCTCCTGCCATTCTTTTTCAGGATCGGAGCCGGTTACGATCCCGGCCCCGGCATATAAGGAGATGTGATTTTCATCGATGAGCCCGCAGCGGATGGCAACAGCGAATTCCGAGGAATCATGACCGAAGTATCCGATCGGGCCGGCATACCATCCCCGCGAAAAGGGTTCTTCCTTTTCGATAGTTTTAAGCGCCGTCTCCGTCGGAGTTCCAGCCACCGCGGGAGTCGGATGCAGGTGGAACAAGATCGCGGCGTCATTAACCTCATCGCCTAATGTTGCCGAAATCTTTGTTAAAAGGTGATGCCCGCCTTCCAATTTCAGCAGAGAATTTTTCCGGTCGATCTCCACTTCGCGGCAGATCTTCCTGAGAACCTGGACAATGCCGTCGATCACCAGTTGATGTTCAAGTAATTCTTTGCGTGATGTTAAAAGGGTTTCCCGCAGCGCCGCATCTTCCTTCTTCGTTGTTCCTCGCGGGCTGGTCCCGGCCAAAGCCTCCGTTAAAAGATTTTTCCCCTCCCTGCGGAACAATCGCTCCGGGGAAGCGCCGAGAAAAACCTTATTCGGGGAAACCTGCAGATAAAAATGAAAACATTCAGGCGTGAGTGATCGAAGCCTCTGCATAATTACGAAAGGCGGAATGATCGATTTTAGATTCAGGGCGGTTCGCCTTGCTAAAACAATTTTTTTTATGACACCATCCGATATTAATTTAAGCTGGCCTTTGATCTGCGAACACCAAAGCTGCTTTTCTGGAAAATCCTCACGGGCCTGGACTTGAAAAATGGCCTCGGCATTTTCGTGTGATTTAAATCGCAGGGAAAGCAGCTGCTGGACGATCTGACTGATCTTATCCTGGATGAATTCACGGCGGGCGATATTGCAGGCCAGGAAGTTATTTTGCCGGTCCGTAACAAGTTCAAACCGCGGGATAAAAAAATAATAGGCGCCGAATTCTTTCCACTCTTCGCTCACATGGTTTGAGTCAAAGACACAGCCGCCGTAATAGCGCAACGCGGGCTGTTTGGACGATAGATTGGAGGATATCTGCTTGTGGAGATATTGATAGTTTATCTTTTTATTTCCGGTCATGATATCCGCGGCACCGACCGCAGCGACACTTCCGGTCCCTTCTTTTTCTGCCCAGAAAAATTTTGGCGTGCCTTCCTGCTGGCTTAACCAGCGGATCGGATCACAGCGCCGCACGGGAATTTCAAAACGAATGAACTCTTCCTGTGTCTTGCAGATCATCGCCCGGCGGTCAAATTCCTTTATCTGTTCCGCGAGCAGGGCAGCTGCTGAATTAAGGTCCGTTGGTTTTTTCTCGAGGGTGGGTGTTGTCATAGGATCATTTTGTCCCTTGATAAATCGTTGCAATGCCGTAAGTAAG
>CAYING010000052.1:4674-13953 GCA_964364715.1 uncultured Planctomycetales bacterium
GATCCGAAAACCCGCCTCCCCCATTAAGTCACCGAAGGATTCGCCGGAGGGGAATTGTTCAATTGTTCGGTTCAAATACCGGTAGGCCTCGGCATTGCCGGAAATCAGTCCACCGATCAAAGGAACGATTGCTCTTAAATAGAACACGGCTAAGGTTTTCATGATCGGGTTCGCGGGCATGGAAAATTCGAGGATCAACGCGCGGCCGTTTTTTTTAAGGACGCGGAATATTTCTGAAAGAACTTTTTGTGGGGATTCGGTATTGCGGATCCCAAATGAGATCGTGACCACATCAAATTGTTCATTTTCAAAAGGAATTCTGGCCGCATCCCCTTCCGAAACTGTGACTTGAGATTCAAGGCCGGCGGCTGTGATCTTTCTCTGGGCGATTTTCAGCATATTCTGCGAAAGGTCGATTCCCTGCCCGGTAGCGATGGCGGGTGATTTGATTAAGGTCAGCAAAACATCACCTGTTCCGGTGGCTAAATCCAACAGCTTAAGGTTTGAACCCCCCGGCAAATAATACTTTAATTCTGTTCGCCAGTTTTTATCTAATCCTAAGGATAGCAGGCGGTTAAGAAGATCATACCGGGCTGAAATTTGGTCAAACATTTGCCAAGATTTTGCCGGAGTATATGCAGATTGTGGAGTTAAATTATTCATAAACGGCCTTCGATTAGGAAGCCAGTCTAACATAATTTGCAGGGGTTATCAAACGCTTTTGAGGCGGGAAAACGTGCTGCCGGGGGACTATTTTGTATGTTCGCTGAGATACTTTTCAGCTTCAAGCGCGGCCATGCAGCCGGTCCCTGCCGCGGTGACCGCTTGGCGGAAAACTTTATCCTGCACGTCCCCGCAGGCAAAAATACCTGGGATACTCGTTTGAGTAGTCCCAGGTTTAGTTTTGATATAACCTGTTTCATCGAGCTCCAGCTGGCCGTTTAAGAACGCTGTATTGGGCTGGTGGCCGATTGCGTAAAAAAAGCCGCCGGCTTCAAGGATACGTTCTTGATTAGTTTTGATATCCTTCACTTTTACACCAGTGACAAACTTCTCGCCTAAAATTTCTACAGGAAGGGTATTCCATGCAACAGTAATTTTGGGATTCGAGAGCACTCTTTCCTGCATAACTTTCGAAGCGCGCAGGACATCGCGCCGGACAAGAAGAATAACCTTACTGGCGAATTTTGTCAAAAACGTTGATTCCTCGGCAGCGGAATCCCCTCCCCCGACAACGACGAGGACCTTGTTGCGAAATAGCGGCAAAGCCCCGTCGCACACCGCGCACGCAGAAATTCCCTTTTGCCAAAGCTTATCTTCGCCGGGAAGGTTAAGTCGTTTGGCGGTTGCACCGGTCGCGATAATAACGGCTTGGGCTTCGATCGATTCTGATTCCGTAGAAATTTTGAAGGGATGCTTTTTTAGATCGATCGCGGTAACTGTTTCGGTTTTGATGCGGGTGCCGCACTTGATGGATTGCTCGCGCATGCGGGCCATGAGCTCCGGCCCGGAAATGGCGTCCGGAAATCCGGGATAATTCTCCACCTCGGTCGTGGTGGTCAGCTGTCCGCCGGCTGCGACCCCCCCGGCGTTAAAGCCTTCGAACATCAATGGATTTAATTTTGCCCGGGCGGTATAGATCGCCGCGGTGTGTCCGGCAGGCCCTGATCCGACGATGACGAGCTTTTCCATCCCAATCTTCCTCATATAATCCCAAATAATTTTAGATGAAATTGGGATAAGTACTTCTTCCCTCTGTACTATTTAGAGAAAATAAGTACATCCCAATTTTCCTTAATTAATCCTTTTTAGATATAGATGAAATTGGGATAAGTACTTGTTACTTCTAATTTCATTTGGAGAAAACAAGTACATAATTATTCGAGTTGATAATGGTCCAATATTTTGGACCGTGGTTTTTGTTCAGCTTTTTTGGTTTGGTCACGCAGGATATCGTCATAACAAGGCTTCGCCGCGTCTTGGAAAAACAAGCCGAAATAGCGCCGCGGACTGTTGGCAAGTTTGAACGCATCCAGAATATCGCCTGGATCGTGCTCAATAATTTCGGCTTTGTCCGCTATCCTTTTGTCCGGGGCAATTCCCTTTTCGTGTTTCAGAAAAGAGAACCACGATGTTGATTTATGGTCGAAATTCTCCGGGTCAAAATGCGGGCAGCGTTGGGAAATATGGACAAACGCAAACCCGCGGTGCTTATAAGCGGCTTGCAGTGTGCCGGCCAAATGGTCCGGCATCCAATCCGCCGTGCTGGCGACAAATGAGGCGCCGAGTCCGATCGCAACCTTTAAAGGATCGATGGGATCAAGGTATGTTCCGTTCGGTTGGGTACTCGTCGGGTGCTGTTTGCGGGTCGTCGGCGATGATTGGTTTTTGGTCAGCGCGTAAAGTTCATTGTCATATAAAAGGAACACACAATTAAAATTCTTATTGATCCCGTGGATCAAATGATTCCCGCCGATGCTTAAGGCGTCGCCGTCCCCGGAGTGCACCATGATATTCAGGTCCGGACGGGCCAAGGCCAAACCCAAAGCGATCGTGATAGGGCGTCCGTGGATACCGTGAACACCGTACGTGTTGATATAATTCGGCGCGCGGCCGGAGCATCCGATCCCGGAAACGTTGACCGTCATGGACGGGTTAATGTGCTCATCGATCATGAACCGTTTGAGGCCCATGATGATGCCGAAATCTCCGCATCCGGTACACCAGCGGGGATTTTCGGTACTGAGGTCCTTGATCGTTAACGGCGAGGTGGTTGTCTTTCCCTCGGTTATATCAGCCATTTTGCAGAAACTCCTTTATTTTTTCCTTCATAGCGCGCGGCCTTAACGGACGGCCGGTTGCTTTAGAAATCAGTGGGCGGACATCGACTAAAGTTTCAGAACGCAGAAGCATCGCTAGTGGTGAAGGCTTAAGTTCATCGCCGTAAGCCAATTCGACCGTGACAACTTTTTTATATTTTCTGAAAATTTCCTTGAGCATTAATGGCAAAGGATAGACAATGCGGAAATGCATCCCGGCGGCAGGAATTCCCTCGCTTACGCAATCCTGGATCGCTTCTTCGATGGCGCCGCGGGTGCTTCCCCAGCCGACGACGAGGACTTCCCCGCCTTCTTCATTGCCGAACATTTCCGGTTTGATCAGCGCGCGGCGGACATGATGGATCTTCTCATTGCGAATCTGATGGGAACGCTGATGTGTTCCGGAAAAATAATTGATGGAACCATTTTTATCCGTATTTAACCCGGTGATCCGTCTCATCCCTCCTGGTGTTCCCGGGATGGATTGCGACGTGCGGACCATCTCAATGGAATCCGGCAGGCGTTTCAAATGGAATCTCTCAAAAACAAAATCCGGGATCTCATCAACGTTGGTGATCTCGTTGGTTTTTGGTTTATCGATGACTTTATAGCTGTTGGCGGTCTGGAAATCGCTCAGGATAAAAACAGGCAAGCGGAGTTTTTCCGCAAAATAACGGGCCATTTGCGGAGCGTAAAAACAATCGATCACGTTGGCAACGCTGATAACGACCTTTGTATTGTCGCCGTGAGTGCCAAAAATGACAGCCGGAAGATCGGATTGCTCTGTTTTGGTCGGCATCCCGGTTGACGGGCCGGCGCGCTGCACATCGATGATGACGAGCGGAATCTCGGCGGCCGCGGCATAACCGAGGAACTCTTGTTTTAACGATAACCCGGGGCCTGAGGTACAGGTCACGGAAGGTACCCCCCCATAATATGACCCGATCGCCGTACCAATAGCGGCAATTTCATCTTCGGCCTGATGAACGATCCCTCCGTAGGACGGGAATACTTTCGCCAAGGTGTGCATGATCGAAGAGGCCGGCGTAATGGGATAACCGCTGAACAATTTGATGCCGGCGTCAATGATCCCCATGCTGATCGACGTATTGCCGTCGATCAAAATCTTTTCCCGGTCGGTCCGGTCAGCTTTGCTGGGCACATCATACGAAAGCGGCATAGTGGCTTTCGCATAACTATCCCCCTGAACGAACAGATCGATATTTTTTTGTAAAATGTCTTCTTTTAATTTTTTGCCGAACGTTTTTTTGATCTCTTCGATAAGGAATTCATTCGGCATATTGTAGATGGAACTGAGCATCCCGAGATAATAAAGGTTCTTACCCTTCCCGTTCATGCTTTTGATGATCGCCGCTGCTTTGGGTTCGACTTCAAACGGAAAAAGGCTATAACCTGACTGGGTGATACGTTTGCAGACTTTCTCATAAGACTCTTCATTGACGGCTTTATCCCCCATATCCAGAAGGATCTTACAATTATAATTCGTCTCTTCGTCATCGAGCCGGCGGTCCAAAACGATCTCATGGCTGGCGAGGATCAGATCCGTGTCGTTGCCGATATTGGTGATATCAAAATCCGCCAAGCGGATAACAACGCCGGACAAAGACGGGCGTGTTCTCGGCGGCGGGCTGATCTCGGCCGGGATCATCGGTTCGATGTAGACGAACTTCCCCATTTTGGCAAATGCCCTGATAAGGATATCGCCGGCCGACTGGGCGCCGAAACCGGCATCCATTAAAAGTTCAAATCGCGTGACATGTCTTGATTCGGTGCTCATTTCTTCCTATTTTTATAAAAAGTTTAGAAAAAATTCTCTGCTAAAATTATTATAGCACTATAGCACTTTGGCATTCTTTGGCAATAAAAATTACTTCATTTTCGTCATTTTGCTTTATCGGCGGACGAGTAAGCCGGCCGCAGGTCGGTAAAATCTTTCAAGACAACACGGTCCGAATTCGTGGATTTATCCTCGGGCACAGCCGATTCCGCCTCCAAAAGTTCATCCAGATCGATCTCGGATTTGATCGTAAATCCGGCGTCTTTGATCATTTGTAAAGTTTTTCCGCGGCTGGATCCTTTGGCATTCAAGTAACCATCCAGGAAAAGTGAATTTGCCGGGTACAAAGCCATCACCTCCATATTCCGGAGATGCAATTCCCTTCCCGCCGCAACCCGAATTTCTGCTTTGGGATTGAGAAAACGGAAAAGGCAAAGAATCCGCAGACAATGGTCGGGGGTTAAGTCTGTATTTGTGATCTTGCTGCCGGAGATCGGAATAAAAAAATTCACCGGAATCGACGGGGCATTGAGCCTCCGTAAAGTATAAGCCACTTCCAAAATATCATTCGAGGTTTCCCCCATCCCCGCGATCATTCCGGAACATATTTCAATGCCCGCCTCGGTCGCTGCCTGCAAGGTATTTAAACGGTCGTCATACGTATGCGTGGTACAAATTTTTGGGTAATGGCTGCGCGAGGTGTTGAGGTTGTGGTTGAGGCGGTCAAGGCCGGCCTCTTTTAAAATTTGAGCTTTTTCGCGGTCTAAAAGGCCGGTGGAAACACAAATACGGATCGGATAATTCTCTTTGATCTGACGGATCAGCTTTGCGAGATGTTCAGTCCGCCGCTGGGACGGCCCGCGGCCGGCAAAGACCATGCAGTATCGGTACGCGCCGGATTCATAAGCGCGTTTGGCTTCGGCTAAAATTTCTGCATCCGGTTTGAGCGGGTACTCTTCAATATCAGCCGTGGAAGATTCTGCCTGCGCGCAGTAGTGACAATCTTCCGGGCAATGGCCGTTTTGAGCATTGTTAATGATGTGAACCGCGACTTCTTTACCGGTAAATTTTTTGCGAATTTCGTAGGCGGCGTTAAGAAGCGGCAGTAATTCGATCTCCGACGAATTCAGGATCTTCGCGGAAAGTTCTGTTTCTAAAATGTCCCCGGCAATACTGCGGTCGGTTAACGAATGATAAAATTCTCGGCTAAACATGGTTGTAAAGTTGGCTTCCGCCCTTTTTAAATTCTTCGGCTTTTGCAGACATCCCTTGGGTGATCGCTTCTTCTTCCGAAAGTCCGTGGGTTTGAGCGTATTCCCGAACGTCCTGTGTGATCTTCATCGAACAAAAGTTCGGCCCGCACATGGAACAAAAGTGGGCGATTTTCGCCCCTTCCGCCGGTAAGGTTTGGTCATGATATTTTTCAGCTGTTTCCGGATCGAGTCCAAGATTAAATTGATCTCTCCAGCGAAATTCAAAACGGGCTTTGGACAAAGCGTCATCCCATTCCCGCGCGCCCTTGTGGCCTTTGGCCAGATCAGCGGCGTGGGCGGCAATTTTATAAGCGATGATTCCCTGTTTCACATCGTCTTTATTCGGTAAGCCTAAATGTTCTTTCGGCGTCACATAACAAAGCATCGCGGTCCCGAACCAGCCGATCATCGCCGCGCCGATCGCCGACGTAATGTGATCATACCCCGGCGCAACATCCGTCGTCAGAGGACCCAATGTATAAAACGGCGCCTCGTGACAGATCACTAATTGTTTATCCATATTCTCTTTGATCAAATGCATAGGAACGTGCCCCGGCCCTTCGATCATCGTCTGCACATCATTCTTCCAGGCGATCTTGGTCAATTCGCCGAGCGTTTCCAATTCGCCAAATTGCGCGGCATCGTTGGCATCCGCGATACTTCCGGGGCGTAAACCATCACCCAAGGAAAAACTCACGTCATATTGTTTTAAAATTTCACAGATGTCTTCAAAATGCGTGTAAAGAAAATTTTCCTTGTGATGGGCCAGGCACCATTTGGCCAAGATCGATCCGCCGCGGGAAACAATCCCGGTCACCCGTCGAGCAGTCCAAGGAATATACCGCAGCAAGACACCAGCATGGACAGTGAAATAATCCACCCCTTGCTCGGCTTGTTCGATCAATGTGTCGCGGTAAATTTCCCAAGTCAGTTCTTCCGCCTTGCCGTTCACCTTTTCCAAAGCTTGATAGATCGGAACAGTTCCGATCGGCACCGGAGAATTTCGGATGATCCATTCGCGGGTTTCGTGAATATTTTTTCCGGTGGAAAGGTCCATCACGGTGTCCCCGCCCCAGCGGATCGCCCAAGTCATTTTTTCAACTTCTTCTGAAATGCTCGACGAAAGGGCGGAGTTGCCGATATTGGCGTTGATCTTGACTAAAAAATTGCGCCCGATGATCATCGGTTCGCTTTCCGGATGATTGATGTTCACCGGAATGATGGCCCGGCCGCGCGCCACTTCACTGCGCACGAATTCAGGGCTGCAATTTTCCCTTACGGCAACAAATTCCATCTCGGGGGTAACAATTCCTTGACGGGCATAGTACATCTGGGTGACGATCTTGCCTGGTTTGGCGCGGAAAGGTTTACGGATCTTCTGGAATCGCAGGTCGTTTAAATTGGGATCTGTTTCACGTTCTTTGCGGTAATCTGAACTGGATACAGGGAGTTTGGTAACATCATTTCTGTTCTGAATCCATTTTTTGCGTAATTCCGGAAGGCCGTGCTGGATATCGGTAGAAACTTGAGGATCACTGTACGGGCCCGAGGTGTCGTATAGGCATTGCGGCGGATTCTTAATTTTTACGTTATTGGCGCCGACACTTTCGGACTGATGAACTTCGCGGAAAGGGATTTTAAGGTCCGGAAAGAGTTTTCCCGAACGATAAATCTTATGTGACCCCGGCAAAGGTGTATAGCTTAAATCTATCGAAAGCGGCGGCTTATTGTGCGCTTGAGTGATCATTATGAAAAATAATTAACTGAACGAAGTCCCGCACCCGCAGCTGCTTTTGGCGTTGGGGTTGCGGTATTTGAATCCGCTTTCCTTGAGGGTATCAACGTAGTCGATCTGGATGCCGCTCAAAAGTTTGGCGGCTTCCTCATTGACAAAAATCGTTAAATCGCCTTGTGTAAAAACAATATCGTTCTCGTACGGAGATTTTTGAAAACGGAGATCATAGGACAGGCCAGCGCAGCCGCCGGTCTTGACACCGACGCGCAGGGCAAAGCCTTCCTTCCCCTCTTTCGCCATCATGGACTTGACCTTATCGATCGCGGCCTGCGTTATCGTGGCGGGAGGATGAGCTGTTTGATTGATATTGTGATTATTGGAATCCATAGCGCATGCTTACTTGCAGATAAGAATATAACATACTCTGGACGGGAGTCAACAATTGCTTATTTGGCCCCGGAGGAAGAGTAAAATAGGGCGATGCTGCTGGTAAATCCGTGCAGAAAATTGGATTTTCCGACCGGGCCGATTTCACCGGCGCAAAAAAATCCGGCTGCTGGGACTGGGCCTAAATGTTTCTGGATGATCGAGATCTCGTGGTTCTTTTTATGAAAAAGGTTTTCCCCTCGGCCGTTACACGAGAAAACTAAGGCGCCCTTCGGCCGGGCATTGGGTGTTTTTGCATTCTGCTGATCGAGAAGTTCGTTTAAATCTTCTGATGCTGTTTCAGCATCGCGGACATGGAATTGAATTGTCTGCCCCGGTTTAACATATTCGGCGATCACGCCGGCCCCGGTATCCTGGTCGACTCCGATGAGGTTGCGGATGATAAAATCACCGCGTTTTAAATTATGCGTGTATTCATCCATTGCGATCCCGACGAGAAGCGCTTCCTGCGCGAGCATTTTGTCGCGGGCGGTTGCTTTCTGCAGGACTTCTTCCAGCACATTGATGAACGGCCGGCCGGCGAGCTTATAAATAATGTTCTTCTCGGCCTTGGTGATAATATAATTTTCTCCGAACGGACGGCAGCCTTGCGAGACGATCGTTTTAATATCGATCCCGCCGACGAGCGTGATCCCGACGACACCTTCATCATACGTTTCGTCATTGATGAATAATAAATTTTCCCGGGGCGCGGTCGCGGCGCTGGCCAATCCACCCATCACCGGGCATCCGGGATAGGCGGCATTTAACCCGCTGAGAAAGTAGTTCATATCAACGGAGAATGGATCGGGCAGGAGAATGAATTTCGGCTGTTCGTTGGGAAAAACATTCAGATAGTTGTACCAATCCTGAGCCTTTTGCAATTCCTCAAGCGTGTTTTGGGTCATGATAAACGGAGTGATCTTTGCTTCCGGAAGGTTCCCGAGAATGAGGGTGGTGGCCGGCTCCCTCTCGATTTCGGCATCCGAACCAATGACCCCGGCGCAAGTGCAGCCGATGAGGGTTTTAACCTTGAGCTGCTTTCGTAAAAGAGAGAGTGTTTCGGCGGCAGCTTCCTGACTTAATTCCGACAAGAATAAAAATCCGGAGGTGAATTCTCCGGATAAATTATTCGTCAGCTCCGCGGCGATCTTGGCTGGCTGATTTTGGGTTGAGAGACGACTAATGAATTTCATCCCAATTTTCCTTTATAATCCCAATTATCGTCAGATGAAATTGGGATAAGTA
>CAYING010000053.1:0-13332 GCA_964364715.1 uncultured Planctomycetales bacterium
TAATGGGCATGAAGAGAGTTTGAAGGATGTATGCCGGTTAGAGAACAATAAATATAAGGCGCGATTTAAGAGATCAATTTCAGAGGATGAAAAAAAGATAAAGGGGACAGCGCCCTTTTCACAGCGGAAATCTGACCAACGATGGAGTAAGCACGTACACGTACGACGAAGAGAATCGACTGTCGTCAGCTCTCAGTCGTCAGCTTACACCTAGGGCTTAATCGCCGGGTCTCAAAAGCCGCAACGGTGTGATTTGAGAGTTGACAGTTTCTTTCCCGCAGTGTTATAATCCAAACGTTTCAAATTATGCAATTGCAGAGGTTTTAGTTCCTTCCATAATCCTTAAATCAAAGAATGGAGGCACATAAATGAGCGTAGCTACAGAAATGAGAATTGCCAATGACATCACGGAGCTTATCGGTAAAACTCCGTTGGTGCGGCTTAACAAAGTGACCCAAGGTTGCTATGCCGAGGTCGTTGCCAAGCTAGAGTTTCAAAATCCTTTAGGCTCCGTCAAAGACCGTATCGGCCTTGCCATGATCGAAGCGGCTGAAAAAGCAGGGAAGATCAAGAAAGACAAGACCGTGATCCTCGAGCCGACTTCCGGAAATACCGGGATCGCGCTCGCCTTTGTCTGCGCCGTTAAAGGTTATAAAGTTACTTTAACCATGCCGGAAACGATGAGTTTGGAACGCCGCGCGCTGTTAAGGGCGTTGGGCGCGAATTTGATCCTGACCCCCGGCCCGGAAGGGATGAAGGGCGCGATCAAAAAAGCGAATGAACTTGCGGCCGCCGATCCGAATTATTATATCCCGCAGCAATTTGACAATCCGGCCAACCCGGAGATCCATCGCAAAACCACCGCTGAAGAAATCTGGAACGACACAGCCGGCAAAGCGGATTTTATCGTCGCGGGCGTCGGGACCGGCGGGACCATCACCGGTGTGGGCGAGGTCATCAAGAAAAGAAAACCTTCCTTTAAATGCATTGCTGTTGAACCGAAAGGCTCTCCTGTCCTTTCCGGCGGGGCTCCCGGCCCGCACAAGATCCAGGGGATTGGCGCGGGATTTGTCCCGAGTATCCTGAACACCAAGATCGTGGATGAGATCATCCAGGTCGATAATGACGAAGCCTTTGCCATGGCCAAGCGCTTGATCAAAGAAGAAGGCATCCTCTGCGGAATTTCTTCCGGCGCCAATGTCCAAGCCGCTTTACAGGTCGCCAAGCGCCCGGAAAATAAAGGCAAAATGATCGTCGCGATCATCCCGTCGACCGGCGAGCGATACTTGAGCACGATGCTGTTCGATGAGTACCGGAACTAGTCATAATAATAGAAATAAACCAAAAGCCCTGAGGCGGAAATGTCTTGGGGCTTTTTTATGCTTTGCCATCATAAAAATTTTACGTTAAGGTATATTCATGCAGCTTAATCCTAAAAGCCGATTTTTTCTTCTGATTTTTTTATTTGCCTTTCTTTGGTTGCTGGCTCATAAGTTTCAGATTGATCTCGAGGCGGTCCGTCAGTGGCTCAAACCGTACCCGTTATTTCTTTCCGGCATACTATTCATCGTATTTTATGTCGGAATGACCACGCTGTTTTGGTTTGGGACAATCGATTTTTTTCGGATTACCGGCGCCTTGCTGTTTGGTCCTTATTGGAGTGCGCTCTTTGTGTGGATCGCTGAAACTGCGAATGCGGCTATTTTGTTTAATTTGAGCCGAGGCCTGGGCCGTGATTACATTCGGGAGAAATTTAAACTCAAGCCAAAAGATTTGGAATATGGCCAGGGGAAGGGCGGATTTTGGACTGTGTTTGTTTTGAGAATCAATCCTCTGGTGCCCTTTCGTTTGATGGATATTGGATTCGGTTTATCGCCGATTGAATTCGCGCGTTACTTTTGGGGTGCGGCCTTGGGTTCTCCCTTGCGAATTTTTTGGTTTCAATATGTGATTTTCGGTCTTGAGAAAACAATTTTTACTAATCCGCAAGCCATCCTCAAACATTTTGAAACTCATCCGCAGGCGATGATGTATAGTGTTGTGTATTTGACGGGGGTCGTGATTCTGACGATTACAGCCGTGATTATGGGCATTATCAAAAAACCAACAATGCCGAGGAAAGTGAAATGAATTTAACAAAAAAAGAATCAGAACGTTACAGTCGGCAGTTAATTCTTCCGGAAATTGGCCTTAAAGGTCAGGAGAAACTAAAACAGGCGAAGGTTTTGCTCGTCGGTGCCGGAGGATTGGGCTCGCCGGTTGCGATTTATCTCGCGGCCGCCGGTGCCGGAACGCTCGGGATCATCGACAGCGACAAAGTGGAACTCTCCAATCTGCACCGTCAAGTCCTGCACACGACCAAAGATTTGAAGAAATTTAAAGCCGCCAACGCCAAGGAAAAATTAAAGGCGCTCAATCCGCATAGCAAAGTGGTCGCGTACAAGGAACGTTTCAACGCCGCGAATGCGCTCAAGCTCGTCAAGGAATACGATTTAGTCATCGACGGCACGGACAATTTCCCGACGAGGTATTTAATCAATGATGCGTGCGTTTTGTCGGGGAAGCCGTTTGTGTTCGGCGGGATTTTGCGTTTTGAAGGTCAGATCAGCACTTTCGGCATTAAAGACGGGCCATGTTACCGCTGTTTTTTTGAAGAACCGCCCAAACCGAACGAGATTCCGTCCTGCGCCGAGGCCGGTGTGCTGGGAATTTTACCCGGCATTATCGGGTTATTACAGGCGAATGAAGCGGTGAAATTGATCTGTAATATCGGCGAGCCGCTCAAAGGAAGACTTTTAATTTTTGACGCGCTCGCGACTCAATTCCGCGAAGTGAAGTTAAAGAGAAATTTGAATTGCGCTGTGTGCGGCCAGAACCCAACGATCAAAAAGATCGAACAAGTAGAATTGCCGGTTGCGTGTGTGCTTAATCCGAAATCCGAAGGAATCCCGGAAATCACGGCCCGAGAATTAAAGAATTTAATGAAGAAAAAGCCGTCGAGTTTTTATCTTTATGATGTCCGCGAAAAGCCCGAGTGGGACGAAGGCCATATCGACGGCGCGGTCTTAAAACCGATGAGCACCCTGCAGCAAACTTATCGTGCGATCCCCAAGGATAAACCGGTTTACCTCCATTGCGGCGGCGGAGGCCGTTCTTCGCGCGCCGTGCAATTCCTCCAATCCCACGGCTATAAAAACGTCACCAATCTCACGGGCGGTTACAAGGCCTGGACGGCACTTGGTAAATCTTAAGTGTGCGCGATCCGGTGCAAGATCTCGGAAATGAACGTCTGATATTTCACGCCGAGTTTTTTGGCCTTGTCTTTTAAAAGCTGCAGGTCGTTATTGTTGACGCGAATGTTCAGGACCGCATCTTTTTTCTGAGTTTTGTAGACGGCCAAGGCTTCAGCGATCTCCTTGAATTCTTCCCGGCTGACCGGCTTTAATTCTCCCTTGACCAGCGCTTCATCGATCATTCGCTCTTCTCTGGTGAGTTTAATTTTTCTCATCGTTCATTCTCCCTTTATAAATTTTTGTATACTTTCGACTCGGATAAAGAGTTTTTAAGAATATCTCAGTCTCGGTCCTGACAAAAGGCACTTCCCATATATAGTTTTTATATTTGAATAAAAATACCCGCTGGTTCCCTCTGCATGGATGATCAACGATTTCCACAAGTTCGCTTTCGATGATCTCCTCGAATGAAACACCGCGTGTCAGTTTAAGCCGTTTGCTTTTTAGGCTGTTCCAGGAAAACTGCATCATACAATAGCCTTTCCGGGGAATCGAAGCTTGTATATACAATAGTATATACAAGTATGGAGATTAGGCAAGGGGGATTTTGTTAGGGACTTTTTGGGAAGATGCCGATTCTTGCCGGAATAATCTTTTGTTTTGCTATTTCAGGATCACAGGGGGGTTTTCGAATGAACATGTTTGTAGAGGCTTGAACGTTAAAACAAGCTCCGATGTCTGGAACCACACGTGGTTTATAGAAATAGTAATTCTTGTTAAGGGAAAGAAAGACTGAAGTTAAGAGAACAATAATAAATAAGTATGGCAATAGATTTTTAGCTTTCAATTCGTCTCCAATCTGTAAAGACAGGGTCGAAGCCTTTATTTTTTAAGATTTTGACGACGTCGGCGACGGAACGATGGTCGGACACATCGAATTGAGGATCTTGCTCTTTGGCGCTTTTGAGGGTATATCCACCGACGGCGGTGTTGGAACCGGCTGACATTTTGGTGATGCCGAGTTCCAGGATATGGTCGCGCAGGCGCGCTTCTTCGCGGGTGGAGAGATTGATCCCGACTCGCGGAAATAAAGTGCGGGTGAGGCAGAGAATTTTAACGAACGTGATGTCATCAATTTCACATTTGGCGAAGGCTTGTCCTTTAACATTCCGCAATCTCGGAAACGACACGCTGTATTCGACGCCCGGATAATTTTTTTCCATAAAGCGCAAATGCTCGTAGAGCGCGAGCAAATCCTGCGCTAAATTTTCCGCTAACCCCAAAAGAATTCCCATTGAGATCATGCGTATTCCACCCTGGGCCGCGCGCTGCGGCGTTCCATAGCGGAAAGCATAATTCGCCTTGATGCCGGAGATGTGGACTTCGCTGTAACGTTTGCGGTCGTATGTTTCTTGATAGACGGTAATCCCATCGACGCCGGTTTCGAATAATTCTTTATATTCGGCAGCCTCCATCGGATGGACTTCCAGCGAAATGCTGGGGAAATAATTTTTGGCGACCTCCACCGCTTCCTTTAAATAGGAAAGAGGCGTGACGTTGTAGGATTCGCCGGTGAGGATCAAAATATTTTCGATGCCCTGTTTGGCGAGAAACTGCATCTCCTGGTCCATTTCATTCGCGGTCAGTTTGAAACGCTTGATCTTGTTGTGGCTGTGAAATCCGCAATAGGTGCAGTAGCTGCTGCAGAAATTGGAAATATACACCGGCGCGTAAAGTGAAATTGTCCGGCCGAAATACTGGCGGGTGAGGCGGGCCGATTCTCTAGCTAATTCTTCGAGTCGCCGCGGCTTGCGGTCGGATAAAATCGTTTTAATCTCATTCAAATTCAGCATAGCGCGCATTATTTAATCGGTTCAAGCCACACTTTTAGATGTTCGGCTGGAATCATGTGAGTCCAGAATCGTTCATACGTTAAAGGATATTTGTTGAAAAGTTTGTGGAGAAAAAATTGGCGAAAGGCTTTATGAAAAGTGATTTCGCGTCTCGTCAGTGTAAACTTTTTTCCTTTCAGCCAGGTGGTGACGCCATTTTCAATGTATCCATCGAATGAAAAATAATTGAAGAGGAGTTTATGTTCCGGTGTTTTGGCAAACCAAGAGCTATGATGCGGAACTTCGATGTAAATCTTTCCAGCGGGCGCGCAAATCCGATGTAATTCCTGCATAACGGGGATTAAATCGTTGAGATGTTCGATGACATGATGGCAGATAATTTCCCGGAATTGATTGGCAGCAAACGGATAGGGAAAAGTGTTGAGATCGTGAAGCACATCAGGTTTGTGAAGAGGTTCGATGTCGACGGTAATGGCATCAGCGATATTTTGGCCGGCATGGCCTAAGACGAGCTTTTGGTTTTTATGTATGGTTATTTCTGTGTTCATATAGAAATCCCGTTAACGGCGAGCTGGCGTCCGCGATATTTTTTTTCTTCGGCAATGTGCTTAAATATCCCAAACGCCCGGCCGTGACGGCGAGGCTAAAGGCCTGGGCGAGTGAGACCGGATTTTCAGCGGTCGCGATCGCAGTATTGACCAGAACAGCGTCCGCGCCCATTTCCATGGCCTCAGCGGCCTGCGACGGCGCACCGATCCCGGCGTCGACGATAATAGGTAAATCGATCTCGTTGACCAAAACTTGGATAAGGTCTTTCACCTTTAAGCCCTGATTGCTGCCGATAAAGGAACCCAACGGCATCACGGCCGCGGCGCCGACCTTGACGAGTTCGCGCGCAACGTACAGATCCGGAGTAACGTACGGGAGCACAACAAAACCTTCTTTGACGAGAATTTCCGTCGCCTTGATCGTCTCCGCGTTATCCGGCAATAGATATTTCGAATCGTTGATGACCTCGATCTTGATCCAGTTGCCGTAACCGCCTTCTTTGGCGAGACGCGCGATGCGCACCGCTTCGTTGGCGTTACGCGCGCCGGAGGTATTGACGAGCAAAGTAATATCCTTCGGAATATATTCGATAATATTTTCTTCGTGGCGCTCCAGATCAATGCGGCGCAAAGCGACCGTGACGATCTGGGTGCCGGAGGCTTGAATCGTGTCCGCAAGCTCGGTCTTGTTACGGAATTTTCCTGTGCCCAAAAGAAAGCGGCTGGTGAAGGACCTATCGCCGATCACGAGAGGGGAGTCTTGGATTGTCGATTGCGCAGTATTCATAAGAAATCCTAAGCCCTAAGCACGAAATCCTAAACAAATTTGAAATCCAAACGACCTAAACTCTAAGTTTTTGATATTTGTATTTTGTATTTGTTTAATATTTAGAGTTTAGTGCTTAGAGTTTTAATCTACCCGCCGCCTACCAAATTAACCAGCTCAACGGTATCGCCTTCTCCGATAGCGGTCTGTTCCCAGCCGGCGCGTTTGATGACCGAGCCGTTGACCTCGGCGATCACGTGCGTGTTCGCGGGGGAGCAGTGCTCGATCAGATATTTTAAATTTGCGGCGGAATTGAATTCTTGGACCCGGCCGTTGACGGTAATTTTCATCCCAATTTTTCCTGCCCCGCCACAGGCGGGGCTTTATCCCAATTAATCAATAGATGAAATTGGGATAAGTACTTGTTTCATCTAAAAAGAATTAAGGAGAACAAGTACATATCCACTCTCCCTAAATGATTTCAATCATATTAGGCTAATTCGGTATAAAAATCAAAAAAAATTTGGAGCCGCCCGGGATTCGGCCGGGAGGTTTGAAAATACTGAATTCTCCCTTGATTTGGCCTTTTTCAGTGACATAATAAAAATTAATCACACATAATTCACTTTGATTTTTAAAACGATTTATAGTATAAAGGTCTATTGTAAATCGACATTCAACGCGAGCGCAAGCGAGCGCTTACGCTAAGCCCCGCCACGGCGGGGCAGGGAGAAAAGGCATAAGATGAAAAGCGCTAAAGAGCAGGTCTTCGGTTACCAGCTTCTGTTGGATCTGTACGGCTGCAAGAAAGGCGTCTGTGACGACCTGAGCCTCTGTTATCAATTTCTTGACGACATTGTTTCAGCATTAGGCATGGAAAAGCAATCCCCGCCGAGCATCTTCCGCAGTGACGGCGTTAGATTCCCGGATAAGGCCGGCCTTTCGGGCTGGGCCCCGTTGATCGAAAGTTCGGTCGTTATTCATACATTGACTCCGAAGGATTTCATTTCCATCGACGTTTACTGCTGCAAATGGTTCGATGTTGACAAGGCCAAGGCGCTGTGCGAACAGTTCTTCGGCCCGAAAAAGATCGATACCCAATTCATCGAACGCGGCGTCGATTATTTCAAGGAAGATTCCACGTATCATACGTTGACGGTTAAAAAGGGCGCCTCCAAAACACCGCAGGTGCAGCTTAATAAAAAAGAGGCCCTGGCCGCAAAGTAATTCAACTGTCTTACTTAAGGGAGGGGGATAACTTCAAATAGAGTTATTCCCCTTCATAATTTTATAAGAAATCAAAAGGCAAAAGTAAAAAGTTAAAAGTATGGAGTCGCTGCGCGACCCTGAACTTTTCACTTTTGCCTTTTCACTTTTCACTTTTTATGCCCTACACCACCAATGACATCAAACGCATCGAAGACAAATGGCAGAAATTCTGGGCCGAGCATAAGACGTTTAAGGCGGTCCCCGATCCGAAGAAGCCGAAGTATTATTGTCTCGAGATGTTCCCGTACCCGTCGGGAAAGATCCATATGGGCCACGTGCGCAATTACACGATCGCGGACGTGATCGCCCGGTACAAGATGATGCGCGGTTTTAATGTCCTTCATCCGATGGGCTACGACGCCTTCGGACAGCCTGCCGAAAATGCCGCGATCAAAAACAAAACCGATCCCGCGAGCTGGACCTATCGCTGCATCGGCCAGATGCGCGATGAATTGAGGCAAATGGGATTTTCCTACGACTGGGACCGCGAGCTTGCCACCTGCGACGCTGAGTATTACAAATGGAACCAGTGGATCTTTTTAAAGATGATGGAAAAAGGCCTCGCGTACAAAAAAGAATCGCCGGTCAACTGGTGCCCGAGCTGTGAAACCACTTTGGCCAACGAAGAAGTGATTAACGGTGGGTGCTGGCGCTGTAAAACCGAGGTCGTGCAGAAAAATTTAGCGCAGTGGTATTTAAGAATTACACAGTACAGCGAAGCGCTTTTGGAAGACCTCCGGCAATTGACCGGCTGGCCGTCGCGCGTCATCGCGATGCAAGAAAATTGGATCGGCAAAAGTTACGGCTGTGAGATTTATTTTAAAGTGGAAGATAGAAGTGAAACCATTCCCGTTTTTACGACGAGGCCGGACACGATCTTCGGGGCAACGTACGTTGTTCTCGCCCCCGAACATCCGCTCGTGGAAACGCTGATCAAAGGTTCTTCTCATGAGAAAAAGGTCCGCGAGTTCATTCGGAAAGCTGCCAACGAAAGCAAAAGCCGGCGCGTCTCCGGCGACAAAGCCAAGGAAGGGATCTTCATCGGCCGTTACGCCATTAACCCCGTCAACAACGAACCGATCCCGATCTACATTGCCGATTATGTTTTGATGGAGTACGGTACCGGCGCAATCATGGCGGTCCCGGCCCACGACCAGCGCGATTTTTTATTTGCCAAAGAACACAAACTAAAAATGCGGATCGTTATTCAGGACCCGCAGGCCATTTTTCTTCAACCGGAAACTATGAAACAGGCCTTTGCAGGCGCCGGGAAATTAGTCAATTCCAGCCAGTTCAACGGCGTCGGCAACGAAGAAGCCAAACAGAAGATCGCCCGGTGGATGGAAAAGGAAAAAATGGGCAAGGTCACGATCTGCTGGCGTCTGCGCGACTGGCTCATTTCCCGTCAGCGGTATTGGGGAACGCCGATCCCGATCATCTACTGCGAGAAATGCGGCACGGTCCCTGTCCCGGAAAAAGATCTTCCGGTCGAGCTTCCGAAAAACGTTAAGATCACCGGCGAAGGCGGAAGCCCGCTTCTGCAGGTTAAAGAATTTGTCAGCGCCAGCTGTCCGAAATGCCGCAGGAAAGCCCGACGGGAAACCGACACTATGGCGACTTTCATCGATTCCTCGTGGTATTTCCTGCGTTTCTGTTCTGCCCGCGATGACAAACAGATGTTCGATAAAAAAGAAGCGGCCTATTGGATGCCGGTGGACCAATACATCGGCGGGATCGAACACGCGATCTTGCACTTGCTCTATTCGCGTTTCTTTTCAAAATTTCTTAAGGACATCGGCTTGGTCAGTTTCGACGAACCGTTCATCCGTTTGCTCACGCAGGGAATGGTGTTAAAAGACGGGGAGGTCATGTCCAAATCCCGCGGCAATACCGTCGATCCCGACGCGGTCATTTCCCGTTACGGCGCCGACACCTTGCGGTTGTTCATTCTCTTTGCCGCGCCTCCGGAAGATCAATTGGAATGGAACGACGGCGCGATCGAAGGTTCGTGGAAATTTTTAAATCGTGTCTGGAATGCGGTCGAGAACCGTTTTAAGCCTGTTGCGGGAACCCGCGCCTTTACCGACGCGGCGGACAAAGACCTGGAACGCGAACGCAACAGTGCGATCAAACGCGTCACCGAAAGCATGGAAAAAGATTTCAAGTTCAACACCGCGATCAGCGCCGTGATGACCTTGATGAACGCAATCGACAAATATAAAGGTGAAGCAACGTCGCCCGTGAAACAGCAGTGCCTGAATCAAGCGATCCAGACCGCGGTGTTATTATTGTCGCCGATCGTTCCGCACCTCGCCGAAGAACTATGGCAGATGATGGGGGCGAAGGAACAAACCGTTGCCAAAGTTTCCTGGCCTGAGTATAATGAAGCCGTGTTAGTTCAGGACACGGTCGCGATTGTGGTCCAGGTGAACGGCAAAGTCCGCGGCAAGTTCAATCTTCCGGCGGACATCAGCGAAGAAGAATTGAAGAAAGCCGTCCTCGCCGACGAAAAGATCCGGCAGTGCCTGCATGGTAAACCCGTGCAGAAATTTATCGTTGTCCCCAAGAAGTTAGTTAACCTCGTTGTCTAATGAGCGCATGATTTACGGAGCGTAAGCGAACGTAAATCAGCGCGCGAATTAGTCCCGATGCCGCAGGCATCGGGAAAGTGCCTCGATTCCCCTAATGAGCGCATGATTTACGGAGCGTAAGCGAACGTAAATCAGCGCGCGAATTAGTCCCGTGCCGCAGGCATCGGGACTTCCTTAAAATTATGTTTTCCCTCACCAAACAAGAACGCCTGGTGCTTTTGTTTCTCGTCCTGATCATTTTGACCGGGTCGCTCTTACATTGGGCCTTTCAGAAAAACACAACGATCCGAGAATTTTTCAGCGTCGCGGACAGTTCTCAGCTTAAGGCCAAAAAATAAAATGAAACACCGCCCGTTTCTTATGATCGCGTTCGTGTTCAGTATCGGCATCGCGCTGGAGTATTACCGTGTTGTGCCGATCGCCGGCTGGTTGGCCGCGCAGGGGATTTTACTCGCCGTGTATTTCTTGACCCGGCGAAAAATGAACCGGCTGACCGCGGCCCTTTTAATTCTCAACTTTTTGCCCTTGGGCGCGGTGTACACGCACAGTTATCAAGCGCTCAAGAGCGACCACATTAAACGCGCCGCGTTGTTTTATTACGGCGAAACGGTCCAGGCGGAAGGCATTGTCGTTTCCGACGTGCAGAAACGCGAATCGTTTTACGGGAAGAAAACCACGCTCACGCTCGCGCTCAAGCGGATCAAGGGACGGTGGGGTTGGGAAGACAAAAGCGGCAAGATCCTCGTGAACATTTTCCGTGACACGGAGGCAGACTACGGCGATCAGCTCCGGCTCGAGGGAAAACTCCACCGGCCGTTTGAATTTTCCAGCGGGAAACGTTTTTCGTATAAAGAATATCTGTCCCGCCGGGGAATTTTGTTCATCTTAAGCGTCAAAAAGATCGGGTTGGTTGAAAAGATCGAAAGCCCGCTGCCTCGTGACCTGCGCGCGTTATCATTGAAAACCCGCCGTCATTTTCAAAAGATCATTAGCGAAAATTTTTCTGAAAACGAGGCCAAGATCATGACCATTATGCTGTTGGGGCAGGGCCCGCCGATCCCCGCGCCGATTCAGGATTTATTCCTGAAAACCGGAACCGTGCACGTCCTCGCGATCAGCGGGTTTAATATGGGGATCGTGGCGGCCGTGATCTTTCTGTTTTTGCGTATTGTTCCGATCGGCCGGCGCTGGCAGATCGTGGTGACTGTCCTGTTGCTGTCGTTCTACGCGTTTTTAACGGGCGGCAGGCCTCCGGTCGTGCGCGCGGCCATTATGTCGACGGTGTTCTTGCTCAGTTACATTTTTGAACGCCAGAGCGACGCGCTGAATTCCCTGGGGTTGTCCGGGTTTTTGATCTTTTTGGTCAACCCGCTCAATATCTTTGATGTCGGGTTCCAGCTGTCTTTCATCAGTGTGGTCGCGATTATTCAATTTTCGCCTGTTCTGATGGAATTGTTCAGCCGGGCCGCGGAAAAATTTTTCCGCATTGACTTGGCCGAGCATAAACCGCTCTTCTGGATCGCGCAATCCCTGGGCGTTTCGGTGGTGGCGTGGGTGGGAGTGGCCGGGTTGATCGCGTATTATTTTTTTGTGGTGACTCCGGTCACGGTGTTGGCGAATCTTTTGGTCGTGCCGCTGTCTTCGGTGCTGGTCGTGCTGGGCCTGGGGCTCTTGGTGATCGGAACCGTTGTCCCGTTTTTAACGTTTGCCTTTGCCGCCTGCATTAAATTCGTTTTGGCCCTGATGCTGCATATCCTCACACTCTTCGCCAAGTTTCCGGGCGCGTACATTTATTGTCAGGATATATCTCTTTGGCAGATAACGGTTTATTATGCGGTTGTCTGGCTGATATTTCAAAATCGCTGGGTGAAAAGCCAAATCCGCCGTCCGTGGCTGATTGACAAAATAAAGTAACTATGCTACATTGGACGGCATGTTCGCCAAGTGTAGAATTATTTTTATATTATTAATATTATTAATAAGCAGCAATAAGCCTGCCTCCGCCTTTTGGATATGGACCCCGGAAACCAATCAGTGGGTCAACCCGAAATACTCCATTAAAGAAACCCCCAATGACCAGCTCGATTTCGCGCTCGGATTTTATCAGGCCAAAGAATACGACAAAGCCGTCGCGGAATTCAATAAACTTCTCAAACATTACCCGAAAGCCGCGGAAGCCGCCGAGGCGCAGTACTACATCGGCCTGACCCGGGAAGACCAGGAACAATTTTATCTCGCTTTTAAAAGTTACCAGGTTGTGGTGGAAAAATATCCGTTCAGCGACCGTTCGGTGGAAATCATCAAGCGCCAGTACGAGATCGGCGGAAAATTTATGGAGGGCGAAGATAAGCGCAACAAATTCGTCGCCGTGATGACCGGCGGGGAATACAACGTCGTCGACGTGTTCCGCACCGTCATTAAGAACGCGCCGTACGGCGAATTGGCCGCGCCCTCGCAGTACAAGATCGGGCTTTACCTGCAAGGAAAACGCCTGTACCAGGAAGCCCGCGACGAATTCGAAAAAGCGGTCAACGATTACCCGGACAGCGAATGGGCCAAGGCCGCCAAATACCAGATCGCCGCCTCCGACGCCAAACGTTCCAAAGGCGCGCAGTACGACCAGGCGATCACCAAGACCGCGGTGGATGAGTTCAAAAGGTTCGTCGAGCGCTACCCCGACGCCGAACTTTCCGACAAGGCCCATGACGAGATCAACCAGCTGCGTGAAAAAGACGCTGAGAATAATTTTCTTGTCGCCCAATTTTACGAAAAACAGAAGAAATATAAATCCGCGCACTTGTATTACGAAACGATCGCCAGGGATTTCAACGATACCTCCTGGGCGCAAAAGGCTATCGATCGTATCCAGTACCTGACCAAAATGAGATTACAATAATGAAAAAAATCATTTCCGCCGCTGTTCTGATGTCGTTCGTCTTGTCCGCCGCCGGCTGCGGGTACACGACGCGCCCCGGTTATCCGTCGCACTTAAAGACTATTTACATCGAACCGTTTGAGAACAACATCAATTACACCGAAGATTTAAACCGCGGTCTGTATGTTCCGCTTTTG
>CAYING010000054.1:0-12927 GCA_964364715.1 uncultured Planctomycetales bacterium
TCAAGCCTTTACCGCGCAGAAATTGAAAGAGCTTTTTCATCATCGGCCAGGCCCCATAAAGTCATTGTTAATGAATCAGCAGCTGGTGGCGGGTATCGGGAATATTTACGCCTCGGAAATTTTGTTCCGTTCGCAGATCAGCCCCACAAGGACAGCCCGGGCGCTGAAGTTTTCCGAGATCGAAGCCTTGCGCAAAGCGACCATCGATATTCTGAAGGACGCCGTAAAATTCCGCGGGACATCGATGCGCAATTACCGCGATACCGCCGGAGAAAAGGGAAAGTTCATGAACCGGATCAAGGTCTACGGCCGGGGTAATGAAGAATGTTATGTGTGCCGCGCGCCGATCGTGAAGATCGTTCAGGCCGGCCGGAGCACGTTTTATTGTAAGAAATGCCAAAGGTAGAATCCCGCCGTCCCGCACGCTTTGCTTCGCAAAGCGAAGCAGTCGGGACAAGAGGCGGGATAAATTCGTGCAGCGACTTATGCTCGCTGCGCTCCATAAGTCACGCACTCATTTATGAAAACCAGAATAAAAATCGACAGCGCCATCCTCTCCTTCACGATCATTCTTACCGGATTTCTATATCAGTTCCCGCAAATTTTTTCTTCCAATAAATTACTCGACAATATTTGGGATTTCGCCGGCGTCATCTTTATCCTGAAGGGAACGATGATCCGGATGATCGCCCGCGGATATAAAAAAGCCAACTCCAAAAACGGCAAGGCCCTTGTCGTCGGCGGGATCTATCAGTTGACGCGCAATCCGATGTATCTGGGAAGTTTTTATTTAGGGATGGGATTTGTGCTGATCCTGTGGCCGGTGTGGACCGTGCCGGTCTACGCGGGTTTGTTTTATCTGCGGTTCAGGCCGCAGGTTTTGACGGAAGAAGAGCTTCTTAAGAATTTATTCGGGAAAGAGTATGAAGAGTATTGCCGCCGCGTGCCGAGGATTTTTCCTCGATTTCAACAGCTGCGCAAGACCCAACTGCGCGAAATCGTGAATTTTGACCAGGCGTTCAGCACCAAAGACAAATATGGATTGATCGGCTGGCCGGTTATGGCGCTTGTCCTCGAGAGCTTTCATGAGAAATTTGTATTCGGAAAGACGGATATTAAAGATACTCTTTTGATATTTTTGAGCGCCGCGGTTTTTTACGCGGCCGTTCTTATCGCCCGTTATTACAAATCGGCTTGATATGCGCAAAATTCAGAATAGTTATAAAGTTGTCTCGAACGAAAAGCTGTGCCCCCGATTTTACCGGATGTGTTTTGACGCACCGCCGCTCGCCAAAGCAGTAAAACCAGGACAATTTATCCATATCAAGGTCAACGACGGATTGGAACCTTTCTTCCGCCGTCCGTTCAGCGTTTACCGCGCTCAAAAGTACGTCGAAATTTTTTATGAGGCCATCGGCCCGGGGACAAGGATTCTGGCCGGCAAGAAAAAGGGGGATGGGCTCGATATTTTGGGGCCGCTGGGAACGGAATTTAAGATGCCTCCGGCCGGGACAAAACAGGTCGTGATGATCGCCGGCGGTATCGGGGTCGCGCCGTTTCTTATTTTGAGCGATATGCTGAAGAAGTCCGCCAAAGGCGGATCCCTGCCCGTCCGGCAGGCGGGTGCCTCAGGCGGAAAAAAATTTGAACTGATCCTGCTGTACGGCGGGCGCACCAATGGCCATGTGTATCCGATGAAGGAATTTAAGCAGAATGGTGTAAAAGTTTTTGTGGCGACCGAAGACGGCAGTGTCGGCGTGAAGGGCCGTGTAACGCAGTTGTTCTCGAAGATCGGCCTTAATCCCAAGACGACATTTTTATACACCTGCGGCCCGCGCGCGATGATGCACACGGTGCAGGATTTTGCGAAAGAAAATAATTTGAAAGGCCAGGCAGCCTGCGAAGAAGTGATGGCGTGCGCCTTAGGGGCGTGTTTGGGCTGTTCGATCAAAACGAAGTCGGGATATAAGACCGTTTGTTATGACGGGCCGGTCTTTGATTTGGAGGAGATAATCTTTTAGGGTCAAAACGTCAAAAGGTCATAATGTCATAAGTTGCTTTGAAGTCGTGGCGTTTGACATTTTGACCATTTGACCCACAAAAAACCTGCTTACCGGCAGGCAGGGAGATGCCATGTCACCATTCATCCTTTTAACAATCGGACTTTTGGGAGGAATATTCAGCGGCGCGTTCGGGATCGGCGGGGGAATGATCATGGTGCCGGCGCTGGTTTATTTTTTGGGGCTCACGCAGCATCAGGCTCAAGGGACGACCTTGGCGGTTTTGATGATGCCCGTCGGTATTCTGGGAGTTTTACGGTATTACCAATCCGGGAATATTAAGGTCAACATGGCGCTGTTGATCGGGTTAGGATTTATTTTTGGGGCATTGATCGGAGCAAACTTTATTCATGGATTGCCGGAGTCGACGGTGAAACGGGCCTTTGGGATTTTTTTGGTGCTGGTGGGAATGAAGATGGCGTTATTAAAATAAGTGACGACATAATTTATGGAATGCAATGAACATAAATTATTGTCGGAACTTATCCCGCCTCTTGTCCCGACTGCTTCGCTTTGCGAAGCAAAGCATGCGGGACGGCGGGATTAATTCGCTCAGCTAACTTATGTTCGCTGGCGCTCCATAAGTTAGGAGCTCATTAATGAACCTTTTCGTTAAAATTGGCAATGTGGAGTTTAAAAATCCCGTGACGGTTGCCTCCGGCACCTTCGGGCACGCGGAAAAATATTATGACCTTGAAGAGGTGAGGCGGCTGGGCGCGATCGTCCCCAAGACCGTGACGTTTCAGGCGCAGGCCGGCAATCCTCCGCCGAGAATTATTGAAACGCCTTCCGGCATGCTGAACGCGATCGGCATCGAGAACCCGGGGCCGGATGTCTTTATTGAAAAGAAATTACCGCTCTTCCGCAAGATCGGCGTGCCGTTGATCATCAGTATCCTGGGGCATACGGATGAGCAGTTTGAATCACTCGTCGAGAAATTTAATAAAGCGGAAGGCGTGAGCGCTTTGGAATTGAATCTTTCCTGCCCGAATCTGAAACATAAGGTTTTGGTCGCTCAAGATCCGCAAGCGACCGAGCGGGTGGTTTCAAAAGTAAAGAAAATTTCCCGTTATCCGGTCATTGCCAAACTTTCTCCCAATGTGACGGACATTGCCGAGATCGCTGCCGCGGCGGAGGCGGCCGGCGCCGACGCTGTGAGCCTGGTCAACACGTTCACGGCCATGGTGATCGATGTGAATAAACGCACGTCGGTTTTGGGAAATTTTACCGGCGGCTTAAGCGGCCCGGCGATCCGTCCGATCGCGGTCTATATGGTCCATCAGGTGGCCCGCCGGGTTAAGATTCCGGTCGTGGCGATGGGGGGAATCGCCAATGCCGACGATGCCCTGCAATTTTTGATCGCCGGAGCCACCATGGCCGCGGTCGGGACCATGAATTTTGTCAATCCGCGTGCGCCATTGGAAGTCCTCGACGGGATCAAGGCGTATATGACGGCAAATAAGTTGAAAGATATTAAGGAAATAATCGGCAGTTTGCGCATTGACAAATGAAGGCCTTTGAGGGAAACTAAGGGATGATTTCAATATAAACGGTAAAAAAAGTTAGGAGCCAGAATATGCTTTTACAAAAAATTATCGGTGGTTTTAAGAGAATTCTTCCTGTTTTAATTGTTCTGTTTTTTCCTGTATTCAGTTTTGCCGGCGAGGCGGACCTGGTGATCCCGGATCTGACGTCCGTGCAATTCCTCAATACGGACGGCCGCACGCTCCTCTTGTGGGGGATGCTGGTCTGCGTGTTCGGATTGCTGTTCGGGTTCATCCAATTCACCCGCATCAAGAACTTGCCTGTTCACAAAAGTATGAAAGAGATCTCGGAGTTGATTTACGAAACATGCAAGACTTATCTGATAACACAAGGAAAATTTATTTTAGTCCTGGAAATTCTGGTCGGGATTATTATAGCGGGTTATTTTGGCTGGCTGCGGCATTTTGCCTTCGGGAAGGTCGCGCTTATTTTAGCTTGCAGCATGGTCGGGATCCTGGGGAGCTATATGGTGGCCTGGTTCGGGATGCGGATCAACACGATGGCGAATTCGCGCTGCGCTTTCGCGAGTTTGACGGGAAAACCGTTCTTGGTGTATCAGATCCCTCTGCAGGCCGGGATGAGCATCGGGATGCTTTTGATCAGTGTTGAACTTTTTGTCATGCTGGCGATCCTGCTTTTTATCAGTCCGGAAAATGCCGGGGCATGTTTTATCGGGTTCGCCATCGGTGAATCTCTGGGCGCCTCTGTCTTACGTATCGCCGGCGGGATCTTCACCAAGATCGCGGATATCGGATCGGATCTGATGAAGATCGTTTTTAAGATCAAGGAAGACGATGCCCGCAATCCCGGAGTTATTGCGGATTGCACCGGGGATAACGCCGGCGATTCGGTCGGGCCGACCGCTGACGGTTTTGAAACCTACGGTGTCACGGGCGTCGCTTTAATTTCCTTTATCTTGCTGGCGGTTAAAGATCCGGTCGTGCAGGTACAGCTTTTGGTGTGGATCTTTGTGATGCGCATCGTCATGATCATCGCGAGCGGCCTGTCGTATGTCATTAACGATAAACTGGCGCAGGCGCGTTATAGCAATGTACAAAAGATGAATTTTGAAGCGCCTTTGACCAGTTTGGTCTGGATCACGTCGTTCGTTTCGGTCTCTTTGACATATGTGGTTTCTTATCTATTGATCCCGGCGTTAGGGGATGGGAGTATTTGGTGGAAATTGGCCACGATCATTACCTGCGGGACGCTGGCCGGGGCGATCATCCCTGAGTTGGTAAAGATCTTTACCTCGACGGAGTCGGCGCATGTTCAGAATATCCTCAATTCGTCCCGCAAAGGCGGCGCATCCTTGAATATCCTTGCCGGTCTTACAACGGGGAATTTCAGCGCGTATTGGATGGGGCTTGTGATCTTAGTCCTGATGGGGATCGTCTACGGCATCAGTTCCCTCGGGCTGGATGCGTTGATGCTGGCCCCAGCTGTTTTCGCGCTCGGTTTACTGGCCTTCGGCTTTTTAGGTATGGGGCCGGTCACGATCGCGGTTGATTCTTACGGGCCGGTCGCGGACAACGCGCAGTCGATCTACGAGTTGTCTTTGATCGAAACCATTCCTGATATAAAGGAAGAATTGAAGAAGGATTTTAATTTTACTCCTGATTTTTTAAGCGCCAAACATAATCTGGAAGCTAATGACGGAGCGGGAAATACGTTTAAAGCGACCGCGAAACCGGTCCTGATCGGAACTGCCGTGGTTGGTTCAACGACGATGATCTTTTCGATCATTATGATCCTGACCCACGGGTTGACCGCGAATATTGACAAACTTTCCATTCTGTATCCGCCGTTCTTTTTCGGATTGATCATGGGCGGGGCGATGATCTATTGGTTCACCGGGGCGTCCAATCACGCGGTCGCGGCCGGCGCCTATCATGCCGTTGAATATATTCAGAGCCACATTAAACTTGACGGCGCTGCGAAGGCATCCACCGAGGACAGCAAAAAGGTCGTAGAGATCTGCACGCGGTTTGCCCAAAAAGGGATGGTCAATCTATTCTTAGTGATCTTTTTCAGCACGCTGGCTTACGCGTGTTTGAATCCTTATTTTTTTATCGGATACTTGATCTCGATCGCGATCTTTGGATTGTTTCAGGCGATCTTTATGGCGAATGCCGGCGCGGCCTGGGATAACACCAAGAAATTCGTTGAGGTCGATCTTAAGGAAAAAGGGACCGCTCTTCACGAAGCAACGGTCGTCGGCGATACGGTCGGCGATCCGTTCAAAGATACCTCGTCGGTCTCGATCAATCCGATCATTAAGTTTACGACACTTTTCGGCCTTTTGGCGATCGAGATCGCGATCGAATTGAGCCGGACGCTGGCGCTCAGTTTGGCCGCTGTTTTTTTTGTCATCGTCCTGATCTTTATTGTTAAATCTTTCTCGGATATGTGCATCAGGTCAGAGAAATAAGGATAATTGGGATTATATAAAGGAAAATTGGGATGATATGGCCGGCCCTGCAAAAGATACCGCGGAACTGATCGTTGCCCTTGATGTCGATACCTTAAGTGAAGTCCGCGCCCTCGTTGAGAAGCTTTCCCCGGCCGTCGATATTTTCAAGATCGGAAGCAGGTTGTTTACCGCCTGCGGCCCTGCCGCGGTGCGCTTCGTCCAGGCCAAGGGCAAACGGGTTTTCCTCGACCTTAAATACCACGATATCCCCAACACGGTTGCCGGCGCTGTCCGGACAGCGGTCGAATTGATCAAGGCTGTTGAGCGCAGTTCAGCCCTTCTCAAGAATTCTAAACTAAAACCCACAAGCCTGTTTATGCTGACCGTCCATACTTTGGGCGGGGTGGAAATGATGAAAGCGGCGGCTCAGGCAGGCGCAAAGGCCGCTCAAGAATTTAAAGTTACAAAACCTTTGGTCGTTGGGGTCACGGTATTGACAAGCGAGGCAAAACGGGATAACATACACACTCTTGTTTTGGAAAGAGCCCGCATGGCACAGGAGGCCGGCCTGGACGGTGTTGTGGCATCGGTCCAGGAAGCGCAGCTGATCCGCGAAGAATTTGGGCCGGATTTTGTTATTGTTACTCCCGGGATACGGCCGGCAGGAGCGGATGCCGGGGATCAAAAACGGATCGCCACGCCGGCTGAAGCCATAAAAAACGGCAGCAACTATTTGGTCGTGGGGCGCCCGATCCGCGAAGCCCAGGATCCTTTGAAGGCGGCGAAAGAAATATTAAAGGAAATGAAAATATAGTGAATTAATCCCCGCCGTCCCGCACGCTTTGCTTCGCAAAGCGAAGCAGTCGGGACAAGAGGCGGGGATCAATTTGCGCAAATAACTTATGTTCATCCGCTTTCAGCGGATTCCATAAGTTATGCGCGCATTGAGGAGTTTACAATGGTTCAGCAAGTTCAAGAATTGATCAACAAGATCAAAAGCGAAGGCATCGAGGCCGCCGAGGGCAAGGCCAGAGATATTGAAGCCCAGTCGCATAAAAAAGCTCAGCAGATCGTTCAGGATGCTCAAAGACAGGCTGAGCAGATCTTGGCCAAGGCGAATGAAGAAATTAAAAAGAACGAAAATGCTTCCCGGATGGCCCTCCAGCAATCCTCCCGCGACATGCTTCTTAAACTTAAGAAAGAAATTAACGGTATATTAAACAGAATTGTGCAGCAGCAGGTCTCCGGCGTCTTGACCGCTGAGAATCTTGCCCAGATCATCGAAAGCTCGATCAAAAGTTATTTTAAAGTGTCTTCCGGCAGCCACGATGTGCGTGTTTCTTTAAGCCCGGCAGATTGCGAAAATTTAAAACAAGGATTTATTGCTAAGCTGCAGAAAGAGATCAAAGACCCGATCAAATTTCAATCCTCGGAAGATATCCATAAAGGGTTCACCATCAGTTTTGACGGCGGAAAATCTTCGTTCGATTTTTCGGATGCGGCCGCAGCCGAATATCTAGGATCATATCTAAACCAGGAAGTTGCAGCACTGCTAAAAGAAGCTGCAAAGAGTTAAAAATTTAAATTCAAAATGTAAATTAAGGCGCCGGTTTAGAGGCTCAAGAGTTTTTCATTTTGAGTTTTAACTTTTAAATTATTTTCAGTAGTTTGTTAAAATTCAGTTCTTTTCATAACGTAACCCATTGAATCCCAGATGGTTAACATGCCTTAAAGCGTTGATTGGAACTGCACGCAGCGCATTGCAACGCTTCACAGCGTCGAGAAATCTTGAAGATTATGTGTCAAAAAATATTTTTTTAACAAAGTACTGTTATTTTATGAGCCACCCCTATTATTATTTTGTTGCCAGTCTTCTTTCATTGGAATTCAACGCTAAACCGTTTTTGTCTTGTGAAGAATTTATCAGCCGATGCCGAGAACAGCTGGCGCCGGCTGATTTTTTTGTTTTGAATGAGCTTTTAAAAAATGATGTGTTGGCTCCTTCAGCCTCCCGAGGAATCCTCAAAGATTGGGCGCATTTTAATCATAATGTGCGCAGTGAAATTGCCTGGTTCCGTGCCATGGAAACCAATCAGGATCCGGTCAATTACCTCAAAGGGGGCAGATGTGATGATTTAACTGTCATTGATCTTGTTGCCCGGGTGGCGGAAGCCGCCGACCCTTTAACCGGCGAGAAGTTGATCGACCGTGCTCGTTGGCAATATCTGGATGAGCTGATGCAAGGACATTATTTTGATTTTGAGGTTTTGCTTGGTTATGGTTTAAAATTAAAAATTTTAGAACGTTATCAGGCGATTGAATCCGAGAAGGGCAAGGAGCTTTTTAGAGAATATACAAAAGTTAATATCCCTTTGAACTAAAATGTCATTATCAAGGAGTTGAAAAGTGGAAACTCAAAGAAAAGGCCGTGTTGTCGGGGTCAACGGCAACATGGTGGCGGTAGAGTTTGAAGTCAAGGTCATGCAGAATGAAGTGGCCTATGTCGTCGTCGGGGAGGAAAGATTAAAGGCCGAAGTCATCCGGGTCAAGGGCATCCGCGCGGACCTGCAGGTCTTTGAAGACACGCACTCGATCAAGGTCGGCCAAGGAGTTGAATTTACCAATGAGCTTTTAAGTATCGAATTAGGGCCGGGTATTATCGGGCAGATATTTGACGGATTGCAGAATCCGTTGCCGCAGTTGGCTGAAAAACATGGTTTTTTCTTGAAGCGCGGCGCTTATTTAAGTCCGCTGGATGAGAATGTCCAATGGAAATTTACTCCGGCGGTCAAAAAAGGCGACCGCGTCAAGGCCGGTGTCAAACTCGGGACTGTCCCGGAAAAAATGTTTCAGCATTTTATTATGGCCCCGTTCCATTTAACCGGAGACCTCGAAGTCGTCGAGATCGCCGCGGCGGGAGATTATAATATCAATCATGTTGTCGCAACATTGAAAGATCCACAGGGGCGGGAACATAAGGCGACGATGAAGCAGGTCTGGCCGGTCAAAGTCCCGATCAAAGCCTACGCGCAGAAATTAAAACCCACCGAACCGCTCGTCACCAAACTCAGATTGATCGATACGCTCGTTCCGGTCGCGGTTGGCGGGACTTTTTGTACTCCGGGGCCGTTCGGCGCCGGGAAAACGGTTCTGCAGCATTTATTAAGCCGTCACGCGGAAGTCGACGTGGTCGTCATCGCGGCTTGCGGGGAACGCGCCGGTGAGGTCGTGGAAGTTTTAAAAACTTTTCCGGAGTTGATCGACCCCCGGACGAACCGGACATTGATGGACCGAACGATCATTATTTGCAACACCAGCTCCATGCCGGTCGCCGCGCGCGAGTCCAGCGTGTACACCGCGGTCACGATCGCTGAATATTATCGACAAATGGGATTAAACACTTTGCTGTTGGCCGACTCAACGTCCCGCTGGGCGCAGGCGATGCGCGAGATGTCGGGCCGCCTCGAGGAAATTCCCGGCGAAGAAGCCTTTCCGGCGTATCTGGAAACCCGGATCGCGTCATTTTACGAACGGGCGGGCCTGGTGAAATTACATGACGGAAAAATGGGCTCGGTCACGATCGGCGGCGCTGTTTCACCGGCCGGCGGAAATTTTGAAGAACCGGTGACCCAGGCGACGCTGAAGGTCGTCGGGGCTTTTCACGGCCTGTCGCGCGCCCGCGCCGATGCCCGCCGTTACCCGGCCATCGACCCGTTGGACAGCTGGAGCAAATATCAAAGTTTTATCGAGACTGACAAGGTCCGCAAGGGCGTGAATATCTTGAAGAAGAGCAAGAATATTTACAATATGATGAAGGTCGTCGGTGAGGAAGGAACGTCCACGCACGAATTCATTGATTATCTGAAGGGTGAATTCTTTGACGCGGTTTACTTACAGCAGAACGCCTTTGACCACGTCGATGAATGCACGCCGAAAGAACGCCAGCAGTATATTTTTAATATCATCGTTGAGATTATCGACCAGGAATTCAACTTTGATACCAAGGACGCCGGCCGAAAGTTCTTCTTAGAGCTGCGTCAAAAATTTCTGAATTGGAACGCGGCCAAGTTCCAGTCGCCGGAGTTCATGGCAGTTGAAAAAGAGATCAGCGAAAAAATCCAACAAACAGCTAACGTATAAACTCTAAGCACGAAATGCTAAAGGACTAACATGAGAAAAGTGTATAATCAGATCATTCAAATCGCGGGCGATGTCATTACGGTCGAGGCTGAGGACGTCGGTTACCGCGAACTGGCGGAAGTCCAGACCAGGAACGGCACGGCGCTTGCCCAGGTCATCCGGCTCGACGGAAAAAAGGTTTTTCTGCAGGTCTTGGCCGGGAGCCGCGGGATCTCGACGGACGATAAGGTCAGGTTTTTGAACAGCCGTATGCGGGTCGCTTTTTCCGAGGATCTGTTGGGCCGCGTGTTTACCGGTTCGGGGCAGCCGCGGGACAACGGGCCGGTTCTGTCGGACAATATGATCGATATCGGCGGTCCGTCGGCAAATCCGTATCAGCGTATCGTTCCGGAAAAAATGATCCGTACCGGGATCCCGATGATCGATATTTTTAATTCCCTGGTCGAGTCGCAAAAGCTTCCGATCTTCTCGATCGCCGGCGAGCCGTATAACGAACTTTTGGCGCGCATTGCTTTGCAGGCGGAAGTTGATCTGATTATTTTGGGCGGGATGGGATTGAAGTACGATGATTATCTTTTCTTTAAAGATACCTTGGAAAAACACGGTTCGCTGTCGCGGTCGATCCTTTTTATCCACACCGCCGCAGACCCGACCGTCGAATGTTTGCTTGTTCCGGATATGAGTTTGGCTGTGGCCGAACAGTTCGCTCTTCAAGGGAAACGCGTGCTGGTCCTTTTGACCGATATGACGAATTTTTCCGACGCGTTAAAAGAGATCGCGATCACGATGGAACAGATCCCGTCGAACCGCGGTTATCCGGGTGATCTTTACAGCCAGCTGGCGGCCCGTTATGAAAAGGCGATTGATTTTAAAGGCGCGGGGTCGATTACCATTTTGGCGGTGACCACGATGCCCGGCGACGATGTGACTCATCCCGTGCCGGATAATACCGGGTATATCACCGAAGGCCAGTTTTATCTGCGCGGCGGACGTATTGAACCGTTTGGAAGTTTAAGCCGTTTGAAACAGCAGGTCAACGATAAGACCCGTTCCGATCACCGCACCATTATGGACCGGATGATCCAGCTGTTCGCGGATTACCGCGAAACGGTTGAAAAGCGCTCGATGGGATTCCAAATGAGCGCTTGGGACAAAAAACTTTTGATATACGGCGAGCGTTTTGAGACGGAATTGATGGACCTGTCCGTCAACACGCCGCTCGAAAAAGGATTGGATTCCGGATGGAAGATCCTTTCGGATATTTTCGAACCGACGGAAACAGGCATCAAGGAATCTTTGTTGAAACAGTATTGGCCGAAAAAGCAGTGACCAGTCGCTCGTGACCAGTGCCTTGTAAGGATTTTTCGGGTCACTAGTCACGGGTCACTAGTCACAAATCTTTATGAGCAAAATCAAACTCACCAAAGGTGAATTAAAAAAACAGCGGGACAGCTTAAAGCAGTTCCAGCATTATCTGCCCACCCTGCAATTAAAGAAGCAGCAGCTGCAGATGAAGATCCTGGAAGCCCGCCGGGCTATTATAGAGAAGCAGGCGATGCTCTGCGACAGGGAGGAGAAAATGAACGTCTGGCTGGGCTTATTTGCCGATCCTTTGATTGCCGATGAAGGCACGGGAGTTAATTTTAAGCATTGGATTACGCCGGTTAAGATTATCACCGATCGAGTCAATATCGCCGGTGCCAGCATTCCTATTTTTAAGGATATTGTTTTTCCTTCCATAGAGTTTAATTTTTATTTAGCGCCGTTTTGGGTTGATCGGGCTATTGTGGAATTACGCGGATACACAAAAGTGCTGGCCGAAATCACCGTCCTTGAGGAGCAAATAAGAATTCTGGAGCACGAATTGCGGGTGACCACGCAGCGGGTCAATTTGTTTGAGAAAGTAAAAATTCCGGAATGCAAAAATAATATCCGCGTCATCCGCATTTATTTGGGAGATCAGCAGGCGAATGCCGTCGGGGTGAGCAAGGTCGCCAAACGGAAAGTGGAAATGCGAGATCTCGCGGAGGCTGGAGCATGATCGTTCCGATGAAAAAAGTTTTTTTGGTCCTGCAAGATATGAATAAGACAGGTGCCCTGGATGCTCTTCAAAAATTGGGTGTTGTCCATGTGGAACATGTGCAGACCCCCGAAGGGCATCATCTTGCCGAGGTCACCAAAGATATACAAGACCTCGAGAAAACGGTCACGCTCCTCGCGAACCATAAGAACGTTAAGGGACAGCTTAAGGCCGAACATTGGAGAAGTATCGTTTCCAGATTGGTCGAGCGTGAAGATGATTCGCGGGACTTGACCGAAGAATTGACGGGTTTAAATGCCCAGATAAAGATGTGGGAACCGTGGGGAGAGTTCGAGCCGAATGATGTTGCGGACCTGCGGCGGAAAGAGATATTCCTCCATTTTTGCGAGCTTTCTAAAAGAGAATTCGAACTGCTGAAGGCGCAGGGTAATATTTACTGGAGCAATGTTTCCGGATCGACGGTGCATGCCGTTATCGTGACCCGCGGGGAAGATAAATTGCCTTATAAAGAGATCGATCTGCCTTTGCGCGGCCTGCGCGAAATGAAATTCCGCCTAAAAACGGCCCAGGAACAATTGGAAAAGAATCAGGCGCAGGTCAAGGAATTGGCCGGCTACCGGCAGCAGTTAGAAACTGTTCTGCAGACAAAACGGCAGGAGTTAGAGTTCTGTCAGGTGGAGTCGGGTCTGGGAGCGGCCGGTGAACTGGTTTATTTGAAAGGGTATTGC
>CAYING010000055.1:0-12731 GCA_964364715.1 uncultured Planctomycetales bacterium
ATATAATCCCAATTATCATTAGAGGAAATTGGGATAAGTACTTGTTACATCTAAATTTATCTAGAGAAAATAAGTACATCGCCTTTTAATAATATAACTTGGTATACGCTGCGACGGGTTAAAAGATAATTTCGTCTGCCGGACATTGTCGAGGCTGAAATCATCCATCACATTGATCGTCGTAAATTTCTCGGTTCCCGGGTCGCTGCAAAATTTGCTGAAAATAAACGTCGGCAGGCCTTTAATGGCAGAATCCGCGATTTCAAAAAGAACACAAAAAACATCATCATTCAAATGATGCCCGAACGTGTAGGCTTTGACTTTTTGATCGACAAGCACGACCCGCCCGATGAGCCCCAATTCTTTAAACGATTCCATCGCCAAACGGTGAACGATCCTGTTGTCCTCGATCATCTGACGGAACACCGCGTCGCCGGATTTTGCAATCTTTTTGGCAGCCCACGCATCGTACAGCGCCGCGCATTCCGCAATATCTTTTTTATCAAACGCGCGGTACGCATACGCGTGCGCATAATTCTTTACGAACCGGTTATACGACGACCGCTTGGACTTGAACGCGCTGCCCTTAAGCTCTGCGATGTCGCGACGATTATAACAGTATTCTTCGGGCTTGGCGGAAGAAATATACTCTTTGGGAAAATGCCGCAGCATCTCCGCGGGGACATTCTCGATCCGCGAAACTCCTCTATGTTTGCCGTTCACCTCATCCATCCGGCGGAACGATTCCTCGACAGCTTTTAAACTGAATTTCTTTCCCAGCGGGGGTAAATAGAGAAAACTTCCGACTTCATTTTCGGCAAAAACGCACAGGCATCCCTCGATCACCTCAAAACGGAATTGAAAAAAATCCTTCCAGATGAAAATATTAATAAAAGAGAACGCCGACAGGCCTTGTGGACACTCCAACAAGAAACGTTCCAAAAGCGGCTTGGTTTCTAACAAATGCCTGGACATAAGAAATGATATGGATTAAATTTAAGTAACATAAATTTGTATTTTGTCAGCGCTATCCAAAAATTTTCCATGCCGGACCTTCTAAAAAAATTGTGCCGCTTCACTCCCGGGATCAATACCCTTGTTGTCTTCCTTCTTGCCGCCGAACTATTTGTCATCTCTTTGCTGATATTTCAGCGCCGCCTTGTTACACACGACAGCCTGGACCACCTCACCTTCCAATATTACTTTCTGAATAATGCCGTCTTCTCGGGAGAGGTCCCGCAATGGATGCCATACCTGGCTCATGGCGTCCCCGCAACCTGGTGGTACGGAATTTCCGGGTCAGGCGGCTTCCTGCACAATATCCTCCTGCACACAGGCACGATGCTCCAAAATATAGATTTTATGATTATTTATTATGCCGGAATATTTATCGACCATTTATTTTTACTGACCGGCGTATGGCTATTAGGCAAACGCTACTACTCATCCTGCTTCGCTCGAGCCTTTGTGACACTGACTATTCTAGGCTCTTCGATTTGGTTTTCCAACGTTTACTACAATTTTCACTTTTATTATACGATCCCTCTTGTTCTCCACTTCCTTCATCAATTTCTGAATACCGGGAAATGGAAAGACTTATTCTTGGGGATCAACTTATTCTTCCTCCAAATCATCACCAATCTTCCCTACTTCGTACCCGTTGTATCTCTTTTCATTTTTCTTTATTTTCTTCTTTTCATAATGATAAACAAACCGGGCGCCAGCAGCACCAGCTTCAAGCTGCCGCAACGCTCATCTTGGCTCTATTTTATTCTTACCTTACTTTCCGTGGCTGCTGTCTGCTGCATCCTGAAACTCGGCATCACCGCAGAGCAAATAATCAATTTTCAGGGACGAGCTGATGAAGGAAGCGTTGAGCTGGCGGCATACTTAAAATCCGGGGACTTTTCGTATCTCAGCAATTGGCTTGACCTTGTCATCGGCGCATCTCCCGCCGTTGACTTCACCCTTTATGCCGGGTTGATCCCGGTGCTCCTTTTGCCGTTTTTCAGGATTGAAAAAAAGAACCTGCATATAACTATTCTCATTGTCCTTATACTGCTTTTCTCTTCCGGCAGCTTTATCTCAAGGATATTTTATTATTGGCCGTTTATGTCCTATTTCCGCCACCTTACCCCCGCCATGGGAATAGCAAAAATCTTTCTCTGTTTTTTGATGGGATTCGCCCTCGACCGATTCGTCACACATAATCTTTACAAAGACGAAAAGGCCTATAACAAATGGTTTCTCATCGTCACAGGAATTATTTTTCTAGCCGGATATTTATATCTGGAAAATCTCGGCCGTTACTATGACCACGCCGAATCCTTGCTGCGGATAGTCATTCCAGCCCCAAACCCGTATTACACTTTCTCGAGAGGCGAAATATTCTCGCTTTTCAGCGGACAGCCCGTTTCATGCTGCTGTTATCATTCTTATGCGCCGGCTTCACCTTGCTCAGGGGCCGGAACATCAAATTTCTTGTCCTGTTCTCCTTCTTACTGTTTCAATTTCTCGATCTTTACACCTATAAACTGGCACAGATCAAAATCCGGACCGAAAGGCTCAGCGAATTGCAGTACAGTGTCCTCCGTTTTCAAGAGCTCCCTTACGCTGAAAAACGGCTCCCTTTTGCCATCGCTCGAAACAATCGGGAATGGCTGTTCAACTTTTCGTCCTTCTCAAAAAAGAGAACTGTCTATCACACATTCCACAGTTTCCTTTTCTTCAAAGACCAGCTGGACCTCAGCCCAGGAAATTACAATTGGCTTAGGCCTTTGCATACTTTTCTAAGAGCGTATTGGGAAAGTGAGCACAAAGACACACAAGGACAATTTGAAGTATTCGAAAACAAAGTTACCGCCTTCCCTATGCAAAACCTTAGCGCTAATAAAATCTCAGGGTTCCGTGAAGATAAGGTGCAATTCTTTTCTTCAGCTCATTCTGTCTTTCACGAAGAAGAACTTATGTCTATACTCACTGACCCTCAATATGCAGGGGATATGTTATTCCTTCTCCCCTCTTCTGCTAAAAGTCTCGGCGATCAAGCGGGTCATCCGCGACGAGATGCCATGTCATTATCAGCCAATGAACGGATAAAACTTCCGTATACAGTCACGGAGTTTAACTCCAATCACATTGAAATTTCCGCGGATGTGCCCATAGGCGAAAAAACCGCATGGCTTTTTTACAGCGATACATGGCACTCGGGATGGAAAGCAAACGTCAACGGCCAGCCGGTCCCTGTCTTGCGAGCCAATATCGCTTACAAAGCTGTGCCTCTGCAACCAGGGCGCAATGTAATACGTTTCAACTTCCATTCGACCTTTTTGGCCATGCTTTACGGCTTCCTGGCTCTCAATTCACTGTTTTGGTTAGTCTTGGTGTTCTACTTACTGGGAAAGACTTTCACAGAAAAGCCTCTGAACAACGGAGATCAATCCAATACAATGGTAAAAAGTTCCTGAAGTTCATTCTTATATTCCGAATAGTCCGTCGCGAGCGCGGAATTATTTCTCAAAAACGCTTCAACATCCGGCTGCTGAAAATATTTTCGCAAATATTCAATATATTCCGCCGCTTCGCTGCCTGCCCCCTTTTCCTGCACATACGGACAACTCCGATGCGCCGCGACAACGATCGCTTTATCTTTTTTATAAAGAACGAACGGATAGAGCCGGCATTCAAAAGGACGCGTCGGATAGATTCGGCAGGCGCGGTCGTCACGATTAAAAAATACACACTGCTCTTCCCCGTGCACGCAGCCGGTCTTCAAGCGTCCGTCGGAGGCGATGTCTTTCGTGAGCGGCTTGGCCTCTTCCGGCGCGGCCTGGGGCCGCCAGATACTTTTTTCATCTTGAAAACGACAGCACCCGTCGCACGATAAACAGACCTGGGTAGGAACGAATTGTGTTAGTTCGGTTAGCATAAATTGCAATGTTCGGCCTTAGGGTATCAAATACGTGCTCAAACAGTCCTCGCGCGATAGATCTTTTAAAATGGAAATCTATCGGCTGCGGAACTGCGCGCGTTATTTGATACCCTAACGCCGAACATAACTATCTTAAAATTGGGGCCAGCTTGCTTTTATGAGCGTCGATCCAAAAATTGACATCCCTGACAATGTCCTCTAAATTCCTTTTCGGACTCCAGCCAATGACAGCTTTTACGGCGGAATTATCGGTAATGTAGATCCGCACGTCGGATTTTCGCTCTTCAGCAAATTCGGCGATCGGGATCCGGGAGCCCGTGATCCGCTGAACCAGACCGGTCAATTCATACAGGGAGAATGTGTTCCTGCGCCCGCCGCCGGCATTAAAAATTTTTCCGTGAACTTTACTGATATTCCGCATCTGATAAAAAATCAGGCCGCAGACATCATCGATATGCACCGCGTCGCGCAGCTGTTTGCCTGAGCCGCCATAACCGATATAACTCAATTTCCCGCCGAATTTATGCCGGGCGGTCCAGAATCCGACGACCCCCTGGTCCACCCGGCCCATCTGCCACGGCCCGGCGATCACACCAATACGGTTGACGACACCCTTGATCCCGAACATAGCAAAATATTCCTGCGCGATATGTTCGGAACACAATTTGGTCGCGCCATAAAGAGAGCGCACGCCGTCCAGCGGAAAATTTTCCCTAATCCCTTGATGGCTGTACCCCAACCCCTTTGCCGTTTTCTTCCAATCATAACGGGTGGCAGATTCCGTAAAAGGAATGTCATTCATCGGTTCGATCGGGTAGATCCGGCTGGAAGATAAAAAAATGAAATCCGCTTTGTCTCGACGAGCCAGCTCCAGGCAGTTCACCGTCCCGAACAAATTCGTTTCCACGGTATAATTCGGGTCATGATAGGCCGCGGTCACGGAAGGTTCGGCGGAACATTCGGCCAGACAGTCGATCTTAGGAAGAGAGAATAATTTTTTTTTATCGCGGATATCGCCGCGGATAAATTGAATGCCGTTGTCTTTTAAACGCTGAACATTAAGGGAAGACCCTTTGCGGATCAGGTTGTCGAAACAAATCACCCGGCAGCCTTTCCACCTCTTTTGAACGTACAAGGCCAGGCTGGACCCGACGAACCCGGCGCCGCCGGTGAGCAGAATGTTCTTTTTCATTTTTTACGGTAATCCTGTCCGCACAAAAGTTTTTCCATCCAGATATAGAGAATAATAAAAAGGTACCGGCTGCCCATCTCTTTCAATTTCAAATTCGATTTTCCGATCCGGCGGTTACGCCAATTCGTCGGGACAACCTTATATTTATATCCCCGCACGATCACCTTCAGAGGCAGCTCGGCCGTAATGTTAAAATGCCGCGAAAGGACCGGTTTGATCCCGTTGATCGTTTGGCGGGAATAACATTTGAACGCGTTCGTAATATCGCGGTACGGCACACCGAATAAAAGGCTCATTCCGAAATTCACGAAACGATTGATCCCGAGTTTATATTTCGGATAATTGACGACCGCCGTTTCCCGGCACCAGCGGTTGCCGAAACAGCAGTCGTATCCTTCCTCAATGGCGCGCACGAATTTGACCATATCTTTGGGATCGTCCGAGGCATCCGCCATCGCGATGATCGCCAGATCTCCCTTATACGACTCAAAACCTTTACGGATCGCATGGCCGATCCCGAAGGCCGAATCGTTATCCACCACACGAACGCGCTGATCCTGCCGGCCAATATCCTCTGCCGCACGACGGGTATTGTCAGTACTATGATCATTGACGACAACGATCTCAAAATTAATTTTCCACCGGTCAAACTCCTCGCGGATCGCCGCGATGGTCTTGGCGATATTCTGCGCTTCATTCTTCGCGGGGATAATGATCGACGCGAGACTCATTTCACGATTGTTCCAAGCGGCAAATCCCGGTCAGCGCCCAAAAGGGAAATTCCGTTTTCGTCGCTCACCGCCAAGACCATGCCGTTCGAGACCTCGCCGCGGATCACCGCCGGCTGCAGATTGTTCACCATAACGACACGGCGTCCGACGAGCTGTTCCTTGGCATACGATTTGCGGATACCGGCCACCAATTGTTTTTCCTCTTTCCCGGTATCGACCGTCAAAATATACAACCGATCCGCATTCGAGTGTTCTTTAACATCTTTGATCTGGGCGATGATCAGCTCAGCCTTCCTGAATTCTTCGATCGTGATCATAGGATCTCCTCAATGACGGCTCAACTTATGGACGCCGAAGGCGGAACATAAGTTGACCGCCGGAATTGATCCCGCCGCTTCACAGGCGGGATTTAACTTTAATCCATTGTACTAAAACCCAAAATTAAGAACAAATGATTTTAAATATTATAGGCCCGTGTTATATTGAGCCGATGTACTTGTTTTCCTTTATCGATATTTTATCCCACCGCCGATTCATCTTGTGCCTGACCATGCTGATCGGCGTTGTCATTTTATCACCCGACATCGATCTGCAGTTATGGCTGTCCAACGGGGACCACGGGCTCAATCTCTACGGCGCGGAAGCGGTCATACGCGGCGAAAAACCGTACCGTGATTTCGCCTGGCTCTACGGTCCCCTTATGCTTTATTATTATGGATTCTTTATGAAAATCCTTGGCGCGAGCATAACCAGCGTACTCTTCGGGAAATTTCTCCTGAACCTCCTTTGCGGCCTGCTGATCTATTTATCGCTTACAAAATTTATCCCGCCCTTAATGGCGATGAACGGATGCGTCTGGTTTTGGCTGTACAGCAAAGGGTTCTTTTACACGTACAACCACGCCGGCGGAACATTGCTGATCTTGGCCCTCATGCACTGCCTGTTCACCCACATCCTCGATCCCCGCAAAAAGGCCATTTACCTCGGGCTGGCGGCCTGTTTTTTATTGTCCCTGGTCAAGCTCAACATCGGGATGTTCAACCTGTTCGGTTTCATTATTTCCATCATCCTGAACGATAAATTTCTGCCGCATCAATCGCGAAAGAATAATCTCACTTTCTACGCGGGATCTTTCGGGGTTACCCTGGGCATCATCGCCGTCAGCTATGCCTTTTTTTTCCTGGATTCACCCGTCTATGTTCTGAAACAGTCCCTTCAACTTTTTGGGAACGATGTCAGCTATTATTATGGGACCGGCGTCGCGGACAACTTAAAAAAATTATTCATTCTGACTCTCAAAGATATGACCGGCCCCTGGCAGAACCGGGTTCTCAGCCTGGTTTTTCTTATTTCTCTTCTGACGATCGCGCGCGAAATATTCCGGGCTAAAACCCTTCCAGGGCCGGCCAAAAAATTCTTGGCGGCGCTTGCCGTTACCGTTTTTTTCTATGTCCTCAACCTCCACGAATTCGCGGGATCCGGCATCTGGTTCCGCATGGCGTGGATTGAACCGGCGCAAATATTACTGACCTTCCTTACAATAGGTTTTGCCGCTAAAAACTTTCAGCCCTTGATTCTATCCCTGCTCACCACCGCTCTTGCTTTATTCCTTACATTGCTCGTTTATTCAGAATTGAACCTGATCCATATGTTCAAAACAACCCAAGCGAGATTGCTTTTGCCCAAAACCGGAATTTACATTTGCAACGGGGAACCCTGGGCCAAGGTCGTGACCGATACAGTCTCGTTTCTTAAAGCCAACCTCGCTCCCGATGAAAAATTCCTGGCGCTCCCCTACGATCCTATCTATTATTTTCTCACGAACCGTGTGAGCCCCATCCGGGAGCTGGCTCTATGGAAGGCGCTGGGTTTCACCGAGCCTCAGGAAAAAAAAATAATTAAGGCCCTGGAAAAAAAGAATGTACAATGGATCGTGTTGTCCAGCCGGGTACTATCCGATGATCCGGCCTTCGGAAGACTCGGCGAAGATTATTGCCGGCTGATCGGCCAGTACATTAAAGCTCATTTCAGTGAGGCCGCCTCCTTCGGAGATGCTGCCGTCCCGGGCGGCTGGATCGATCATTCGATCAAGATCCTGAAAAGGAAAATCGAATAACTTTCCCGCGAATATGACTAACCTTTTCTTCATCATCCTGATCAGCGCCGTTGTCGCGGGAACTGTCCCCATCGACTTCCAGCCCTGGCTGTCGCAGGGCGACCACGGCCGGGATTTTTACTGCTTTCAAGCGGCCGCCCAGGGCGCCGTTCCTTATCAAGATTATTGGTGGGTCTACGGCCCGCTCATGCCGTATTATTTTGCCGCTTTCTTAAAATTCTTAGGGTCCACGATGCCGGCCATCTTGACGGCAAAGGCCGTGCTTGATCTGGGCGCGGCGCTGTTTATTTATCTCTCGATCGCAACGCTCCTCTATCCTTTCGCCGGATTTATCGCGTCGCTGTGGTTCCTGGCCTTCCAGCCCGACTTCTTTTACACCTACAATCATACCGGCGGGGTGACCCTTTTGATGGCTGTCCTTTACACCATCGCTCTCTACATCAAAAATAATAAAAATTATTATCTTGTCCCCGGGCTGGCGCTGTTGACACTGCTCGCCTTCGTAAAGATCAATATCGGCCTGTTTTCGCTTGTTGCTTATCTATTGAGCGTAGCGGTCATCGATAAACTGAAAAACATCCCCTTAACGCGCGGGAAGAAATTGATTTATTACTTCGGGGCTTTCGGCGTTCCGGCCTTTGTCCTCTTGATCTATTTTCTTCTGACGCAAGGGTTGACCGTTTCCGAAATCCGCCAATGTTTCCCTTTCCTCACCAACGACCAGCCGTACAACACTTCGCTGGCCAACAGCGTCAAAAGCAGCTGGCAATTTATTGTGCGGCAGGTCTCCTATGAATGGGCGACCGGCGTCTTTACCGCCCTGTTAAGCCTTTCGGTCATTCAGCTGGGGTGTTTCTTATGGGACAAAAAAACCCGCCCTGAAACAAAAAACATCCTGCTCTTCGCGGTCATCTTAATCCTCTTCTACCTTTTTAACGCTCCGGAATATTTTAAAAGCGGCGTCCTCTACCGGATCTATTGGAGCAAACCTTTCAGCATAGTGCTGGTCATGCTCTTGATTTTGTGGGCTGCCCAGACCGTTCCGCGCTGGGCCCGGGCCACCCTTTACTGCATCCTCATCTATTTGATGACAATGGTCTTCCTGGACAAGCACGCCCACATCGCAAAATTAAAATCGGCGGACCACTATCTGCGGCTGGAACGCGGCAAGATCTTCGCCAACAACGCGCCGCAATGGTTCACGACCGTCGAGGATACGACCGATTTTCTCCTGAAGACCCTCGCGCCCGGGGAAAAGTTCTTCGCCCTTCCCTACGACGCCCTCTATTATTATTTGGCCGGACGCGCGAGCCCCACCCGCCAGCTGATCTTTTTTGAACACATCAATATTTATCAGGGCCAGGAAGAAAGGATCATCGCGGAATTGGAAAAAGAAAAAGTGAATTACGTCCTCATCTCCAGCCGCGCCTACGCGCGGGAACCGGGCTTAGGGGAATTCGGCAAGACCTATTGTCAGGTTTTAGGCAGCTACATCTCAAGGAATTTTGAAGAGATCCAGCGCTTCGGCAATTGGACCAACGACCCGGGCTGGAGCTGGGGGCACGGGACAAAGATCCTGAAGAGGATTGAGCGGTAAGTCGAACGGGCCGCCCCGCGCGTAAGAATATTTTAAAGAGACCTGTCCGCCGAAGGCTGGACAATATTTTGGGCGGTTTAAATAATTATTGCCAGCCCCTTGTCTAATAATTCCTGATTCAAATAACGGCCTTCCGAAAACACTTTGTCCTTCCGGTCAGTTTTCAACGAATAAAAAAGATGGGCTACGTACCTGCCGTAAATGTCAATCTTGGTGGTCTTGACCAGGACAAACTCCACCTTCGCCATCTGGTCACGAACATACTCGAAGGCCTCGCGGCCCTTCGGCTCGTCGATGGGCGGGCAATCGATCCCAGCGAGGCGAAAACGCTGTTCTTTCCACACCGTAAAGCCCAAATCAATCCTTAATAGAAGCGTGTCTCCGTCGATCACCCGTTCCACCAGGGCCTTGTAAACGTAAGTCGCTTCGGTAGGGCGGGTCAATGTCTTTGCTTTTACTTTTTTTCCCTCTTTTGTTTGAGACTCTTCAAAACGTTCATTCTTGACGGCCTCAGTCAACTGCGGAACCGTCAGTCCTTGTTCCTCGACAAGTTTCTCGTACCACTTGCGCTCTTGTTCGTCGGTCAAGGGAAGAAGAACCTTGTAGTGCGACCAGGTCAACGCCTCGCTGTCAGGCACGGTCTTGTAAGTTTGAAAAAGATGGATGCATCGCAAAAGCGTCGACTCATCCATTTCGAGCTCCTCGGCTAAATCCGCGAGGATGGATTCGCCGTAACCGCCTTTTTCGGTCAAACCTTCTTCACAAACACGCTGGCCCACTTCCCAGTAGGTTTGAACCAGCTCCTGATTGGCGGCTTTGGCGACCCGAATTCGGCCTTCGGCAATGATCCGGCGGATGTCGGCAACCAATTTCGCGTAGCCTGATGTAGTCAATACTTCTGTCTTGGACATGGGGCACCTCAATGAGTGCTTAATTTACGGAGTCCCATTGGGACGACGTAAATTAGAAGCACGAATTGATCCCGTGAGTCCAGCCTCGGTGGGACGAATCGGGATCTAGTTTAGTTTAGACATTCCTGCTGCCAGTAGCAGGAATCTTACCTAAAAAAATGAACGCGGTTAAATGAGCCCGTGACGTACGGACGGACAAAGTGAGGAACGTAAGTCACGGTGCGAATTTATCCCGAGCGAAGCGAGCGAAGCGAGCGAAGCGAGCGAAGCGAGGGACAGCCTAATTAAATTTCTCATTTTGTATTTTTTCTCCCCCCGAAATCCCTAATGACAAGGGTCTCGCCCGCCCTCTCAACGACCACCCTCTGGCCCTTGCGCCAGCGCAAAGCCTCCACCTCATCTTTGGGCAGAGTAACAAAGTAACTCCGGGCCTCTCCGGTGACGCTGATTTTACGAATGTCGCTTCTCCGTGTCATTAAATGAGTCCGCACCTTACGGAGACGAAAGTCGAACGTCGAACGTAAGTTGCTGGACGAATTTATCCCGAGGGATCTGGATTTTATTTCACGTACATACGGCGTATGTACTAATCAGTACTTTGTTAACAGTACTTTGTTAAAAAATATTTTTTTGACACATAAATTTAAAAATTTATCGACGCTGTGAAGCGTTGCAATGCGTTGCGTGCGGTTCTAAGCAACGCTTCAAGGCATGTTAACCATCTGGGATTCAATGGGTTACATTATGAAAAGAGAAAAATTTTAACAAACTACTGTCAGTGCCATTCTCATGTGACGCCGGAATTTCTTTAGTTATATTTTTGGAATTAATGTGCTGTAATCAATTGATTTTGTTTTTGTATCCCATTTACAAACTTTCATCAAATTACTGTGCTTGGGGCCATATTTTAATAAATCTTCTCTCTTGTAAACATTCAAAATTCTCGTCAAAGCTCCAAGACCCGATGAGGATATTAAAAATGATTCGACAGGGTTTAATAATTGAGAATAACCCCATAATTGACCTAGATCTTTTAATGTCAGCGGATTGTCTTTGACTTCAACAAAAACCAACTTACATTCATCCCCCCTTTGAAGAATACCCACAATATCAATCTTTATAGACAAACCTATCGCCTCATCAATATTGATTCCTAAACTTCTTAGGCAGACATCTAAGCTCTGTCTAGCAGTTTTATACGTTGTTAACACTTTGTACTTCTTATATCTATCTTGCAAATAATTTTTTAACCACGCATCAATATCTGGATATAGCTTTTCTTCTTCTTTGCTCATAGATTGGATTTGTAACCTAGAATTTTGGCAATTTCTGTCCAATGATTAAAGTGCTGTCCTTTAATTTCGTTCGGCAATAAATCAGAATTTTCCATGGGATGTACTGATCTCGATTTCTTAACCCTTGCGTCAACTTCCCAATAAAATTTATTGTGCTGTTCTTCAACCTTTCCGACTTGGGACAAATATTTTTCTTTCGTGCTTTGGCTTTTCGCCTTAGATGCCATCATCTTTCTATATTTATCCCACTCAGTACGATTTTCATTTGCCAATGCACTTAAAATTTTCATTTTATGGATAACGCGAAATCCAATCCTTTCATAAAGTTCTGCAAAAACCTTAATTTGATGTTCTTTATTCCAAAATAAAATTTTACCTTCATTATATTTCTTCAAATTCCCATCCCTCATATTGGGATGCCCCCAATCAATCATATGAACAGGGATACCCAAACCCGTCAACAAATTGCATATATAAACAACCAAATACCAATTCACAGGTATTTCAATATATGCTCGATGAGCATATTGCTCACCAAACGCTTCACCACCATGTCCGATATAAGCCGTAACATCAGATAAGCCTATTAGAAACTCTTTTTTGATATCTGTTGAAGCAGAAAATATGTCTTGAGGGACCAAAAATTCTTTCCATGAAATAACTCCAGCATTGTTTACAAGAATGTCTATTGCTCCGAATTTGTCGATTGTTTTCTCGACACAATTTTTTATTGACTCTTCATCTGTTATGTCAAGATGAACCAAAAGTGATTCTGCAATTTTGTTGCACTCGTTAAAAACTTCCTCAGCTTTTTTCTTGTTAGTATTATAAGTTACAACAACATTAGCACTTTCCTTTGAAAACAAAATTGCAGCATCTTTGCCGATTCCCTGAGAACTTCCTGTAATCAGAACAACTTTATCTTTTAATTCCATGAAAAATCTAGGAGAATTATATT
>CAYING010000056.1:0-12309 GCA_964364715.1 uncultured Planctomycetales bacterium
TTATCCCGTGCCTCATCTCCGGCACGGGATTTCAATCCCCACGAATTTATCCCGTCCGCTTTGTCGAGCAAAGCGAGGCAGACGGGATTACCTCATTATTTAAGTCTTTCTTTTAACGCTTTCTCGACAAATTTCGGGACGAACGACGACATATCCGCGCCCAGCGAAGCCGCTTCTTTAAGCAGGCTCGACGACAAGAACGAAAATTTTTCCGACGGCATTAGAAAAACCGTTTCAACATCTTCCGCCAGACGCCGGTTGGTCAGCGCCATCTGGAACTCGTATTCAAAATCCGAAACCATTCTCAAGCCGCGCACGATCACCTTGATCTTGTTCCGACGGGCGTATTCCGTGACCAAACCTTCAAAAGTAACGACATTGACGCCTTTGATCCCCTTGGTCGCGGTCTTTAACATTTCCAGACGTTCTTCCAAGGTAAAGAGCGGCCGCTTTTGAACATTTTTCGCGATCGCGATCACCACATGGTCGAAGATCCGGCTGGCGCGTTTAATCAAATCGATATGACCGAACGTTACGGGGTCAAAACTACCTGGATAGATCGCTGTCTGGGGCATAAAAGGTTAAAAAGGTTTTTCCATATTTCCGCTGTTTCGTCATAACCAGCCCACCTTCACGCTCCGGCATGGCCTCGCGCTTTTCATGCTGGATCACGACGAGTGAATCGGCGTGCACTATATCATAGCCGGAAATCAGATTCAAGGCTTTTTTTGCCAGGTCCAGCCCGTACGGCGGGTCGGCAAAAACAATATCAAATTTCTTCCTCATATGGGCCAATTGCTTGACCATAATGAAAACATCGCCGGTAAAAACATGGTAGGAATCATCGTAACCTTCTGCCGACCTTGGATTTAGACGCTGAAGGTTCTCATCAATGATCTCCGCGGACATGGGTTCGTGTTCAACAAAAACCACCCTCTCGGCTCCCCGGGAAATCGCCTCAAGCCCCACGGATCCGCTGCCGGCAAAAAGCTCCAAAAAGCTCATTCCGGTCAAGTCCTGGCCCAGGATGTCAAAAAGGGCCTTGCGCACCAGGTCCTGTGTGGCGTGCGTGTCCTTGGGCATAAAAAAATTACGCCCTTTGAATTTTCCACCGATGATCTTCATAAATGAGCGCGTGATTTATGGAACGCAGTGAACATAAATCACTGCGCGAATTTATCCCGTCTGCCTCGCTTTGCTCGGCAAAGCGGACGGGATCCCCTATCCCGCCTCCACCATCTTCAAATACTCCGGATATCGTTTCCGGATCGTTTCCTTGATAACCATGTGTTCCGGTTGGGCTAGCTGCGGATCCATATGCACCAGTTCCAAAGCTTCCTTTCGGGCCAATTCCAAAATGTCTACCTGCGCGATCGGGTCAGCCACCCGCAATTCATTGAGCCCGTGCTGATGGCGGCCAAAATACTGTCCGGGCCCGCGGATCTTAAAATCATATTCCGCGATCTTGAACCCGTCCGTGGTTTTTAAGATCGCCTCAAGCCGCGCCTGGCTTCCCTCTGTTTCCGGGTCTGAGATCAGGATACAGAGCGCGTCCTCTTTGCCCCGCCCGATCCGCCCGCGCAGCTGATGCAATTGCGACAACCCGAAACGCTCCGCGTGCTCAATGACCATCACGCTCGCGTTGGGGACATCCACTCCGACTTCCACGACCGTGGTCGCGACCAAGATATCAAGTTTCTTATTCTTGAAATCCGCCATCACGGCCGCGGCGTCCTTTTTCTTCAGCTGGCCGTGGGCCAACCCGACGCGGCATTCCCCGAAGGCGTTCTTCTGAAAATCCGCGAACATCTTTTCCGCAGCCTTGAGCTCCAGCGCGTCGGATTCCTCGATCAAAGGATAGACAATATACACTTGTTTGCCGGTTTTGACCATCTCTTTGATCGACTTATAAACTTCTTCGGAATTGGCCTGCGGAAATAATTTTGTCGTGATCTTTCCCCGGCCCGGCGGCATTTCGTCCAAAACGGATGTATCCAGATCACCGTAAAGGGTCATACACAGCGTCCGCGGAATCGGGGTCGCGGTCATGATGAGGACGTCAGGATTCGTCCCTTTGGTCGATAACAGCGCGCGCTGCTTGACGCCGAATTTATGCTGTTCGTCGATGACGACAAAACTTAAATTTTTAAATGCCACGGCCTCGCTCAAAAGCGCATGCGTGCCGATCACAATGTCGACGCTTCCCTCTTTAATATCCCGCAAAATTTTATCGCGCTCCTTGGGCGGAACACTGCTCGTCAGCAGGCACACCCTGGGACGGAACAATTCCTCTTTAAATCCCATGACCATCTCCGAAATCTTTTCAAAATGCTGACGCGCCAGGATCTCGGTCGGCGCCATGATCGCGGATTGATGACCATTCTCATGAGCGGCCGCACAGCCGAACAGCGCGACCACCGTCTTCCCGCTCCCCACATCGCCCTGCAACAACCGCAGCATCGGCGGATCCTTCATCATATCGCGGCTGATCTCACCGATCACGCGCGTCTGCGCCGCGGTCAATTTAAAAGGAAACGCATTTGAGAACTTCTCGACAAATTCTCCCGTGATCCGGTGCGCGATCCCTTTTTTCTGAACAATGCTCATCCTCCGCAAAATGACTGAAATTTGAAATAAAAAAAATTCCTCGAACGAAACCCTTCGAAATGCATCCTCCTGTTCCGTCAGTGTTTCAGGGAAATGAAGGTTCTCGATACTGCGGTGCAGATTGGCCAATTTCAATTTATTGCGCAGCGAAACAGGCAAGATGTCCCGGATCTCATCTTTAAAACGTTCCAGACAAGCGCGGGTGATCTTGCGCACATACCTTTGCGTCATCCCGCGGGTCAGCGGATAGATCGGTACGATCCGGCCGGCGTTTAAATTCTCTCCCGGCTCATTCGCCTCGATGATCTCGTATTCCGGGGAAACCATTTGCAGGCGGTTTTTATAGATCTCAATCTTCCCGTACAGGACAACGCCTATGCCCTCTTTAAAATAATACTGCAGGTACGGCTGATTGAACCAGACGCAGAACAATCTTCCGGTGCCGTCATCGACGACCATTTCGTAAACTTTCTTTTTGCTGAACCAGGTCTGGCGGCCGGCGGCGATCATCACTTTTCCGGAAACGGTCTGCATTTCGCCCAATTTGACCTGGGCGATCGGGATCATTTGAGTGCGGTCTTCATACCTCCGCGGGAAAAGATACAAAAGGTCTTCAACGGTTTCGACGCCTAAGTTGGCAAAAAGCTTTTTCCGCGCCGGGCCGACGCCTTTGATATATTGGATCGACATTTCCGACAATGCTTGCCGCTCGCGCATCATTTTTCCTTCTGTGCCTTCTCGATCAAATACTGCAGGACTTCCAATTCATCTTTGTCCAGCCACACCGACTGACAGAAAACACAGCGTTCCACCTCGACCGGATATACGAGGCTATAAAAAGTTTTCAGCATCCGTGGTTTGGGATCACGACAGCGGGGACATGCCAGCAGATTGACTCCTTTTAAACGGTTGAGCGGTGGTAAATATTTCTGCCGCATTTCATCGACCGCCTTGGCCATATGAATGACTCTTTCAGAAAAACCGACATCCTCCCGGATGATAACCCTCTGGACATCGCTTTCCGTGATCAAAATCCCGCCGCATTGACCGCACTTCAAAAGCGGCAGTCCTTCGTAATGAACTTCCATAAGTGCGACATTGCAATGAGGGCACAGCATCGATGAATCGGAGGCGCCTTTGTTCAAAATATTTTGGATTTCCGCATCCTGATACGCGGGCTGAGCATCGCCGCCGACACTGCGCGGCCTGTTTTCGCGTTTTTGGAAATTCGCCTCAAGTTCTTTCACATCAGTTTTGGCCATATCCAAAAGCACTTCCAAACGTTTCTGCACCGGCGGATGCGTTGAAAAAAGATCCGCAAAAAATCCGTTCGACTCATCCAACCTGGAAAACTGCGGATTCATAATAAAGATCGCGTCCATATCCTCGCTCGCCAGCCCTCCTCCCCGCCAGCGCCTTGAAATACCATAGAGCGCCTCAGCTAAACTCAACGGGTCGCGCGTCAAGCGTACCGCAACCGCATCGGCCCGAAATTCCCGCTCGCGCGAAACGAACATCTTGACCAGAAAGCTGAGGACTTTCGTGACCGAAAGAAAAAGATAAATGACCCCTAAAAACAAAAATATCCCGCCGCCGCCCCGCCGCGAAGAATAACTCCGGTTCTCACTGCGCATCACTTTCGAGATGCCGTCAAGAATTCCATTGTACATCGCAAAGATCGAACTTGTTACCGTCGTCGATAAGCAATCTCCGGACACGATATGCGCGGCCTCGTGCCCGACGACCGCTTCGATCTGCGGCCGGGAAAGACGCGACAAAAGCCCTTCGGTGACACCGATGACCGATCTTCCTTCAAAATCCGCCAAAGCGAACGCGTTCATCGCCAGGACCGGAACGACCACCGGCTCGATCTTTTTCCCGCCGGTCGCGACGGCAACTTCGTCGCAAATATTCTTGAACATCTGATGATAGGTGTCTTTGGGATTGATTGGCTCCGCGCCCAGGACTTTCAGGATCTTGGGAACGAGGCCGCTGACCGTGACTAACCAGTGGATGGCTGCCGCGATGCCCGCCCCCACAAGGATATAAAACATTTCATGGAACGCCAAACCTTTGGGCGCAAAGGCATAGTCACGTTCAGTCATCTGCAAGAGAAAATAATTCTTGGCGATCAGGATAACGCCCAACGCGGAAAAAAAATAAAAGAGGATCAGGAAGGCAAAAACAAATCCGATGGTTCTCGTCTTGTCTTGTTCAATTTGGGTAAACGAGTACGGCATGGGTGTTTGTCAACCGCGCGGAAGGATGCTTAGAACTTGACCTTGGGAACTTCCCGTTCCGAAAGGTTTTCAACTTGGAAAAATTCTGATCTTGAAAATCCCGTCATCCCGGCGATCACGCTGTCCGGGAACGACTGTACCGCGACGTTCAGGCGGTTGACCTCATCGTTGTAATACTGGCGGGCAAAGGCGATCTTATTCTCGGTCGTGGTCAATTCTTCCTGGATCTGGCGCATATGCTGATCGGCCTTCAGATTGGGATAATTTTCAACGACGGCAAAAAGGCTGCGCAAGGTGCTGGTGAGGTAATTTTCCGCCTGTTGCTTGTTTTGGAGCCCGGAGGCGTTCACCGCCTGCTGACGCGCGGCAATGACCTTTTCCAGAGTATCTTTTTCATGCGCCATGTAGCCTTTAGCGGTTTCAACGAGATTGGGGACAAGGTCGTGGCGGCGTTTTAATTGGACGTCGATCTGTGACCAGCCGCTTTTGACGTTCTCGCGCAGGCGCACAAGCGTGTTGTAAATCCCGACCGCCCACAAAGCCAAAACAACAACTGCACCTAATAAAATCCATCCAATCATTTGAGGCTCCTTGGCTCAGCGCATCCGGCTGATCTTTTTTTCCAGAAGTTTGCGGTATCCGCTGTCAAACACTTCGCGGAAGTCATACCCGTTGCGGAAACTTTCGACCTTGTCTTCGTCGGTTTTGCTCAAGACCTTGTTCTCCACTAAATTAAAAACGATGTTGCCGATATCTTCAGTGGACTTGATGCCCCAATGATGAAGGACGGATAGGGTGAGCGGGCCGAAACGGTCCATCAAAAGATCACGGATACCAGAAAGGAACTCTTCCCCGGTCACATGCTTTGAACGATGGAATTTTCGCTGGGTGAAAGAGAGGGCCTCCATCACAAAGTCATAAGCGTCTTCTTTGTAACGGAGGTCCCGTTCACAGATGGTCTCAATAATGTGAGTGAAATTCTGGCTCATACAATGACTTTAGTTTAGCAAAACCAAGTTGCAGGTCAAAAGATTTTTAAAAAAAACTTTACCATTTGTTTAATTAAAAAACTTGGTGTTTTTTGAAATGATTTTGGCATAATGGATAAATGCAAAAGCCGAGGTTTATTTGGAAGTTTTACGCCTTTTACTGGACGGCGATCTCGTTCCGCGCCAACATTGATATTTTCTCGCCGGAATCATCCGCTTACGGCTTCTATCACATCCTGGGCGCTTTCCATAAATCCTTCCTGGTGATCTACACTATCGACGCCGCCGGAACGGTGCTTAACATTTTCTCGCTTGTGCCGCTCTACGCCTTTGCCTTTCATAAAAAACTTCTCACCGCGGATTTCTGGAAACCGCTTTTTGTGCTGCGCGTGGCCTTTGACTTGTGCGGGAATTACTATGAATTTGTTTCCGTAAAGTCGCTGTTCGCGAGCGACCCGTGGCTGGGGTTTCAGGTCTTGACCGGGATCGTTTTCACCAGGATCCCTTCCTATGCGGCGTGTTATCAGTATGCCTTCCGGTGGGACAAATTATTTGCGCCGGAAAAATAATTATTCCTCTCGCGCGACCATTGAATGATGGAGAAATTTCTGCGACAGGTCATCAAAGATCGCGTAGATACAGGGAATAGCGATCAGCGTTAAAATTGTCGAGAACGCCAGCCCCCATATGATCGCCAAGGCCATCGGCTTTAAGAACGGGTCGCCGCCGCCGATCCCGTACGCCACCGAAACCAGGCCGCCGATCGTCGTGAGTGAGGTCATCAGGATAGGACGCAGGCGGATTTTCCCGGCTTCCACAAGCGAATCCCTGAGCGCGGCGCCTTGCCGGCGTAAACTGTTAATAAAATCAATCAGGACAATCGAAGCGTTCACCACCACACCGGCCAACCCGACCATCCCCAAGAAAGCAAAAAAGCTTAACGGCCGGCCGTGCAGGAAAAAAGTATAAATCACTCCCATAAACCCGAAGGGAATAGTCAGCATAATCAGAAAAGGCTGGATAAGCGATTTGAATTCCCGCGCCAAGATGACAAAGATAAAAAACAAAACCAGGATAAAAGAAACCAGGATATTTTTTAGCGTTCTTTGCTGTTCCTCAAATTCCCCTAAATAGCGGACTGAATACCCGGGGAATTCTTTGACCGCCGGCGCGAACCGCTTCTGCAGCAGTTTATTCACGCTGAAAGATGTTGCGCTCTTATTATCGACCTCAGCCGAGACCACCACGACCCGTTTGCCGTCCAGGTGATTGATTTGAAAGGCCCCTTTAACTTCCTCGATCCGCGCGACCGACAATAACGGCACAAGATTTCCGAACTGATTCGCGATATAGATCTTTTCAAAAACGCTTAAATCATCGCGGTCTTTTTGCGGGAACCGGACCAAAACATCGATCTCCTTGTCAGCCCGCAGAGGCTTGATCGCCGTGGCCGCTCCCCCCTTGATCGCATCATGTACAGTTGAAGCAATCTGATTAATAGACAGATAATAAGCTCGGGCCTTTTGTTCATCGATCATGACGCGCAATTGCCTTTTGCCGAATTCATAATTCGTAGTGATATCCGAAACCCCGGGGGTTGTATTAAGAAAAGCGACATACTTATCCGCGATCTTTTGCAAAACGTCATATTCTTCGCCCCGCACCGCGATCGAGATCGGCCGCCCCACCGGCGGGCCCTCTTTGGGTTTAAAGAAATACAATTTTTCAAAACCCGAAATCTGTTCCAATTTAGGACGCAATTCATCCATGATCTCTTCGGGTGTGCGTTTACGATGCTGCATCGGCGTTAAAAACACCGTGACCTGCCCCAAATGCGTCCCGCGCCTCGCGTTGGAGTCAAATCCATGCTCCTCCTCAATACTGCCTAAAAAGGTGCGGTAGGTGTCAAGTTCGTCCGCAGGGATACTTGACACTAATTTCTCCACCGGCGCGATCAATTCATCCATTTTCTCCAGCGGTGTTCCCTGCTGGGCCTCGGCGCGAATGTAAAATTCCTCGATGCCCTCACCGGTAAAAAGAATGATCTTCATATGGAACGTGGCCAGCAAAATAGATCCGATAAAAGCGATAATAAGCCCCAAGACAACCCAATAACGGTGATCCAGTGTAAAATTTAAAATCCGGGAATAAAAATTTACCATTTTTTTAAACCATGGTTTATCTTTGCGCGTCGGGATATGTCCCGAGGCATCCGCTTTTATCCCCTTGGTCCAATCCGCAATGTGCGCCGGCAGGACGATAAAAGATTCAAAAAGCGAAGCCGCCAGCGCCGCAATAACGACGATCGGGATAGAGTATATAAATTTTCCGATAAGATCGGTCATGAACAATAATGGAAAGAACGCCGCCCAGGTGGTGATGATACTGCCGAGGATCGGCGACATCACCTCCGAGGCCCCTTTGATGGCCGCCTCTTTGGGTTTCATGCCCATTTCGATATGGCGATAAATGTTTTCGGAAGCAACAATGCCGTCATCAACCAGCATGCCTAAAACAATGATTAATCCCAGCATCGTAATGAGGTTAATTGTTAATCCAAAAAAGTGCATAAAAGCAAAGGTGGCTAAAAGGGCAAAGGGGACCCCTAGGGCGGTCGCGATCGCCGGGATCGGTTCCATAAAAATAAATAATATTAAAAGCACCAAAATAAATCCCTGGATCCCGTTGCTCTGCAGCACGCCCAAACGGCGCTTAATGTAATAGGAAAAATCGTTGGCGATCTTAAGCTTAGCGCCTTGCGGCAAAGATGCCTTGAATTCTCCCACAACTTTCTTCACCTGATCCGTCACCGTAATCGCATCAGCCTGTTCCCGTTTGACCACCACCATCGCTGTCGCACGCTCGCCGTTGACCTTGGCAATGCGCGTTTCATCTTCAAAAGTATCGACCACCCGGGCGATGTCCTTAATTTTTAAAAAGTTTCCCGCATCATTCGAGCGGACCACCACCTCCTCAACTTCTTGCGGAGTGGTAAATTCTCCGGTCGTGCGGACATTGAATTCCAGATCGCTGGTGCGGATCTGCCCGCCGGGGACAGTGACATTGCGTAAACGCAAAGCCTCACGCACCTCATCAATGGCGACATGGTATTCACTGATCTTTTGCGGATCGATCTCGACCCAAAATTCACGGTCCCGCCATCCGAAACGGCGCACCGACGCGACTCCTTCGATATCCAGAATTTGATCTTCCAGCGATTCGGCAAACTGCCGCATTTCGCCTTCCGATTGAGGCCCGCTTAAAGAAATTTCCAGAATCGGCATATCCTTTGTGGTAATTTCGAAAACCAGCGGGTCCTCAACCTCTTTGGGCAGATCACTCACCCGGTCAACGGCCCGGCGGATATCATCAACCGCCTTTTTTTTATCCTTTTCATCAGGCATGATGGTCAGGCTGATTACTGAAAGCCCTTCTTCAGAGCTTGAATTGATTTCCTTGATCCCTCCGACCGCTTTTAATTCCTTTTCAATCGGGATCGTAATGAGTTTTTCAACGTCCTCGGCAGGAGCGCCGGGATAAATCGTCTGGACAGTCACTTGGTCAAAGGAAACATTCGGGAAAGCATCTCGCCGCAGATTGAACATCGCAAAAAGACCCGCCACGATGACAAACAGCGAGATCAGATTAACGAATAAAGAATTTTTTATTGAAAATTCAGCGAATTTCATGGAGCCCCCGCGGGCTTTAGCCCGCGGTTCCTTTCTACCTGCCCCTCACGGGGCGGAATCCCGCCGCTTTCCCATCCCGGGCTGCAGCCTGGGGTGTTATGGGAAGGCGGGATAAAATCCCGCCGCTTTCCCATCCCCGGGCGGAAGCCTGGGGTGTTATGGGAAGGCGGGATAAATGAGCGCCTACCTTAATTTATTCTTCCCAATATTGGTTCAACAGCGAACTTTCCTTAACGCGCAGGTCGATCTGGGCGGCTAGAAAATTATATTTATCCTGCAAGGCCTGCCATTCCGCCTGGATCGCGTCTTCCTGATAGCGGATGATCGTGTCGGTGTTGGAACGGCCGTGATCAAAACGCTTCTCCTCAGCTTCCAATTTTTTGATCTGAAGCTGCGCGATCTCGTCGGAATTAAGCGCCAGCGTCTTTAAGACATTGCACGTCCTGACCTGGTCCATGATCCCGATCGCGATTGTGCGCTCGACCAGTTTGAAATTGACCAAGGCCTTGGCCTTCTCGGCCTTGGCCGCGCTCCATTGCGACCGGGCATTATTGTTTTCCAGCGGGAAACTGAAATTCACGCCGATAAACGATTCCGGATTGTCTTCTTGAGAGATATTTTTCATTGCTTCATTGAAATGGTCCCCTATCCCGTTACGGGCGAAGGACGCCTCCAGGTTGATCTCCGGCCAAAGATTGTTCTTGCCCATCGAAACTTTAATATCGCGCGACTTAATATCATTTTTGACCTTCTTATAATCCTGCCGGTTCGAAAATGCCTTCTTGAGCGACTGACTGACTTCCTCGGTCTTCTCCGGGAGGCTCAAACTCTGCGCTGGTTTAATCTCAGTCGAATCGCCGGTAATATTCAAAAGAAGCCGTAAGACATTCTCCTTCGTCTTAACATCATTCTCCGCCGAAAGGAATTCATTGACCCTCTGTTTATAATTTGCCTCAGAAGCTAGCAATTCGGGAATTTCCAGCAAACCGCTTTTCTCTTTCGCTGTGTGAATATCAAAAAGTTTCTTGGCCTGCTCAACCATTTTCTGCTCAACGCGAAGCCGTTCCCGATGTAGCACAATATCCCAATAAGCCTTCTGCGCTTCGGCGACCGATTCTTCTATTTTCTCTAAGGATGTATAGCGGGAATTTTCGATATCCAATTTGGTGAGTTTAACCGTACCGCGGTCCTGAATCCCGAAGAAATTCTTTCCAAGTTCCTGTTCTAAAGTGACGCCGAACGCTGAATCATAGCTGGGGTTCAAGGTTACAAATACAGAATTGCTCCAGTCGCGGGCGTTGGTCATATCGACATCGATCTTCGTCCCAGTTGAAAATTTTTTAGACAGGCTAAGGTTGTAATCATTTTCCAAATTCTTTGTTCCCAGGATCGTCGTGGTCCGCGCTTTTTGGTTGTCGCGGTACTTCACCTCTGCCTCAAAGATCGTGTCGTAGATCGATTCGGCTTCCCCTTGTTTGCTCCTGGCAATCTGAGCATCATACTGAGCTAGTTGGATGTCAAAATTATTCTGCAAGGCCAGGCGTGTAACATCCTCTAAAGAAAGTGTATAAACATCATCTTTAAGCTTCCCCAACGCAGGCCTCTCCGGTGTCTGAGCAAACGCAGGGAAAATAATCAATGACCAAACACCAAGATACAAAAAAGAAACAATACCCAATGGCCAATGGCTCGAATCCTTGGGGCTTGTAATTTGGTGTTTATTTGGTGTTTGTATCTTGTATCTTGTATCTTGTTGTTTTCTAGATCGTTCCATCAGTAAAACCCTTTGTGATATGCCTCAGCACTTGAATGAGGCTCTCCTGTGTGCCGGAGGGCAATCTATTTAACACGTACTGCCAGCGTTTTTCAATATTATTACGAAACTCTTTGACCAGCGCTTCCCCTTTTACGGTCAGGGAAATATTCGTAACCCTGTGGTCCAATTTATCCGCGATACGCCGCACGTATTTGTCCCGCTCCAAACGCTGAATGATCCCGGTCACGGTTGGCGCCGAGATATGCATTTCCTTGCACAGGTCGCTCAAGCGGCAGCCTCCCCGCTCGCGGATCGACACCAGGGCAATGACCTGCGATGGCGGCAGATTGATCGGCTGAAAAACATATGGGAACATATGCCGCATCATCGTGGGCAAAAGACGCGACATCTCTTTGGCTATCTGCTTAACTCGATTTGATTCCACGGCAGAAGCTTAGCATAGCTAAGTAAATTGTCAAATAAAAAAATCCCCCGCCATAATCTCCATGACGGGGGAAAATTTAACCCGGCAACTATCTACTCTCCCATAGCCTTGCGACTAAAGTACCATCGACCTTGGAGGGCTTAACTGCCGTATTCGGAATGGGAACGGGTGTGACTCCTCCAGTATAATCGCCGAGAATTCTTTGATGCCAAATTTCAACAATTATGTAGTATAAGACAGGCCTTCAGAAACCGAGTTTGAAAATTTAAAGATCAAGCGTTTGGCCGATTAGTACTGCTAAGCTAAAATCCTTTCAGATCTTACACGTGCAGCCTATCAACCTGGTAGTCTACCAGGAGCCTATATCGATACCTTATCTTGGGGGAAGCTTCGCACTTATATGCATTCAGCGCTTATCTCTTCCGAACATGGCTACCCGGCCATTACCCTTGGCAGGATAACCGGAACACCAGAGGTTCGTATCTCCCGGTCCTCTCGTACTAAGGAGATGTTCCCTTCAAGTATCGTACGCCCACACCAGATAGAGACCGAACTGTCTCACGACGTTCTAAACCCAGCTCAC
>CAYING010000057.1:0-12298 GCA_964364715.1 uncultured Planctomycetales bacterium
AGGTTTATACTTATACAAGATGGCATACAAACCCTGCTGATTCTCAAACATCGTCGATTCATCAAATTGGGCCAATTCCGGATATTTTGACTTTTGCGCCAAAATGTCGTAATAGATATCCGCGATGACCTGATTGGCGATTTTTTTTGTGTCTTCGTCTAAAGTCGGCGCTTGGGCAAAAGCAAGCATACCCTCGATCAACACCAACGCCGATACTAAAAAACCAAAAAGCCTACCCCGAAAACGAGGTAGGCTTCTCGATATTGCCGCCTTAAGACGATACATGTTAAACGATTCCCTCATCCTTCGCTGACATATCCAGGAACGATTTGATCCGTCGTGACCGGCTCGGATGTCGCAGCTTTCTCAAAGCCTTGGATTCGATCTGGCGCACACGCTCGCGGGTGACGTTAAATTCGCTCCCCACTTCTTCCAATGTCCGGGTCGAACCGTCATGGATCCCGAAACGGAGTTCAAGGATCTTCCGTTCGCGTTCATCCAGCGTCGAAAGAACAGAACCAATTTCTTCCTTGAGCATGGACTGCAATGTTGCGTTGGCCGGAGAAACAGCTTTTCGGTCCTCGATAAAATCTCCGAAGTGCGTGTCGCCTTCATCCCCGATCGGAGTTTGGAGTGAAATAGGGACCTGGGATATTTTTAAGATCTCTTTCACCTTGCTGATCGGAATTCTCATCTGCTTGGCGATCTCCTGCGCTGTGGGTTCGCGTCCGTATTCCTGCACAAAGAGACGCGAGACACGGATGATCTTGTTGATCGTCTCCGTCATATGCACGGGGATACGGATCGTCCTGGCCTGATCAGCGATGGAACGGGTGATCGCCTGACGGATCCACCAGGTGGCATACGTCGAGAATTTATAACCGCGCTTGTATTCGAACTTTTCGACCGCGCGGATAAGCCCCATATTCCCTTCCTGAATGAGATCCAAAAATGACAACCCGCGGTTGATATATTTTTTAGCAATACTCACCACGAGACGCAAGTTCGCCTCGACTAAAAGCTTCTTGGCTTTATTGAACTTTGCCTGACGGGTCTTGATATCCTTGAGCTGCTCTTTGACCTTGCTGACGGATTCGCCTAAGTCTTTAAGCAATTTAACTCTTTCCTTGCGGAGCTCTTGGGCATTATCAATTTTTCTTTTGCCTTGCAGTATCTTTTCAATGCGTTCGACACGTTCAATAATGGCGCTGATCTTGGCCACGATCTCTTCATTGACGTTCGAGGTCAATTTAAATTCGGCCAGCGCCTTGGCTCCCTGTTCGGAACCGACGCGGGAATGACGCACCTTGGCGATGATACGGGTCAAGTCGCGGATCAATTTCGAACGGCGCTCCAACTCGTCCTTGATCACATCCTCGACGTTGATCTCTTCCTTCAAAACGCCGTTTATGATCGCAAGGGCTTCCTTGCGGGCAAGGGCAGTTCTAAAAAGCGCTTCGGCAAATTTGATTTCCGCCTTTTCGATCCGTTTGGCCAAACTGATCTCATCTTCGCGGGACAAAAGCGGGATAGACCCCATCTGCTTCAGGTACATCTTGACCGGATCATCCAGCGGGATAAATTTATCGGAATAAACTTCCTCTTCTTTGCTCTGGGCCTCGCGGATCTTGCGGATCTGCTGCTCGCGGGATTCCAGCTCCTCGCTGACCTCCTCACCCTGCGCCTCATCGGAATCAACAACCTTGATATCGTTCCCGTCCAAAATGTCAAAAACCTGGTCCATATCGTCAGAAGAATTGTCCTCGGAAAGTGTCGCATTCACTTCGTCGTAGGTCAGGAAACCTTTTTTCTGGCCCAAGGTGACAAGTTTATCGACATCTTCCCGGAACTCTTTCACTTTTGCGGTCACTTTTGTCGGAGTGACTTTCTCGGTGATCTTTTCTTCTTTTTTCATTTATGCCCTCTTCCCTGCCCCGCCACAGGCGGGGCTTTTCATTTTGAAGTCAAAATTTAAATCTTGTTCTTAACGAGATAATCGAATTGTTCTTTCAATAATTCCAAAGCTGTGTGATCGCCCATCTTTTCCGCCAGCCGGATCTGCTCGACGAGATACTGCCGCTTCGACTTCACCCTATCCTGAATGATCCGCGCTACACAGTCCTGATGCATTTTATCCCGGTCCTGGTCAACGACCTCTTCTTCGACGCTCAAGCTTGAAATAATTCTTAAAACTTTCTCATCATTAAAACAATTCATCAAACTTGCTGGACTAACTTCTTTACCATTATCGAACAATCGAAAAATTTCAGTAACAATGTTTCGAATAGAATCATTTTGAAAATCAGTTAATTCAACCTCATCTTTAGTCCGAGAAATAAATTTCTCATCTTCAATCAACAGCTTCAAAATATTCCACTCTACCCGCTTCGGTTGTTGTTCCTGAGTTGCAATCTTTTTAACGGCCGTTTGGCTCACCGCACCAGAATCTTTATCGAGAATCTTTTGAACTTCACTTCGCAAAGCCACTTCCGACATTCGCAAGGCCTGCGCCAAGCTGGTCCAATATTCTGAACGTATAACCGCACTCTTAAATTTCTTAATCGTGGGCACCATCTCGACGTAAATCTTGGCGCGTCCTTCGACCGTGCGGGCATCGTGTTTTTCGCGCAGCCATTGCAATTTGTACTCAAAGAGCGACTGCGAATTCTTTAAGCGTTCCTTAAAAACATCGACGCCGTATTTCCGAATGAATGAATCAGGATCATCCCCTTCAGCCAATGTTGCGACCTTGACATTCATCCCTTCTTCGATCAGCAGATCCAAACTGCGGATGATCGCTGATTCGCCGGCCTTATCCGTGTCCTCCAGCATCACCACATGCTGTGTATACCGGCGCAAAAGCCGAACCTGCTCTGCGGTCAAGGCCGTTCCCAACGAGGCGGCAATATTTTGCACCCCGGCCAAAAACGGCATAATAAAATCCATGTATCCTTCGACGACTATAATCTGATCTTCCTGCGTGACCGCCTGCTTCGAAAGATGAAAGCCGTAGAGATGCTGGCCCTTAACATAAACTTCCGTTTCCGGCGAGTTAATGTATTTGGCCGCCTCATCTTTTTTCATCGTGCGGGCGCCGAAGGCAACGCATTGCGCCCTTATATCAAAAATCGGAAAAACGATCCGGTTGCGAAAACGGTCATAGTAACCGTCTTTTTTCTCGCGGGCGATGATCAGGCCCGCCTTTTCCAAGAGCGAAAGATTAATATCTTTATTTCTTAAAAATGTTAAAAGACCATCCCAGGAATCCGGGGCAAACCCCAGACGAAACTTCTGCACAATTTCCAAGCTGATCCCGCGGCCCTTCAAGTACTCCCGTGCCGCGTTCACTGCCGGATCCCGGTCTGACATCAAAATCTGATGATAAAACTCGGTCGCCAGTTCATTGGCCTGGCAGATCGACTGCTTGAGATCCCGGGTCTTCGGATTAATATTGTCCGCTTCCGGGATACTAATACCGGCCCGGTCAGCCATCTTCCGAACCGCCGCAGGGAATTCCAGGCGATCCTGCTTCATCACAAAATTTATGGCGTTACCGCCTTCCGCGCAACCGAAGCAATGATAGATCTGTTTATCCGGATTAACGACAAATGACGGCGATTTTTCCGTGTGAAACGGACACAACGCTTTATAATTACGCCCGGCCTTTTTTAAAGGAATATAGGCCGATATGGTCTGGACAATATCGGTCCGTTCCAGGATCTGCGCGATGATTTCATCAGGGATCCGCCCCATAACACTTTTCTTTTAATCGGATTTCTTTTTAGCGGACTTTTTCTTATGGTCTTTGGACTTCTCCAGCTCAAAGACCCGCTCATTCACCGGCTCATCCGGAAAAAAACGGCTGACGAGACCCTCGTACATCAGCCGGTAAACTCTCGGCGAGAAATCCGCCAGATAGAATCCCGTGAACGATTGCTGAGAGATCCGCTTAATATAATCATTCCCTGAAAGCATCAGAAAAACAAAGAGCAATCCGCAGACAATGACCCCGCGTACCGCTGAGACGATCGCGCTTCCCCACTCGTTAATGGCAGCCTGCGCTTCGACCTTAAAAACAAGGCTCCATCCGCTGATAATCAGCTTAAAGATAATCTCTACCGTCGACCAAATCAGAATAAACGCAAAAAGATCCTGTATGATTTCCGGCAGAAATATATTTTTATTAAGCCAATCCCCGAACCGCCCGTAATAATGCAAAGTAATAAACGTAGAACACAATGCGCCCAACAACACCAACAGTTCCACAAGAATATTGCTCTTGGCCCCGACAAAAACAATTCGCACCGCCAAGCAGATGATGAGAACATCCACCCAATTAAAGTTGAGGAAAATATCCTTAATCATTTAGAGTTTTTCGGTAAAGAATGCTCAAGTATAACATAAGGTTTCCGTGAATGCAAGAAAGCGCTATCTAAAAGACGAATAATTTTTGAACTGTAACTTGTTGAAAACAATAATTTTATATCCTAAGGATCCCGCGGCTCATCGGCTCGACTTGACAAGCCAAAGCAAAAGTGCTATCTTTCAGTCTAATACCGACAAAAAGAAAATTCCCTGGAAAAACTTAGATAATTCAACAATTTAAACTACAATAACATCTATGGTTCCTAATACTGAACCGCATATACCTAAACTTCAGGGGCAGTTGGACCGTGCCCGTAAAGAGCTTTCCGTTCTTTACGACATCAGCAATGCCATGCGCACGACCCTGGAACTCAATCACATTCTCTATATTATACTCACCGGCGTCACATCGCATGCCGGGCTGGGGTTCAACCGGGCGGTCCTCTTTTTGGTCAACAAAAAAGAACGCTACCTGGAACCCAAAATGGCTTTAGGCCCTGACTCCGGGGAACACGCCGACCGGATCTGGACCTACATCACTGAATCCGAACAAAAACTGGAAGACCTCATTGCCGCGGACAAACTTTCGCAAATCCAAAATACCTCATCCCTTTTTGAAGCGGTCAAGAACTTGAAAATTCCGCTCGACACCAGCGACACGAGCCTGCTGGCCATGGCCTTTCATAAAGGGATTCCGCTGGTCGTCCGTCCCCAGGAAATGCCCCAATACAAAGACGCTCCCCTTTTAAAGGTCTTCGAAACTGAAGAAATGGTCGTTGCTCCTCTGCGCGGCAAAGAAAAGGTCATCGGACTGATTATTGCCGATAATATTTTTAACAAAAAACCCATCACCAATGATGACGTCAAAATCTTTACTATGCTCGCCAACCAAGCGGGGTTGGCGATCGAGAATTCAGAACTCTATGAAGTCGTTCTCCAGGAAAGCAAAACCGATTCAAACACACAAGTTTGGAACCACGGATATTTTCAGCATGTCCTGTCTATTGAGATCGAAAAATCCCAGGATCCCGGGCAACCGCTGACATTACTTATGATCGATATCGACAATTTTAAAAAGATCAACGATTCCTGCGGGCATCAAAACGGCGACGTACTGCTGAGAGAATTAGCAAAAATCTTAAAGAATTATTCGAGGGAACAAGATTATGTCTGCCGTTACGGAGGCGAAGAATTTTCGATCATTCTGACCAACACATCCAAGCAGCAAGGGTATGACATTGCGGAAAGGATCAGGGAAGGGATCGCTAAGTATACTTTTTCAAAGTTCCATCTTGCGCAGGACTTAAAAATCACGGTCAGCATCGGGCTGGCGACTTTCCCTGACGATGTTCCCACCAAAGAAGAATTGATCGCGAAGGCCGATCAAGCGATGTATATCGCCAAGTTCGGCGGAAAAAATCAGACGTGCGTTGCTGAAACAGAAGAAAATTCCCAATAAATCCTACACCCCTGCCGCAACCGCTTCCTGACTATCCTGCTTAGCCTCATGGAATTTCACGGAAACGATCTTGGAAACACCTGTTTCCTGCATCGTGATTCCGTACATCACGTCGGCACTGGCGATGGTCTTTTTGTTGTGAGTGATGACGATGAACTGCGCGATCTTGGCAAAATCCTTCAACAGATAACTGAACCGCCCGACGTTGGCTTCATCCAGGGCGGCGTCAATTTCGTCCAAGATACAGAACGGACTCGGGCGCACCTTGAAGACGCCGAAGATCAGCGCGATCGCGGTCAGGGATTTCTCCCCGCCGGATAAAAGGCTGATATTCTGCAACTTCTTTCCCGGAGGACGAGCCACGATCTCGATGCCGGACTCCAGGACATTTTCCGGATCAATCAAAACCAGCTGCGCTTCCCCGCCGCCGAATAGCATCCGGTAATAAATCCTGAACTCTTCGCTGACGCGCGTGAATGTTTCCAAAAACATCTGCCGGGTCTTGCGGTTGATCTTCGTAATTGTTTCGGCGAGCGACTCCTTGGCCTCCAAAAGATCGCTCTGCTGTTTGGTCAGGAATTCAAACCGCTGCTTCAATTCCTCGAACTCTTCGATCGCGACGAGATTGACCGATCCGTAGGATTCGCACCGTTTCTTGAGCCGTTCGATCTCCTGCATAAATTCATCTGATCCGACTTGAAGGACAGGCCCTTCGACGACGGGTTGGATCATTTCCGGAGCGAGCTCATCAATATTGATGCGGTATGCCTGAAGCAGACGGTCCTTGATGGCCCGTTCGCTGAAAAGCATTTCCTGGTCTTTCATCTGCCGGCCATGGATCTTTTGGCGGATCTCTTCGATCCGCTCTTCGATCGATGTTGTCTGGGAACGGAATCCGTTCAAACGCTGCGCGACTTCCACCCGCCGGCGTTCCTGTTCGGATAAAACACTTTTCAGCGACTGTTTCTGGACACGCAAAACCTCGATCGTCTCCCGCAGCTGAGCGATCTCCGTCTGGAATTGTTCGCGCTTTTGAGCATAACCGGCCTGCTCGTCATCCAATCGCTTGATCTCTTCAAGTTCGTTATCCAATGTCTGTTCAAAAATGGTCAAATTCTCCAATTGGCTTTTGTGCTTTTCACGGTCGGATTCCAATTCTGTTTCCAGCTGCGCGATCGCAACACTGACCTCTTCTTTTTCCTGGCGCTTCACGTTGATAAAATTTTCACGCTCTTTGATATTGTTCTGCGCCGAATCAAAATCCTGCGCCAAGGTGTCAAAATGATAGGTAAATTCCTGTTCGCTCTTCTTCGCTTGCGCTAAAGATTCCCGGACTTCCTGGAGTTCGGAATCCACCAGCTCCAATTCACCGGTCAGTTTCGTGACTTCTTCGCCGACATCGTTCTTCTGCGATTCAAGGATCGAATGCACCTTCTCTTCGCCGTGGATCGTTTTGGCGACCTGCTCATTATGAAATTTCTGCTCTTCGATCTTGACGGCAAGTTCTTCGCGCAGGACCTTTCTCTGAGCGATCTGTTCTTCCACGCCGGTAATCCGGACGTTGATATCCTGCGGATCGAGTTCGATGAATTTCGCCTCGCAGGATATCTCATAGAGATTGGTCCCTTCAACCGGGCGCACGTCCTTGACCTTCCCGATGATCCCGCTGTGTTTTTCCAGCGGAGCCGACGGAGTGATGAGTTTCCCTTCGACAACCGGGTCAGGCATATCCTGGTACTGGACCCGCATCTCTTCGATAAATTCTTTTTGGGAGATCAAAAGGATCTTTTTCCTCTCGAGCTCAGCGATACTCTGGTCCAAAACCGCAAGTTCAGCGGCCAGAACATTCAGCGCCTGAAAATTCTTTTCCTGTTCTTCCCGTAACGAATTCAGCTTTTGAACGCTATGCTCGATCTGTTCACACACGTTCTTCAACCGTGTATCAACTTCTGATTTTTCCGACAGGACTTTGGTGTTTTCCAATTCCAGGCGGCGGGTGCGGGCCAAACATCCCTGGATCTCCTTCATGACCTCGGTCAATTCATTCTTAACATTGACCTGTTTGGCGGTGATATCGAGGATGACTTCTTCATACTGTTTGATCGCCCGCTGCGCTTCCGCGACGGTATTCGTAATGACGCTTAAGCCTTCCTTCTTCTCTTTAAGGCTCCGGGCTTTTTGGTGCAAGGCCTCATTCACACCGGCCAAAGCCTGCTTCAATTCTTCAATACGCTCCTGTTCTTTGCGGCAGCGCTCGATCAGCTGGGTCTTTTTCTCAGATACGCGGACAACAGTTTCATCAATATTTTGAATACGCTCCTCGTTGAACCCGATCTGCCGGTTGTTGACGTCGATCTGGCCTTCCAGCTTAATATCTTCGGAATTCACTTCATTGATCTTCTGTTCCAATTCCGCCAGAAGCTGCCCCTGGCTTTCCAAAAGATTATTGATCTCGTTTAATTCAGCGGTCAAGGAATTCTCCTGGGCCTGCATTTCATCGAGCTGGAATTTCAACTGTTCTTTTTGACGGTTGAACTCGGCGATCTGAAAACTGGACAGCTGGATTTCATACGTCTTGAGCTTTTCAAATTCTTCTTTGTACCGGCGGGCCTTGGTCGCTTGGCGTTCGATGGAACCGATTTGACGTTTGACTTCCAGAATAATATCGTTGATGCGTAAAAGATTATTTTCGGTATCTTTAAGTTTATTAAGCGCTTCGCGTTTCTTCGATTTATATTTGGTGATACCGGACGCTTCATCGAGAATGACACGGCGGTCTTCCGGCCGGGCACTGACAATGAGATCAACCTTCCCCTGTTGGACCAAAGAATACGCTTCGGCGCCGATCCCGGTTCCCATAAACAATTCCTGGATATCGCGCAGACGGACGACATTCTTGTTCATTAAATATTCGCTCTCACCGGAACGGAACAATCGGCGGGTGATGATAATTTCATCCTGTTCAACCGGCAAGAGGCGGGATTCATTGGAGAACGTTAAATGCACTTCCGCAAAGCCAAGCCCGGGTTTTTTATCCGTGCCGTTAAAAATGACATCTTCCATCGACGAACCGCGCAATTCCTTGACGCTCTGCTCACCCAGGACCCAGCGGATCGAATCAAAAATATTGCTTTTCCCGCAGCCGTTGGGCCCGACCACCGCGGTGATCCCCGGCTCGAAATTCAGGACGGTTTTATCGGCGAACGATTTAAACCCGAAGATCTCCAGCCGCTTAAAATACATGTCCACTTTTCCTTTCGGTTTAATAAGTGTGAACTGAAGTATTACTTCTTCTTCGCCAACAGATCTTTAACGATCGAAACAGTCGTGTTAAGGTCAGTGAATTTCGGTAAAAGGTCTTCCGGGATAACCACACGGTATTTCTTCTCGATCCCGGCGAGGATCTCCAACGCCATCATGGAATCCATCCCCAAGTCCTTCACAAAATGAGCGCCGCCTTCAAATGAATCAGGCTCGGCTTCCAAAATTTCAGCGATCAGCGCACGGATGTCTTTTTCTACATTGATATTTGGATTTACCGCCGACATATACTCCTCCCTGCCCCGCCAAGGCGGGGGTTAACTTTTCCCTTCCAACCAAGCGTCGATCTTTTCCTTTTTGAAACGCCATTGTCCGACCGTTTTATTCGCCGGGATCTTCCCTTTCTTCAGCCAATCGTAAATGGTCCGTTTCTTAACGCGCAGATATTTTGCCACTTCTTCTATCGTTAACAACTGCTCAAATACCATAAATTTATGCCCTTGCCTTTTATTACTTCGTCACCTTATTATTACTCGCCGACGATTTTTACTTTATTATAGCTCATTACGTGTGTCAACATTTATTTTGCTTTTTTGATGAACTAATCCATAAAGAACAATTAAAGGACATAAAATTACATTTAACGACATTCCATACAATCATTCACACAGAATTACCCGTAAATGCACATATATACATATTGTAGCATTTATAGACATTATGGTATTTTTAACACCATTATTATACAATTTAAACATCGGCGGGATTACAACCGAATATCGTGCGGGACATCAGCAGTATAGTCAACACCCGGAACGCCGAAACCAAAAAGTTTAAGAAAATCCGCATGATACCCCTCGAGATCGGCAAAATTTTTTAAGTTCTCGCTATTAATTTTTCCCCATCGGCTGATCACTTCGCGCTGTACATCTTCCCTCATTTCCAGATCATCGACTCTGACCCTGCCTTCGGGATCAACCGGAATATTCTTCCCGGTATAAAGGCGCTCCGCAAGCAGGCGGTGGATCTGCTGGATACAATTTTCATCTATATCCTTTTCTTTCATCACCCGATTCAGTAAAACAAAATATAAAGGAATAAAAGGGATCGCGGAACTTGACTGTGTCACCAGCGCCTTATTCACCGAGACCAAGGCACGCCCGCCGTTCTTCTTAAATTGATCGTCCAACTTTTTCGCCGTTGCTTCCAGATGATCTTTGGCCGCGCCGATTGTTCCCTGACGGTAAATATCGCGCGTTATCTCCGGGCCGATATACGAATAGGCAACGGTGACCGCCTTTGGCGCCAGCAAATTATCCTGAGCCAGCCGGTCGATCCACATCTGCCAATCTTCCCCGCCCATAACCGAAACGGTCTGATCAATCTCCTCCTGAACGGCCGCCGGCAACGACACAGTCACCACATCATTGGTATCGAGATCAAGCGATTTATTGGTATAGCTTTTTCCGATGGGCCGCAAGATCGATTTCGCGATCACCCCGGTCTTGGGATGAACCCTCCTTGGAGAAGCCAAACTGTAGACGACCAGATCAACCTGCCCCAAGTCTTTCTTAATGGTTTCCGCGACTTTCTGTTTCACCTCGTCGGAAAAGGCATCACCGTTAAAACTCTTTGAATATAATCCTTCTTTATGCGCCGTTTTTTCAAACGCGACGGAATTGTACCAGCCGGCGGTCGCGGTACGTTTTTCCTCCGCCTCCTTCTCAAAAAAAACACCGACCGTTGCCGCCCTGGAACCAAACGCCGCCACGATGCGCGACGCCAAGCCGTAACCCGTCGAGGCCCCGACCACTAAAACCTTTTTCGGTCCGCTGTTGACCGGCAGCTGTTTCTTCACAAAATCGATCTGTTCCTGAACATGCGCGGCGCACCCGGCCGGATGCGCTGTCGTACAAATAAAACCTCTGATCTTAGGATTAATGATCATTACCCTGCTCCGTCATATTTATTGCTCCAGCGATGCTTTCTTGGCGACAATAACAACACCCGACGTCGTCATATCGAACCGCTTTTTATCGCTGTCGAGATTGTAACCGATCGTAGAATTCGGCGGGATCACGACTTCTTTATCGATGATGGCCTTGCGAATCTTGGAATTTTCTCCGACGATGACACCTTCCATGATGACCGAATCTTCGATATTCGCCCCGCTGTGGACCTTGACGCTCGACGACAAGACCGACCGTTTGATGCTGGCGCCGGTGATCACACATCCGCCGGAGACGATCGAATCAACGATCGACCCGGTAATAGTCTTCCCGCCCCTGATGTCACTCTTAACCTTAATCGGCGGATACTGCGCGTGATACGTCCGCACCGGCCAGAATTTATCATACAGATCAAAATCCGGCCCGGCCTTAATGAGGTCCATATTCGCCTGAAAATACGCGTCGCGCGTTCCGATATCCCGCCAGTAAAGCGTCTGCCCTGTTTTCTCATCAAAAAAATTGTGCACGTAAATCTTCCGCTTGTTCTTGAGCATCTGCGGGATGACATTCTTGCCGAAATCATGGTCGGATTGGGGGTTGGCCGCGTCGATCTCGAGCTCTTTCAAGAGAACGCCCTTATTGAACAAATAAATCCCCATCGACGCGAAGATATTGGAAGGATCGCCGGGAACGGTCTTGGGATTGCTGGGTTTCTCGCTGAATCCTTGAACGCGATGATTCTTGTCGACCTCGATCACACCGAAGTTGACCGCTGTTTCTTTAGGCATCAAAACGCAGGCAACCGTCATATCCGCGTTCATCTTTTTGTGAAAATTGATCATCTTGCCGTAATTCATCTTGTAAATATGATCTCCGGCAAGGATCAGCACCATCTCCGGGTTGTGGTCATGCAAAAGATACACGTTCTGAAAAATAGCATCCGCCGTTCCCTTGTACCAGTCCGCGCCGATCCGCTGCTGGGCCGGGATCACGTCAATGAATTCCCCAAGCTGGCTGGAGACAATGTCCCACCCGGAAAAGATATGCTTCTGCAGGGAAAACGATTTATACTGGATCAAAACATAAATACGGCGCAGCCCGGAGTTGATGCAGTTACTTAAGGTGAAATCAATAATACGGTAAATCCCTCCGAAAGGAACCGCCGGTTTTGCCCGGTCACGGGTCAGGGGGTTCAGCCGCTCCCCTTTGCCGCCGGCCAGAATAAAAGTTAAAACGTCGCGCATTTTTCATTCCTATCTTAAGT
>CAYING010000058.1:0-12144 GCA_964364715.1 uncultured Planctomycetales bacterium
TGCAGCCTTCGAGGTAACTGACGTAACTGCTGTCCTCGGCGACGATCAAGGTGCGTTCGAACTGGCCCGATCCCGCGGCGTTGATGCGGAAATAGGTGGACAATTCCAGCGGGCATTTGACGCCTTTCGGGATATAGCCGAACGACCCGTCGCTGAAGACCGCGGCATTGAGCGCGGCAAAAAAGTTATCGGCCATCGGAACGACCGAGCCCAAATATTTTTTGACCAGTTCCGGATGTTCTTTGATCGCCTCGGTCATCGAGCAAAAAATGACGCCGACCTTGGCGAGTTCGGCCTGGTGAGTTGTCCCGACGGAAACGCTGTCAAACACCGCGTCCACCGCCACCCCGCTTAAACGTTTTTGTTCGGATAAAGGAATGCCGAGTTTTTCAAACGTCTTCACCAACTCCGGATCAACCTCTTCCATGCCCTTCAAATTCGCGGGGCGCTTTTTCGGCGCGTTGTAATAGCTCAAGGCCTGGTAATCGATCGGCCCGTAGGTAAAGTTCGGCCATTTCGGTTCCACCAGCGTCTTCCAATGACGGTACGCCTTCAAACGCCATTCGAGCATCCAGTCCGGCTCCCCTTTTTTCGCAACGATCAGACGGATAACATCCTCATTAAGGCCTTTGGGGATCGTATCCATCTCAATGTCGGTAACAAAACCGTACTTATATTCCCGGCTCGAGAGCGTATTTTTCTCGATTGTTTTTTCGTTCAGCAATTTTTCATCTGATTTGGACATAGGGTATCTCTTAAGACTCGGGAGCCGCGTCTTTTAATTCCTTGCCGGCTGCGAGCGTAGCGAGCGGTTTTGCCTTGATCGCTTTTTCATTTTGATGCTTGGATTGAATAAGATCAGTGACCATAATGGTCTTAAAAAGTTTACTGATCTCTGAATTTAAGTTTAACATCGGCCCGATCACACTGCAGGAGCCGGTCAGTTCACAGTGGGAATAATTCCCGTGGAAACAGCTCGCGATCTCGATGGGGCCGGTGATCCATTCGGTCAGCTCTGCCAGGGTGATCTTGGACAGGTCCTTGACGATCTGGTACCCGCCGTGCGCGCCCTGTTCGGCTTTCAAAACACCGCGCTGGACGAGAATCTGCAGCACCCGCGACGTCGGATCGAACGGCGTATGGTAAATATCGCAGATCTCCTTGGCGGACGTGAGCTGCCCCTGCTTCTTTGTGCTCATATACTTGAGCGAGATCAGGGCGTATTCCAACTTTCTATTAATTTTGAACATAAATGAGCCCCAACTTTATGGAGCGCCAGCGAACATAAAGTTGCTGGACGAATTTATCCCGGCTGACTTCGGCCGGGATTTAACTGTTCTTCAACTGCACCGGCGCTTCATTGATCTTCGCCGCGACGATAAAATCGTTCTCGGTCAACCCCTTCAGCGCGTGCGTGCTTAAAACGATCTTCAATTTTCTGTAATTCGTCAGATGAATGTCCGGGTGATGATCATCGTCTTCAGCAATGGCCGCGATCTTGTTGACAAAATCGACCGCTGCTGAAAAATTCTTTGTCGCAAATTCCTTCTCAATGCTTTTGCCGTCGGCGGTGATCTGCCAGCCCGGAATCTGCGGCATCAACTTCTTTGCTTCACTGCTGTTGTACGCCGTGCCGATCCCTTCGCACGGCCTGCACTTTTTATCGCTTAAAGCTGTCATTACGCGGCTAATTCGACGACGATATCCGGTTTATACTCGTCGCGTAGAATATTCTCGATCGCCTTCAGGGTTCCCATCGTGGAGCTTGGGCAGGACCCGCAGGCGCCCTGGTACGCGACCTTAAGAGTGTTCCCTTCAAATTCAATGATGTTCAGATCCCCGCCGTCCATCTGCAGCGCCGGGCGGATGGTTTGGTCCAAAATAGCATTGATCTTATCCACTTCAGGGTTGTCCAAAACCGGGCCGAGCTTGACGGGTTCTTTCACTTTGAAATTAGGATCATGCGCGGCGATCTTCGCCATAATGACCGCCTTGATCTCGCTCTCTAAAACATCCCAATCGCCGTCGCCATTCTGGGTCACTGTGATGTAATTATCGAAAAAATAAACTTCCCGCACATGTTTGATTCCAAAGAACGCTTTGGCGAGCGGGTTGGGCTCACATTCAGCCGCGCTTTTATACGTGAACTTGCCTTCGGTTTTGACCGGGACATTTAAGACAAATTTTAAAGCATTTGGATTGGGCGTGCTCTGTATCTGCAGTTTAATGTCCATAATTTTACCCTCTGATTTTTTAGTTTTTTACTCGCTGACAAGCTGTGCCATCTTAGCAAAATGCCTTGAAAAGTCAACTAATACTTCTCTTTTAGGCTTATATAGAGTGTAACACGTTTAGCGTGAAACGGCAAGATTTAAGCGGCAACATACTGCCGGACAACATATTCCGCGAATGGGAATGCGCAGGTAAAAGCAGGAGACACCGCGTTTAAGACATGGATACTTTGGTTGTCCGCTTCCATCACAAAGTCCTGGACCAGGGCCCGGGTTTTTGTGTTCAATAGCTGGGCGCGGATCCCGGGCTTGGTGAATTCGGTAAATCCTTCCGGGTCGATCTTTTGGACCAGGTTTTGCGCGAGATGGATAAAATATTTTTTGTTATATTTTTTTATTTCCTCGAACGCCAGGTCGCGGAACCCGAACGAGTTCGTTAAAAAGAGCCGGCTTTCCTGCCCTAAAACTTCCGCCGTCTCCCCCAGTTTGAAATTGTCCATTCCTTGATAATTTTCTCTCCAGAACGATGGAATCGCGGTCGGCCCGATCTTGATGTCGCCGTGGACGGTCTTGGTGAAATGCACGCCGAGGAAAGGGTTTTTCAGATTCGGCACCGGATAAATGTTCATCTTTACGTCGGTCTTGTTCTTGGTGTATTTCAGGTAAAGCCCTTTGAACGGGATCATCGTGTACTGTTTGCCGAAACCGAACGCGTGCGCGACCGTGTCGGCGTACAGGCCGGCGCAGTTGATGATCTTGTTGGCGGTATATTCTCCGCGGGATGTCATGACCGTGTTGCCGCGGCGGGAATGAAATTGATTATTAAATGAAAATTCGACGTCCACTTTGCGCAGATCATATTCAATGCTTAAACACACCTGCATGGGATCAATGCTTGCGGTGTCCGGCGAGTATAAAGCTTTTTTGTGGGTGAGGACGTTTGGTTCAAGCGCGCGGGCCTCGTCTTCGTCGATCAAACGGATGTTCGAGCCGTTGGCCTTGCCGCGCTTTTCCAGCTCGTACAATTTTTCCAGTTCATCCGCGTTCTGCGCGACGACTAATTTGCCGGATTCGTTAATGGGAAGATTTTTGGCGCGGCAATATTCTTTCATCGCCTTGTTGCCGGCCGCGGTGAATTTAGCCTTTAAACTGTCGGCGGTGTAATAAAATCCGGCGTGCAAAACTCCGCTGTTCCTGCCGGAGGCGTGGGACGCGACCTTTTCTTCCTTCTCGATAATGAGGATCGCGGCCTGCGGGTGCAGAGATTTGAGGAACCGGGCGATGCTCAAACCCATGATCCCGGAACCGATGACGAGATAGTCGTATGTTTTCATCCCAATTTTCCCTGCCCCGCCACAGGCGGGGCTTTATATAATCCCAATTATCGTTAGAAGAAATTGGGATAAGTACTTGTTTCCTCTAAAAATATTAAGGAAAACAAGTACATAAAGGGTATTGTAGGTCTTCAAAGCGATTTTGCAAGGAGAAAATCCCACCCCGGGGACATCCCCGGGGTGGGGAAAAGTTCTTGCCGTTGGGAGGTTTTTCGAATAAACTTAAGGTGTTATGGAAAAGCCGACGATCGCTCAGAAGGGCCCGTTTGTGAGAGAAATTCAGCCCGGCACGTATGCCTGGTGCGCCTGCGGACTGTCGAAAAATCAGCCGCTTTGCGACGGCTTACACCGGAAAACAGAATTTCAGCCGGTGGTCTTTCGGTTAGAGCAAGTTCAAAAACTTTCCTTCTGCGGGTGTAAACACACCAAGAATCCGCCGTATTGTGATGGGAGTCATAATAAATTGGAATAAATTCTAAATCCGAAACCCTAAACTCTAAACAAATCCAAAATTCAAATGACAAAATCAAAACGTTTTGATATTAAATTTTGGTAATTTGAATTTGTTTAGGATTTAGGGTTTAGGGTTTAGAGTTCAGGATTTCCGTCGAGGATCAGGATCATTATGGTTAAAAAGAACACCACCCGCAATGCCCCCTTTATCGTCGAACTCGAACCGCGCAGCTACGCGTGGTGCTCGTGCGGTGAATCAAGAAAGCAGCCGTTTTGCGACGGCTCGCACGGCGCTGCCGGAATGTTCCCGAAGCATTTTGAGATCACGGAAAAGAAAACCGCCGCCCTCTGCGGCTGCAAAACGACCCGCACTCCTCCCTACTGCGACGGGTCGCATAAAAAAATTAAAAACTGATTCGGTTCAGGGCACAGGATCAAACCTTATCCTGACCGGTGCCGTTAGTTCTATTTTACATACGGAACGACTGGCGCGTAACCGTTGATACTTTCATTTGCTGGAAAAGTATAGACCAAAGTGTCAGTAAAGTTTGTCGGCGCATACTTGTGAATATGAAATTCAAGCAGCTGGCTTGAATTCCTATATGCGGTAAAAATGGCCGGCGGGGCCGTTGGAAGCATAATGGCAGGATCTGCGATGAAGGACATTAGTACAGTAGGAGCCAATAGTGTGTTGGGCGGAAAGGGTGCCGCAAATTGTGTGTGCCCTGCAAAAGTAATTCCCGCATTACTTGAAAAAGATACAGAGGGATTACCCTGTAACACGCTAGATTGAGTTTCTGCGTAATAGAAAGAATTTTGAACAGCCCGCGCAAAAGTAGTATAAATTGCCGAGTTCGTAGTCACCGCCGTTGGATTAACTGGACTGCCCCATTGGCCTTGTACTCTGCGGAATTGATATCTGATTGCGCCGTTACCCATGTTGGTACCCATTACAGCGTCTACCATCGCATTTTCAGTGCGTGGATTAATAAAAAATGAAAAATCGTGCAGATAACTAATAAAGGGGGCCGGATACCATGATTGCTGCGCAATAATTGTTCTTGCCGCTCTATCATAAATAATAAATTCACCGGAGGCGGAAATAGCGCTGTTCCCAGCCCATCGGAACGTATAAGCTATGTAGACTTTTGGGCTTTGCCAGTCAACAGCCAGTTTTATTCGTGCGATATATGTGCCGAAGTTAGTGTACGGAGTGTTGATCGGATGCGCGCTTACCAACTGCAGGTTTTGATCATACTCCAAAAGTATAAAAGTCTGAGGACCGCTGGCCAAAACATATATGTGATCGTTCGAATCGACTTCAACGGCCAAGGGGTCTACTTCAAAATAGAATGGAGCATTGGAGAGGTTAAATAGATTGAGCGGGTATGTGACAACCTGAGCTCCGGAAGGGTCATCTTTGTTCAATCGTCTAATAGTCAGTGTATCCGTTTGAGTGGTAAAGTTAACTTCTCGGTCAACAAGAACAACATTAGAGCTAAGCGGCAGTTTCAAGGCCTTTATACCATAAACGCTCACGGTCTGATTCCCGGCCTGATATTGATTAATGACCTGTCGCGTAGGGGGTGCATTGGTGTATTGCCGCATCATTTCGATGGATTTAGTGGTTGTATTATCGAAAAAGATTAGATTTTCTTGATCTAGCTTTTGGGGGATAGTGGCGGCAAAGATGTTTGGTGCGTGTAGCAACCAGACTGTCAGCAGCACAAAGGCAACGGAAAGTTTTTGAGCGCGCAGATAACGGGATAGATATTTCATACAATTTCCTCCATAAGGTTTTTATTGGCTTGAGCCAATCATCATTCTGAGAATACCACATGGAGGGGGGAGTCAAGCCCAGGGAAGGGATTGGTAGAAAGCGTTTTCTGGGTTGTTACGATTTAATTCTTCTCGAGCAAATACAACCCCGCTTTAGCGAACAGGTTTGGGCGGAATCCGACGAGGCCGTTCTCGGCGATGCCGATCTCTTGGAGGATCTTGATGCCGTTCTTCTTGCAGAATTTACGGAAGTCTTTCAAACTTAAGAACCGTAAGTTGGGCGTGTCATACCATTCGTAGGGGAGTTGATGCGTGACCGGGACTTTGCCCCGGAAAAAGATTTGGAACCGCGCGCGGATGTGGCAGAAGTTCGGAATGCCGACGACGACCTTCTTCCCTACCCGGCAGGCTTCGAGAATGACTTTCTGCGGATGTAAAACCTGCTGCAAACTTTCGTTTAAGATCACATAATCAAACCTTTTGTCGCCGTAATCCGTCAACCCCGAGTCAATATCTGCGTGGGAAATCGTAATGCCTTTGGCCATCGATTGATAAATCGCCTGTTCGCTGATCTCAACGCCCGTGCCTTTGATCTGTTTTTCGCTCGCCAAAAGCGCCAACAAAGTTCCGTCGCCGCAGCCTAAGTCCAGGACGCGGGAATTGGGCTCGACCAGGCCGAGGATCACCTTGTGGTCTAAACGAATTTGCGTTAGGTCATTTGTGGGCATGATTTTGTTTCGCAATTCTTTCCAGAAAATGTTTGATCAGTTTCGACTGGCCCTCGACCTCGACTAAAAAGGCGTCGTGGCCGTAATGGCTGTTGATCTCAATGTCGGACACGTCGATGTCGTTGGCCTTCAGCGCGCGGACCATTTCTTTCGATTGGTACGACGGATAAAGCCAGTCGGAGGTAAATGAAATAATCAGAAAACTCGCCTGAACATTTTGCAAAACTTTGACAAGATTTCCCTCCTCCGACAAATCAAAATAATCCAGCGCCTTGGTCAGATATAAATAAGAATTTGCGTCGAACCTTTGAACAAAACTGTCGCCGCGGTATTTTAAATAGTTTTCGACTTCAAAATCATGCGAAAAATCATAGCCGACTTTTTCTTTGCCGATCAGTTTGCGGCCGAATTTTTCATCCATCGACTTCTCGCTCATATACGTGATGTGCCCGATCATCCGCGACAAAGCCATTCCGCGCGCCGGGAGAGATTTTCCGTAATAATCCCCTTTTTGCCAATCCGGGTCGGACATAATGGCCTGACGGCAAACTTCGTGCAGCGCAATTTGTTGGGCGGTGTGGCGGTAATTTGTCGCAACCAATACGACGGAGGACACGCTGTCCGGGTACAGGACCGACCATTTCAAAGCCGACAACCCGCCCATTGACCCGCCGGAGATCGCGAAAAGTTTTTTAATGCCTAAATGTTCGATTAATTTTTTCTGCACAACGACCATGTCATCGATCGTCACCATCGGAAAACTCAGGCCGTAGGGTTTGTTCGTCTTGGGGTCGATCGAGGCCGGGCCGGTTGTGCCTTTGCACCCGCCGAGGACATTGGAGCAAATGAGAAAATATTTATTTGTATCAAAGGCTTTGCCCGGGCCGATCATGTCGTTCCACCAGCCGGGTTTTTTGGAATCTTTGTGAAAACCCGCGGCGTTCGCGTCGCCGGTCAGCGCATGGAACACGAGGATCGCGTTGGACTTGTCTTTATTCAAAGTCCCGTACGTTTCGTACGCGGCGTTAATCGGCCCGAACTTCACCCCGCTTTTCAGGGTCAAGGGCTGATCGGTAAACAGTTCGCAGAATTGTGTTTCGACGATACCCAAGTTATTCATCGCAACGTAAAATCCTAAGCACTAAATCCTAAACCCTAAACAATTTCAAAACTCCAATCACCAAAATTCAAAACGTTTTGAACATTTGGATTTTGGTAATTCGTATTTATTTAGGATTTAGAGTTTAGAATTTAGGATTTGACTCCTTCTGTATAATAAAACATCTGCTCAATACACTTCAACGCCCTCTCGCGCACTTTTGTGTCGATTATAACACGGTCGCGGGCCGCTGGGTGCTTTAAAACGCGCAAAATATCACTCAGGGTATTCGACTTCATATATCGGCAGAGCGTACAGCTTCCGACAAATTTTTTGTCCGGAAACTCCACCTGCAGGCGCGACGACAGCCCGCATTCGGTCAGCATCAAAAATTCCTTTGCTTCCGCTGTCCGCATATATTTCAACATCTGCGACGTGCTTCCTACAAAATCTGATTCCGCACACACGGCCGGCCGGCATTCCGGGTGGCTCACGATCTTCGCGCCCGGATATTCCAAACGGATCCGGTGGATCTGTTCGGGGTCGTATTCCTCGTGCACGTAACAGATCCCGTCGTAAAATTTAATGTCCTTCTTAATGCCGCGCGCCTTCATTTCGTTAACAAGATTCTGTCCCATAAATTTATCCGGCAGGAAATAAATTTTTTCGTTCGGGATCCGTACCGCCACGTCATAAACATTGGATGATGTAATACAAACATCACATTCTGCTTTTACTTCGGCGGTGGTATTGATGTAGCAGACGAACGTGTGGTCAGGGAATTGTTTGCGCAAACTTCTCACCTTTGCCGCGTCGATCGAATCCGCCAGCGTACAGCCGTCGAGCAGGCCTGGAATTAAAACTTCCTTCTGCGGGTTTAAAATCTTCGCGGTCTCACCCATAAAACGTACTGCCGCAAAAACGATCGTGCTTGCTGTGCTCTGCAACGCGCTTTTGCTCAGTTCGTACGAATCCCCTGCAAAATCCGCAACCCCGTACGTGATCTCCGGGCTCACGTACGAATGCGCGAGCACAATTGCGTTCTGCTTTTTCTTAAGCGCGTTGATTTCATTGACGAGCGGCACAAGCTCTTCACATTTTTTGAGCGAATAATGGCAGACGTTTCCGCCGACCTTCACGTGCTGGAGCTTCGCGTGCAGTTCTTCAGCGGTAATGAGATGTTTCTCTGCGATTTTCATGTTGTTTAATATAGCTGATTCAGGATGGAAATTCAAGCGGGCGTTTACCGGTAGACGTCCTTGCGGTGGCCGACCTTAAGAATAACAATAATCAGGTTGTCATCCTGAATATCGTAAATGATCCTGTAAACCCCGCAGCGGATCCTGCAGTACGGAGAACCGGCGAGTTTGACGGAATGCTCCGGCCTGGGGTTTTGGGCCAGCGTCTGGATTTTTTGAGCGATCTGGGCTTGGTCGGCGCGGGGTATCTTGGACAGAGCCTTGACGACCGAGCTTTTACTTCAATGCTGTACGTCATTTTGTATTTTGAGCTTTTTGAGGACCTTACTAAAGGGGATGGCCGGCTCTTTGAGGATTTTTTGAATGTCAGCGAGGTCTTTTTCTTCCTCGTGCAGGTTCTGGGTAAGGGCCTGGTTAATGTATTCGGAAATAGACTGGCGTGTCTTGATTGCCCGCAATTTGAGCATGCGAAGAAGTTCACTTTGCAGATAGACGGTGGTCCGTAATTTAATCATCTCCTGCCCTCCTTTTGCTCAAAGAATAACATAACAACATAATTATGTCAAACAGCCGCCGGCACAGCCTCGCCCCTGCCCGGCAGGCAGGCTTTCAGCGCGTGCGGGGTGGCGGAGTGAATGGCCACGTTCACAAACTGGCCGGACTTGAGGTTGCCTTTTGGCAGAATAACAAGCTTGCCGGAATCGGTGCGGCCGACAATGATCTCATCAGACGGTGTGGTCGGGTCTTCCAGAAGCACTTGCAAAGTTTTGTCGATTTCGGCTTGATTTTTTTTGAGGGTAACGTTGGTCTGTAGTGTATTGAGGCGGATAATGCGTTTTGTCTTTTCATCCTCGCTCACATCGTCCGGCCATTTTTTCGAAGCCGCTGTTCCCTTTCGTTCGGAATATTTAAACATGAACGCGGAATCGAATTGAGCCGTTTCCATGACCTTGTACGTGTCTTCAAACTCTTCTCTCGTTTCCGTTGGAAAACCGACGATCACATCGGTCGTCAACGCCATCGCCGGGTACAGCGAGCGGACTTTGTCCACGAGCGCCAGAAATTCTTCCTGCGTGTAGGTGCGGTTCATCGCGTCGAGAATGCGGTTGTTGCCGGCCTGCAGGGGCAGATGCACCTGCTTGCACACTTTGGGATTTTCGATAATGACGTTCAAAAGTTTTTCCGGAAAATCTTTCGGGTGCGGCGACGTGAAGCGGATGCGTTCGATTCCCTTCACCCGGGCTACCGCGTCGATCAAATCGGCGAAATCGCATTCCTCGTGGCGGTACGAATTCACGTTCTGGCCCAGGAGCGTCACCTGTTTGAAACCCTCATCGGCCAGGCGTTTGGCCTCTTCCACGATATTTTCGACCGAACGGCTGCGCTCGCGGCCGCGCGTGTACGGCACGACACAGAACGTGCAAAAGTTGTTGCAGCCGCGCATGACTGAGACCCACGCGTTCACTGCCCCAGGTGTTCGCGTGGGAGTGATGTCGGAATACGTTTCAAACTCGGAAAGGGTCACATCAAAGGCCTTTTCCCCGCCTTCTGTGCCTTGGACGGCCTGGCGGATCAAGTCGGGTAAGCGTTTGTAGCTGTCCGGGCCGGCGATGAAATCGATCTTCAAACTGCGGTCGTCCAAAAGGTCCTGGCGCAAGTTCGTCGACATACAGCCCAGAATGCCGAAGAGCGGGTTCGGGAGGGCGCGCTCTTCCCTTTGGTGGCGGATATTGTGGATGCGGCCGAAGACCTTCCTGTGCGCGTTCTCGCGGATGGCGCAGGTGTTCAGCATTACAATATCCGCCTCGTGCTCATCATCGACAAAAGCAAAATTCTCCTTCGCCAAAACCGTCTTCACGATCTCCGTGTCGGCGAAGTTCATGGCACAGCCGTAGGTTTCGAGAAAGATTTTTTTGGTTTGTGTGTTAATCATTAGTTTTATTAGGGCGTTATTCCCTATTATTCAATATGATAAAAATTCTGGTCATTCGAATTCAAGACTATCTATAAATTTTTTACATTCCTCTTCAAACGATGAAAAAAGTTCTTCAGCACTTCCTCTCTCAGAACATGCAATATCGACAATGTATTTTGATATTTTGGGATGGATAAAAGAATAACCATAATTCTTCTGAATCAAAGGTGCTCCTTTATTATCCTTGCGCAGCTTATCAACGGCAGATAATTGATATTCAACAGACAATGGCCCAAAACGCTTATTCAAGTTGTAATTCGATTTTAGATCTTTAAATCTTTTTTTATCTATGCCGCCTTCCTGCTGTTGCTTAACAGTTTCTAAGAATTTATCCGAGCTATCAAAATCTTTGCCAGCTGGCACTACGACAAAGGAACAAACAAAAGTATGAGAAGAGCTATTGATTTTCTTGCCGTACATTAAGCCACCGTTGGGATTGTCTTTTATATAATGCCAGTCTTCTCCTTGAGGCGGTAAAATTGATAATCCCAGATTGGGATCTGAAATCCGCTCGGAAGCGGGTGACTTAATACTTAAAATATTGATACTGACTACAAGAATAAATATCTGCAGCCAAAAAAAATTTAACTTCATCCAACCCTCCTATTGTTAAATAGAGACAGAACCCTGTTTGTAAATTTTATTTAAAAACTCAACCAAAGTCCTCAAATAGTGCACCCAACGGCCAGCCGTAAGTTTCCCAACGATTTTCATAAATTATCGTCCAAAACTTATTTGGGGGTAAGGTCCAAAGAACAAAACCTGCTAAAGCGATTAGCACCGCACCTGCAGAAATCGTAGTATCGATACTCCATTTCCACTCCGGATTATTTTCTAGCTGAGGATAGTTAGCAGAGCTATTGCTGCTTTCTTTTTCTTTTGGACTTGGTGGTGTGCTCATGATATTAAACGATTGATTGTCTTTTATAAAAATCTTTTACACGCTCAGACTGACGCTTGGTAAACCAATAGAAAATGCTCGATCCCAGTAAAGCGCCTATTATTAACGAAATAAGTCCGGGGATATTGCCTTTTTGAATAAGAAGAGTTACATGCACACCAATAAAAGCATAAATCAAGGAAAAGGCATTCCCTATTGTAAAATTGCTATAAATTACATGTATGTACAATCTATCTTTTTCTCTATTCTTTTCATATTCAATTTTACTTCTCTCCCATCGTCCTGCAACTTTGAATGCAAGCCAAATTCCGATTACGGTATAGGTAGGCTTAGGTTGCAACAGAGCTGCAAGGTATATAATTTGTTCTAAGGCGCCGATTGCCCGACCATAATATCTATGTAGCTCATGGTCTTGGTCGCTTTTATTTTTCGGTATTTCACGCCA